>JBAZIR010000295.1:0-7759 GCA_041651735.1 Verrucomicrobiia bacterium | reverse complement strand
GGGTCAACCCCAACATCCTCATCGCTAATGCTTCGCCGCACGCCAATGATCTTGCCGTCGCGTTCCGCCACCTGAACGATAGCTTCCACTTCAGCAAACTGCATCCGCCGGACGCTTGAGAGGAATTCCCACTGGTCGGGATAAGGAACGAAGTCTGCATTCAAGAAGACGCTGTTTCCGTTGCTTCGTGGCAGGTATTGTAGCGGAAGCGCAATCAGATTGCCGAAACCGCCCTTGGGCATCGTGTCCTGGTTCGGAAAGAAGCGGTCGTACGAGTCGAGACCGACCTGATGCCGCCTCTCCATCGTGCGGGTGAGAATTGCAGCGCCGAGTTTTCGCGCAAGTCTTGCTGATAACGCTGCTTCAAAGAACACCCAGACGTGGCCACCCCGACCCGAGCGAGACCGTTCGATGACGGTCGGGACATTCCACTCGCGACAGGTTTCAAGAAAAGCCCGCACATCATCCTGCCAACCGGTCTTGTCGAAGTCGGCGGCCAGAAGCCAGCACGTTTCATCGGTCAAAAGCGGATAAACGCCAATGGTCAGTTTTCCAGTCAAGTGGTTCTGAATGACGTGATCCGTTAACGGAAAATACTCTTTTGGTTCGTCAGACTTCTTTTGAAAAGATCCGCCCCACACCCTGCGATAGGCTGGCGAATACCCGGTCTTCCCGTTGCGCCCTTCCCATCGCACGGCGTAAACGTCCTCTCGTCCACGGAAAAGGTTCCGGAACAGTATTATCTTTTCTGACGAACTGGACTTGGCTGTGATTGCCGCCGTTGCAAGACAGGGGGTCGTCGTCGGTGGTGATGGTGGATGTCGCTGTTGGGTATGAACCAGTTCTGCTGTTTGGCGTAGCTGCCGGTTCTCTTCACGCAACCGTTGACACTCGGCAAGTGCATTTGCCAGCTGTTGTTCAATGGTTTCGGGTGCAGTCATTCTCAGACTCGCCTAACTGTACAACTTGTATGCATGCCAACTGTTCAAATCGAAGGTTGCAGGACGTGGAATTTGCTCCCTTTAAACGAAACTTGCAACGGCGACGACAGAGGGGGATTACAGGAAGCAGCGCGGTTCAGTTTTTGACATCTGACATGCCTGAAATAGACAACTTTTTCGCGAACTTACACGAGGTGCTTTCCATTTTCATCTTCCGACTGGCCGCACTCTGACAGGATTGGCAGGATTTACAGGATGCGTTATATCCTGTTCATCCTGTCCTCCGTTTTCCGACTGACGGCTGACCACTGAACACGGTCGCACTCTTTTCTGCCGGCGAGCGTTCGTGACCTGATGTTGCAGAACCAAGTCGGGAGAGGGTATGCTCGTGAACATGGCCGGAGAGCGAACTCGATTACAGAAGGAGGCCTTATGAAGCGGGAGAAGAAAACCCAGATTTCAGATTTCCGCTACGCAACCGGCGCGGCCAAAATCGGCTGGCCGGCTGTCGGCGAACCCATGCGGCCGGACGACGTGATGAAGGTCGTCGAGTTCCTGGTGCCCGTGGCCCAAGGCAATCAGGCCGCTTACCGCCGCAAGCTGGCCGAGGTGCGGCGGGCAATCGGCGGACTGGCGGCCGCTGGGAATCTGGCCACCAAGCTTACCCTGGGCAATCGCGTGAAGGAGCTCGAACAGGCGGTCCAGAAGTATCTCAGCGTCCGGCACGCCTTGTTCCTGACCAATGCCACGGCGGGGTTCGAGATCGCCTACAAGATGGCCGGCCTGGCCCCAGGCGACGAGGTGATTGTGCCGGCCATCACCTTCATCGCCACGATTGTCTATCCGCTTTCGATCGGCGCCAAGGTGGTGCTGGCGGATCTGGATCCGCGGACGCTCAACATCGACCCGGCCGACGTGGCACGCAAGATCACGCCCCGCACGCGGATGATTGTGCCGGTCCACATTGGCGGCTGGCCGGTGGACATGGCGCCGATCATGCGTCTGGCCCGGCAACACGGCCTGATCGTTCTGGAGGACGCGGCCCACGGGTTCGGCGGCAGCTATCGCGGCCGGCGTCTGGGCACGATCGGCCATTTCGGCGCCTACAGTTTCCACGAGGTGAAGAACATCAACGCCCTGGGCGAGGGTGGCATCCTCGTGACCAATACCCGGTTCGGGCATCAATTCGGCAAGAGCCGTTTCGTGGGGCTGGATCTCTCCAAGAAAATCCCCAACTGGCTCTACGACGTGGTGGCCATCGACGGCATGCGCGGCCCGTTCGTGGCGGGCAACCACTCGGCCACGGAGATCCAGGCGGTGGCCCTCGAGAGCCAGTTGCATCGTGTGGACGAGATCATCGCGGTCCGGCGCGCGGCTGCCCGGGAACTCAATCGCCGATTCCAACACGTGCCCGGTCTGCGCGGCACGCCCATGGACCACGGCACGACCCGGGGAACGCATCACCTCTACCAGTTGCAGATCGACCCACAAGTTGTCGGTGCCGACATCCAGGATTTGAAGCGCAAGCTGACCGAGCGCGGGGTGACGCAGATCCCGCACTTCGGCCCGCTCTACAAGTTCCAGATTCTGCGGCAACTGGGCTACGACACGGCGGCCATCGAGGCAAGCTGCCCGGTCTGCGAGGATCTGTTCAATCACCGCTTCACCCACCTGCCGATCTACGGGCTCTCGGCCAAGCAGATCCGGTATTTGGGCGACACGGTCATCGAAAGCGTGGCGGAGCTGCGCCGGGGAGCGGCGTGAGCAAGGACGAAATGCGATCTCCCGCCGGCTGACAAGCACGAAACCCCGCCCTGCGAAAATCATGGGTCAACCTCCCGCCTCTCCCGTTGCCGTCCCTGGCGCATCTCCGCAGGACAACGCTGCGCCGAAACTGCAGCGCGTGCTCGGGCTGAATGACTTGGTATTCTACGGCCTTGTGCTCCTGCAGCCGGTGGGCATCATGGGTCTCTATGGCGTCGCCACGGCAAGGTCGCATGGCCACACATCCACCTCGATCCTGATCGCCATGGGGGCCATGTTGGTCACGTCGGTGAGCTACGGCCGCATGGCCGCGCTCTACCCGTCGGCAGGCTCGGCCTACACTTACGTAGGTCGCGGACTGAACCCGCACCTGGGCTTCCTCGCCGGTTGGACGATGGTGATGGACTACGTGATCATCCCCGTCGTGAACGTGATCTACGGCGCGCTCAGTGCCGGGCGGCTCGTGCCGGTCGTTCCGTATTGGGCTTGGGTTCTCGTTTTCGCGCTGGGCATGACCGTGCTGAACACCCGGGGCATCCGCGCCACCGCGCGGGCCAATCAAATCCTCATGGCCGCGATGGTGGCGGTGGCGGTGGCGTTCGTCGTTGCGGCGGTGCGTCATCTATTCCACACCGCAGGCTGGCCGGGGCTGGTGTCGCTGGCCCCGTTCTACAATCCAGCCACGTTCAACTTCGGCGATGTGTGCATGGCCACGTCGTTTGCGGCGGCCGCTTATGTCGGCTTCGACGGCATCACCACGCTCGCCGAAGACGCTCGCGAGCCAAAGCGGACCGGGCCCTGGCCACCGTGCTGGTCTGTCTGGTGACAGGGCTGACCGCGATCCTCCTGGCGTATCTGGCCCAGCGAGTTTCTCCCGATCTCCAGAAGTTCACCAACGAAGAGACGATGTTCATGGACATCGCCACGGTGGTGGGCGGGCCGTGGCTCTTCAGCGCCATCGCGGTGATCATGGCGGTGACGTGCTTCGGCAGCGGGCTGACCAGCCAGGTCGGCGCAGCACGATTGCTCTATAGCATGGGGCGCGACAACGTGCTGCCTCGAGCCGTGTTTGGCCGGCTCGATTCTCACAACGCGCCGACGCTGAATATCTGGTTGATCGGCCTGCTGGCGCTGGGCGGCGCGTTCGTGCTGAACTACGAACGGGCCACCGAGCTGGTCAACTTCGGGGCCTTCCTGGCCTTCATGGGTGTGAACGCCGCAGCCATCCGCACGTTCTGGTTTAATCCGCCCCCGGGTCATCGCCGCAAATGGCTGACCGACTTGATGGTGCCCGCAATAGCATTGGTGTTCTGCTTCTTGATATGGTGGAGCCTGCCCAAACCGGCAAAAATCGCGGGCTGCATCTGGTTCGCCGTAGGCGTGCTCTATGCCGCGATCAAGACTCGCGGATTCCGCCGCCGCCCCGCGATGCTGGATTTCAGCGATGCAAACCACGCATAAGGATTTCCAGACGCTCTCCGTTTTCGTCTTCCGACTGGCCGCACTTTGACAGGATTGGCAGGATTTACAGGATGGTTTTATCCTGTTCATCCTGTCCTCCGACTGATCACTGTTCTCAGTTTGTGGCCGACTTCTGACCTCTGAACTCTGACTTCTGTCCTCGGTGGGGGAATCAGGTCTCAACCTCAGACATTCTATTCATCGCCTCCGCCATCGCCTGCTCGCGTCGGTCAAATATTGAATCCAAAAATGTGACCCCGATTTTGGTTTAGTCATGCCCGTCAGCACATCACTTTGTGCTGCAATGGCTGATTAGCGACTGCGTTCGTTCTCGCGCTAGCTGCGTATTTGGAAACATGTATCATGGGCCTTCGACCATATCTCTTATTGCTCGGGAACTTTGCCGTAGAGGCTCCAGGATTTTGTTCTTAAATCCAGCTTGGTCTTTTACACGAATGCTCCCCGGATCGTCAGGGTACGCATTGAGATAAATCGTCCCCGGCGTCTTTCCTATTCGATGATCGCAATAGACATCAATGGATTTACCCACTGAATCGATAATGGTGATCATCATCGTTCCTCCATCATTATAGGATACGAATGTTTCCACGCCTTCCCGGCTAGTCTTTAATTTAACAGGAGGTACTACGCTAATTGCGCCTTCAATAAATGAGTTAGCATTAGTGTGAGTAATGCGCTGGCTAGAATCACATGCCTCGAACAATATTGCGCCCAACGAGCACACAACCAATAAATGGGAAACACGTTTCATCTTAGTTTCGCGTAGTTTCGCGGGTCAGATCTCAACATAAGACATTCTTTCCATCATCTCCGCCATCGCCTTCTGCAACGCTTTGTCCTCGGTCACTCGCTCCGCCAACCGCCGCGCCGCCACCAGCAACAGCGCGCAGTCGCCCAACAGCCGCCCACCGAATCTGAATTGTCCGTTTAACCTTCATCGTTCACTGCCACACTGACTTCGTCTGATGTTGAGGGCGTGTTGCCCAAATATCAGATTTCAGCGCGAGCCAGACTCCAACCGCGCCCCAGAAAACCCGAGTCGAAACCTCTCGCGGCAGCGGCACGGACGGCGCCTCTGGAGCCTGTGAAAGCTTCCAACCTCGTTTGCATCGCCACAAGGATATTTTCAGCCGTCGAGAAGTCTCCGCAAACCACGGCAACCCTCCCCGCCGCCTTCTCAATCACAGGCTCGATCCTATGCTTGAGTAACATCCGAATGTTCTGCACCGCCGCGATCACGTAGTCTTGAATCGCTACCCGCCACAGCCGCCGCCAACGCGCGCGCTTGAAGCCATGATTGTTGGCCGCGTCCGCAAAACTGCCTTCGATGAGCGTTTGCCGGCGGCACCGATCCCGCCGCGCCGCCACGCTGTGCGCTTGTGCCCGGGCGCGATCCAACAACGCTTGCTGCGCGTGCCGATGAACCGTGCGGCCGTTCTTCGCCCGCGTGCAACGCGCTCGCAGCGCACAGGCCGCGCACGTGGCCTTCGGCAAGTAGTATTCCCATGTCTGGCGATCTGGATGCAGCCGCCGAGCTTTCATCGTCTGGCCGGCCGGACAGCGATACGTGTTCGTGGCGGGCTGGTAAGTAAAGTCGGTGTCCGGAAAGATGTCTCGGGTGGCCGCATTGTTTTGCTTGGCCCGCGCATCGCCCAGGTGCGTGGTCAGTTCACGTTCTTGGCAGGCGATAAAGTTTTCGACCGTCCCATACTTGTGATCGGCCACGATGATCTGCGCAGCGATGCCACTGTTGGCTTGATGCTGCACGATGATCGGCAGCAGTTTCTGGTTCTCGGCGACACGGCCTGGCGTGGTTTCAATCGCCGTGATGACCCCGTGAGCATCATCCACGGCGCGATGATGCTGGTAACGCGGTCGCGCGGGTTCTTTGCCTTTGCGTACCACGCTGCTGTCGGGATCGGTCGTGCTCATCAGCCGGGCATTGACTGCTTCATAAGATTCGGGCGTGGAGGGGTCCTCCAGTTTGCTCTCGACGGCTTGGTAGGCCGCTTTGAGCGCCGTGATGAGTTCAGGGCCCCCTTTGACCACGGAGTCGCAAGAGGCGTTGGCATTGTTGAGAGAAGAATCGACGTGAATCTTCGTGCCATCGACCAAGCCGGCGGCCACGCACTGGCCGACGCTGCGCACGAAGAACTTTTGAAACAGTGCCGTGCCCCAGCGTTTCCGCGCCTTCGAGAGCACGCTATGATTGGGGGTCGGCTCGTCGAGGCCATAGCCAAGAAACCACAGGTAATCGAGCCGTTCGGGCAGCATGCGCATCAGTTCGCGCTCGCTGGCAATGTTGTCGTAGAAGAGCAAGAAGACGAGCTTCAGAATGACTTCGGGATCGAGTGACTCGTGACCGTTGTGGCCATAGAGTTCCTGGACTTCCTGGCGGACGAAGGCAAAGTCGATGGTGCTCTTGACGGCGCGCAGCGGGTGATTGTCGCGGACGCGTTTGTCGAGATTGACGTGGTAAGTGAACAGATCCTTCTGAGCTTCGAGTGTCCCCATCATGATGCTGCTTTTGACTGCGCCCCGCGTTAGGATGTTCAATCACGAAGCTGATTTGGGCAACACGCCCTCGACCTCAGACATATTCCTCCAACAACTCCAGAAATCGCAACCGCTCTTGTCGTCGTGGGACACCCGCTTGCGTTCAGTGCGACGGGCAGTGACGTGATAGTGCCCGCTCGCCATTTCGATTCTCAGCGGTCGTGCCATCCCTGCGAGAATCTGCCAACGCTCGTTTTAGGTCAAGCGATATGCCTGGTGCTGAGCCCCACCCGCGACTGTGCAGTGTGCCAATTGTGTGCGCTTCCGTGGAAGAATTGAAATGACGAAGCAGATTCAGTCAATTATCGTCAGGAATATGAAGCGTTTGAACAGATTGGCGGCAACGGTCGCTACGGTGGCGATGGTACTCGTGGCACAGGCGGCCCCTAATCAGGGGGATTGGACGCAATTTCGCGGGACCACCGGCCAGGGCCTTTCGGCAGCGAAGAATCTTCCCATTGAATGGTCTGCGGCAAAGAACGTCGCCTGGAAGCAGGCGATTCCCGGGCTCGGCTGGTCGTCTCCGGTCGTCCGGCGGGGACGAATCTTCCTGACCACCGCCGAGACCGACGGCGAGGGCGGGCCGTCCCTGCGCGCGCTATGCCTGGACGCGGCCACAGGGCGGGTGTTGTGGAATACCGAGGTGTTCAAATCCACCGAGACCCAGGCGAAGCCCATGAATGGCAAGAACAGCCACGCCAGTCCGACGCCGGTGCTGGAGGACAGTCGTCTCTATGTTCATTTTGGGCACAACGGCACCGCCTGCCTAGACCTCGACGGCAAGATCGTCTGGCGCATGAACAGCCTGCGCTACCCTCCCACGCATGGCAACGGTGGTTCCCCGATTCTGGTGGGTGACAAGCTGGTCTATTGCGCCGATGCAGCTTCCGACCCCTCTATCGTGGCTTTGGATAAGGCAACAGGGAAGGTCCGCTGGAAGGTGAAGCGCGAGACACAGGCCAAGAACAAGTTTTCGTTCAGCACACCGCTCCTCATCACGGTGAAGGGTCAGCCAC
>JBAZIR010000294.1:0-7767 GCA_041651735.1 Verrucomicrobiia bacterium | reverse complement strand
AGGAAGCCATTCGTTTCAACGCGCCTGTGATGGGCGAACGCATGATGTCATTCCTGCGCGGCGCGAGTCTCGCCAGCACGGAGGAATTAACCGCGCTGATTCGCGAGTTGAAGCAGCTCGGCGGTTTGCCTTGCACGCTGCGCGACGCTGGCATTCCGACGGCAGACATTCCAAGTCTCGCCAAGGAAAGTTTTCATCCGCTCATGCGGAACAATCCGCGAACAATGACCGAGGCCGATCTCGTGACGATGTTTGAGCGGCTGGCTTGAGCAATTGAAAGGAATCACGATGGACAACTCAGCCGCACAACCGGCGTTTGACCGCGCCGAGTTTGACCGGATGGCCGCGGAGTGGCGCTACGTCATCACCGACATGATCTGTCGCGCCGGCTCGGGCCACCTCGGCGGGGCGCTCAGCCTCGTGGAAATCGTCATGACGCTCTACTACCGGATCATGCGGACGGACCCTACGAACCCGTGCTGGAACGATCGCGACCGGCTCGTGCTCTCCAAAGGCCACGCTGCGCCCGTGCTCTATCTGGCGCTCGCCTATCGGGGATTCTTTCCGATGGCGTGGCTGAAGACGCTCAACGCCGACGGCACGCGGCTGCCAAGCCACGCCGACGCGCGCCATGTCCCAGGCATCGACATGACCACCGGCTCGCTGGGCCAGGGACTGTCGTGCGCTTGCGGCGCCGCGTATGCCGCGCGTCTCGACGGGAAGAAACATCGCGTATTCTGCATCATCGGCGACGGCGAGAGCAACGAGGGGCAGAATTGGGAAGCCGCGATGTTCGCCGGGCACCACAAGCTCGACAACCTCGTCGCCATCACCGATTACAACAAGCTGCAGATCGATGATTTCACCGACACTCTGCTCTCGCTGGAGCCGTTGTGCGATAAATGGCGGGCGTTCGGCTGGGAGGTGTTCGAGATGGATGGCCACGATTGGGACTCGATCCACGACACGCTGAACGCGGCCATCGCCGTCCGCGGCAAGCCGGCGATGATTATCGCGCACACGATCAAGGCCAAGGGCTGCTGCCTCGTCGAGAACAAGCCCGAGAGCCACAACATCAAGGTCCCCGACCAGGCAACCTGCGACAAGTTCATGAACTCGCTGACGGCGAAGTCAACGCTGCCCTACTGAGGAACGAACATGGGGAAAGATTTTCACAGCATGGAAATGCGTTTCGTCTATGGCGAGACACTGAACGAACTCATCGAGCAAAACCCGAATGTGATGTGCCTCGAAGCCGACCTGAGCAAAGCCTCCGGCACCAACCCGACGGTGTCGAGCCGGCACCCGGCCAACTTCCTCAACATCGGTGTGGCGGAAGCAAACATGATCGGCATCGCCGCCGGCCTCGCATCGGAGGGGAAGGTGCCGTTCTGCGCGAGCTTCACCTGCTTCGCCACGCGGCGCGTGTATGACCAGGTCACCATCAGCGTGGCCTACGCAAACATGAACGTGAAGATTGTCGGCACCGCGCCGGGCATCACCGCTGGGCCAAACGGTGGCACGCACATGTGTTTCCAGGATCTGGCGATCATGCGCGCGATGCCAAACATGCACGTCTATAGTCCATGCGATGCGCTGGAGCTGCGCTCGGTGATGCGTTTCATGGCCGCGAACCGCCAGCCGGCCTACATGCAACTCATTCGCTCCAAGGTCCCGAAGATTTTCGACACCGAATATGCATTCAACCCGGAGAAGGCCATTGTCTTGCGCGAAGGCCGGGATGTGACGCTCGTCTCGACCGGCTACATGACGCAGTTTGCCGGCAACGTCGTAGACGAGCTGTCACGCGCCGGCGTCTCGGTTGAGTTGCTGCACTATCCGTCCGTCAAACCGTTCGACGCCGCCACACTCGTCGCGTCGGCACAGAAAACGCACGGCGTGGTGACGGTGGAGAACCAGAACATCCTGGGCGGCCTCGGCGGCGCGGTGTGTGAGGTTTTGTCCGAGCAATGCCCAACGCGTGTCATCCGGCTGGGCGTTCCGAACCAGTTCGGTGAAGTGGCAAGCGAGCAATACCTCTTCGACAAACACGGTTTCGGCCAGAAACACATCGCCGACGCGTGCCGGCGAATGGCAGCGAGCAGGAAATCGAAGGGAGCATAGGATGAACATCGCCGTTGGCTCGGTTGTGAAAGGCTTCAAGCTCAAGGAAGCGATCAAGACGCACTTGCAGGCGCACGGCCACACCGTGATTGATGTCGGTTGTCCGGACACGGCGCAGTTCTGCAAGTTCCCCGCTGTCGGCCAGCGCATCGCTCACGCGCTGAATTCCGGCAAAGCCGAACTGGCCATCAACTGTTGCGGCAGCGGCACGGGCGCAAGCATCTCGGCGGGTAAGTTCAAGGGCGTTTGCGCCGTGAGTTGCGAGTCCGAGAAGACCGCGCGGCTGGCGCGCGTGGTCAACGACGCCAACTGCCTGTGCATGGGAGAAGATGTTGTCACGCCGGAGTTGGCCTGCCGGATGGCCGATGTGTTTGTGGAAGCGCGCTTCCAGGATGCGCCGGCCGTGCCGGAGCCGGTGCGCGCGTTCTGGCAGGAGGCGCGCGACGAGCTGATGGCCCGCGGCGCCGACAGTGCCGCGCGTGACCTGGAGCTCTTGAAGAAATCATGACGGAGTTTGCCGTCTTTGCAGCGATCGCGAGCCTGGGCATGCTGGTACAGTCCACCGTGGGCTTCGCCGGCTCGCTGGTGGCCATCCCATTGTTTGCGCTCTTCATGTCACCGCGCGAGGCGGTGCCGGCATATTGTTTTACAATGCTGGCGGTGAACCTCTTCCTGGTGTGCGAGGGCCGCCGTCACGTCGAATGGCGCTCCGTGCGCCGGTTGCTCATCGGGGGATTGCCCGGCGTCCCGATCGGCGCATACGCTCTCAAACACCTGCCCGTACACATCATCGGCGCAGCCATCAGCATCATCACCCTCGTGTTTGGCATTCTCTTTCTTGCGCGAGTGCGAGTCCGGTTTCCCGTGCATCCGGCGACGGAACCCACCGTCGGCCTGCTCAGCGGCATACTCGGCGGCAGCATCTCGGAGTCGGGCCCCCCCGTGGTCGTCTATGCCTTGTCGCGCGAGTGGGCGAAGGATGTTTTCCGAAGCTCGTTGCTTGCCTACTTCCTTTGTCTCGCGGCGACTGCCGCCGCGAGCTACACCGCACTCGGCATGGTGAACAGCCGCCTGTTGTTGCTGTCGGCCGCGGGATTGCTGCCGGCGCTGGCGACGGCGCATCTGGGCTTGTGGCTGAAAGAGCGAACCAATGAGCGCAACTTCCGGCTCGCGGTGCTGGTCACCGTCATCGCCGTGGGCATCACCGGACTGGTGAAGTATCTCCACTTTTAGAAGCGTGGGAACCGAAGCAGGACGGGTTGCCGCCCCTCACTCGGGATTGCGGCTTCTTCGGCGCAGACTGCCGGGCGACCGGCCCAGCAGCCGCTTGAACGTATGCGACATGTGGGCCTCGTCTGCGAAACCCGTCTGGCTGGCAACGCTCTTCAGCGGCAGCGTGGTGTGAAGGATCAGGTCGCGGGCGGCCTCCATCCGCATGTTCGCGAGGGCGTGCATCGGGCTTTCGCCGGCGGCTTTCTTGAACGCGCGCGCAAAGTAGCAGCGGTTCAGCCCGGCTGCGCGAGCGAGTTCCTCGAGCCCGAGCGGCCGCTCCAGGTTCTCCCGCATGAACCGCCTCGCCCTCACGATCATGTCGGGAGCGTCGTCGGCACAGAGCCGGTTGAACTCAAGCAGCACGCTGCGGCCCAACAGGTCGGCCACCGGGTCATTGTCAATATTTCCGCCGGGCGTCGAATCGAGCATCCACATGAGCTGATGGCGGAGCCGGCCGAGGCTGTCATACTGCACGAGTTTGCCAACGTCCCATTTCAGGACTTCCCCGGTCCACGCCATGCCGATCACTTCAAGGTCTTCGTCCGCATGGCTCGACGGCAGATGCGCAAGTCCCTTGGGATAAACGACGACCTGATTGGCCCGCGCCTCGATCGCGCCGCGTGGCGTGGCGACGCTCAGGCAGCCTTTCAGCACGAGGAACAGTTCGTTCATGTCGCGATGCACATGCCGGACGTGCTTCCAACTCGCGCTCGTGCGGCGCAGGTAGCATTGACTCACGTGTATTTCGTTCGTGCTGAAAATGGCCATGATGTCAATCTGAGACACGTAATCTGGCGAACCAGACAAGAACCGGACGTTGCTTCCGCCCGGCAGCCTACGCGATGATGGCGCGCAGGAAAAGGATTCATGGAAAGGAAACGGCCCGTGAGAAAGATCAAAACACTCGTGACGGTATGGTGCCCCGAGGCCAGCGAGAAAACCGACGTGCCATCCGATGAGGGCCTGAGAGCCTTGGTGCCGGCCGAGGTGGAACTCGCGTTCCTCCAACCAAGCCAGAATCTGGCGGATCATCTTGCGGGCGTCGAGGTGTTGTATGGACCCCTGCCGGAAAAAGACCTCGCAAAGGCCGATAGTCTCCGCTGGGTCCAACTCAACTCCACCGGCGCCGACACCATGTTATATGACGCGTTTGCGAAAAGCGGAATCCTGCTCACCACGCTCGGCGGCGCGATTACGGTCACCGTCGCCGACCACGCCATCGCGCTCCTGTTCGCCCTCGCCCGGAATCTGCACCTCCAGCGCGACCTTCAGCGGGAAGGGAAATGGCAGGCGGTGACGGGTGTGGAAATCTCCGGCATGAGACTCGGCATTCTCGGGTTCGGCAAGATCGGTCGCGCCATCGCTTCCCGCGCGAACGCCTTCGGTATGGAAATCACCGCCGTGGATGCATTTCCCGCCGACAAGCCGGACTTCGTTCGCGCGTTGTGGGGGCTGGACCGGCTCGGCGATTTGCTGCGGCAATCGGACGCGCTGATATGCTCTGTGCCAAAGACGCCGGCCACAAGCCGGATGATCTCGGAGGAGCAACTCAAGCTGATGCCGCGCGGCGGTTTCATCGTCAACGTCGGCCGGGGCGGCGTGATTGATGAGAGAGCGCTGCTCGGGGCATTGCGAAGCGGGCAACTCGCCGGCGTCGGGTTGGATGTCACCGAAACGGAGCCGTTGCCGGCCGATAGCCCGCTGTGGCACGAACCGCGTGCGTTGCTCACGCCGCACACGGCGGGGTTCACGCAGAACCTCCGTGCGAAGAAGAACAAGTGGTTCGCGGACAATCTCGCGCGCTATGCCAAAGGGGAAACATTGCAGGGACTGGTGAGCCCGAGTCGCGGCTTTTGACAGTTGAAGGAGAAGAACCATGAAACACATCCTCAGCTTGATGATGCTCCTGCTGGCTTCGCTGGCGGCAGCCGTGGATTATCCCGGGCCGCCGCCCGGCGCGGCGCGAGCGAGTTGTTCGGCCACCGGTGCGGTGCTCGAAAACGACGCCATCGCCGTGCGTTGGAGATTCGACAGCGGGTGGCTCAAACCGGACCGGTTGACGTTTGGGAAATCTTCCACCGTCCTTTCGTTCGCGGATGGCGAGTGTTTCCACTTTGTTATCAAGCAACCGCCAGACCATCGGGCGCGTACGATGGCGGCGTCCGGGCTGAAACTTGCCGCGCTACCGGCGCTGAAGCGGCTGGAGCCGGACAACGGTTCGCTGCGGCTGGGCGATCGATCTGGCGGTTGGGAGTTGTCGGCCCGCTTGGTCTCGACGGAGCCGGGCGTCGAGGTGCTGTGGCGCGCGGTGTTACGCGATGGGGCCAACTACGTGCGCCAGCACGTGGTGATTCAAGCGACGCGGCAGACCGTCGAGTTGAGCGAACTGGTGCTGCTCGAACTCGCCGCCCCAGGAGCCGAAGTCGCCGGCAGCGTGGACGGTTCGCCCGTTCTGGCCGGCAACGCGTTTGTGGCCGTCGAACATCCCATGTCGCGGAATGAAGTGATGGCGGCGGCCGACGGGTCGGCGTTGATCCGTTGCAGATATCCGCATGGGCTGGTCGTCGAACCGCAGCGGTCCGCCGCGTTTAGTTGCGTCATCGGCGTGGCGCCGGAACGCCAGACGCGGCGAGGTTTCCTCTACTATCTGGAACGGGAACGGCCGGTGCCGTATCGCACGTTCCTGCATGACAACTGCGCTTCGCAGGTGGGCGGCCGTTGGTTCTGGAACGCCCGGCTTCGGGGCACGCCGGAGGAGTTCGAGCGTTACGTCAAACAACAGGAGAAACTCTGGCTGGACCGTATCGCCGTGTTCGGCCGCGAACTGGTTGAGAAACGCGGCGTGGTGATGGATTCCTTCGTGCATGACCATGGATGGGACGACCCCGGGTTGGTGTGGAAGTTCCACAAAGGATTCCCCAGCGGCTTTGCGAACGCGCGCGAAGCAGCCGCGAAATATCGCGCTGGCGTGGGCGTGTGGTTGTCTCCAAGCGGCGGTTACTCGGGGCGGACCGCGCGTGTCGAGGCGGGGCAACGGATGGGCTTTGAGACGGTTCAGAAAGGAGCGAGGCCGGACTTGACGCTGGCTGGACCGCGATACTTCAACCATTTCGGTGAAGCCTGCTCCGACATGGTCCGGAATTATGGCGTGAATTACTTCAAGTTCGACCGCTTCGCCGCCGGCAACAATCTACCCGGCCCCGGCGTGTATGCCGGTGATGTCCTCGGCCTCTTGCGGCTCTGCGATGATCTGCGCCAGCTCAAGCCCAACGTGTTCCTCAATCCCACCGCCGGCACGTGGCCGTCGCCCTTCTGGTTGTTGTGGGCCGATGCCATTTGGCGGCAGGAAAACGATCACGGCCAGCTCGGCAAAGGCTCGGACCGCCAGCAGTGGATTACCTACCGCGACAACGCCATTTACCAAGGCACCGTCCGACGCGGGCCGCTCGTTCCCATCGCCAACCTGATGCTCCACGGGATCATCATTCACAAGATGTCCCTTACAAAGATGGGCGACCTCGCGGGGCCTGGCGTCAGTCGCGAGCCGGCGGATGTGACGGCGGAGATCCGTTCCTACTTCGCCACGGGAACCTGCATGCCGGAACTGCACATAGACACGTCGTTGATGACCGACGCCATGTGGGACACACTCGCCGAGGCCGCCAATTGGTCGCGCCGCAACGCCGATGTGCTGGCCGATTCGCACTGGGTCGGCGGCGATCCCTCACTTGGCAAAGTGTATGGATGGGCGGCTTGGTCTCGGCGCAAAGCAACGCTGGCGTTGCGCAACCCCAACGATCAACCGGCGACGTTCAAACTCAATGTGGCCCAGGCGTTTGAGCTGCCCGCTAGCGCGCCGCGGCGCTATGTGCTGAGAAGCCCGTGGAAATCCGATGCAGCCAAGCCGCCGGTCACGGTGTCGACGGCCCAGCCGCACGAGTTTCAATTGCAGCCGTTCGAAGTGGCGGTTTGGGATTGCGAGGCACAATGAACAAGACACAGGCCACGCGGCCATTGGACCGGATTCAAAAGAAACTGAAGCGCAAGGAGCCGGTGTTCGGGGCGGCCGTCTCAATGCTCGACGCCAGCGTCAGCGAGATGCTCGGCTTCGCCGGCTTCGACTTCCTGTGGATAGACATGGAACACACGGCGCTCACCAAGGCGCATGTGCAGGAGCAGTTGATGGCGGCCTCCAGCGGCGGGACCGCGAGTTTCGTGCGCGTGCCGTGGAACGACCCGGTGATGGTGAAGCCAATCCTCGACATGGGGCCGGACGGCGTGATTTTCCCGATGATCCGCACCGCCGCCGACGCGCGGCTCGCCGTCAGCGCCTGCGAATACCCACCCCACGGCATCCGCGGTTGCGGTCCG
>JBAZIR010000293.1:0-7768 GCA_041651735.1 Verrucomicrobiia bacterium | reverse complement strand
CGTCGGCCGCCTTGAAACCACGCTTGTCGAAAAACTCAACGAGACCCTTCTTGCGGTAAAGCCCGACATGAAGCTTCGTCCCGGGAGCCAGCGCACGGCCAGCCGCGGCCCATCGCACGGCGTTAGCCATCAGAGTGCCAGTGTCCGCTTCTCCCAGCGCATTCACGCCGAGATAGCCGTCGTGACTGAACGCCACTACGCGACCGTTGCCAAACCGCGCTGCTCCCACCACCGCCCCCAACGACTCTCGTCCCGTGCTGCCGGCCACCACCGGGAAGGCCGCGTCACCAAAAACACACAATGTTCCTGGAGCGCCTGGCGCGGCGATTTCATGCACTCCGTCGAGCAGCACACCGAGGTCCGCTTTCAGCGTGCTCGTCTTTGCCGAAACGGACGGAACACTTGTTGCCGCTGCGTCCACTTGCAAGGAGGTGAACGAAAACAACACCGTCGCGGCCAGAAACAAGATCGTTCGCATGACGCGGCGAACATGCCTCAGCAAAACCCTTGCGTCAACTTTGCTTCCCGCGAACGCGGACGTCTTGACTCCACCACTTGAATATGACGCCCGTTCGAAAGACGCCCCCTAAGCTCTCCAACCCGTCGTCAAAATGCTTTGACCATCGCGCCCTCGTTGTCGAAGATACGGCACGTGGAGACTGTGCATATTGTCCAACCCAATCCGCTCTGGATCGCGCCGTTTGTGGCGTTGCTTCTGAGCATCGCGTTGATGCCATTCATCGCGCCGCATTGGTGGCACCGCCGCTACCCGTGGGTCGCCGTCGCCCTCGGCGCGCTCACGGCTGGCTACTACGTCTTCGGTCTGCACAACGGCGTGCGCATGCTGCATTCGCTCCAAGAATATGTCAGTTTCATCGTTCTCATCGGCTCGCTCTTCGTCGTCAGTGGCGGCATCCACATCAACGTTCGCGGCGAGTCCACGCCGATGGCCAATGTCCTTTATCTGCTTGCCGGCGCGCTGTTGGCCAACGTGCTGGGCACCACCGGCGCCTCGATGCTGCTCATCCGGCCGTTCCTGCGCACCAACAAATACCGGCTCACGACCTACCACATCGTCTTTTTCATCTTCATCGTCAGCAACGTCGGCGGATGCCTGACGCCGCTCGGCGATCCGCCGTTGTTCCTCGGCTACCTGCGCGGCGTGCCGTTTTTCTGGGTCGCGGAAAAGTGCTGGCCCATGTGGGCATTCGCGGTTGGCGCGCTGCTCGCCGTATTTTGGGTGATTGACTACCGCAACTTCCTGCGCGCCCCACGGGCGGTGCGCGCCAAGGAAACCGCCCGCGAGGAATGGCGTTTCGATGGAATGCACAACATCTTCTTCCTGCTGCTGATCCTCGTGGCAGTTTTCATTCAGCAACCGCCGTTCCTGCGCGAGGCGCTGATGGTGATGGCGGCGGTCGGCTCGTATTTTACGACGAAGAAACCGGTGCATGAGGCCAACGACTTCAACTTCGCCCCGCTGAAGGAAGTGGCGTTCCTCTTCGTCGGCATCTTCGCAACGATGGTGCCGGCACTGGACTGGCTTGAGTTGAATGCGCGCCAGATCGGCATCCAAACCGCCGGCCAGTTCTACTGGGGCACCGGCATGCTCTCCGGCGTCCTCGACAACGCGCCGACCTACCTCTGTTTTCTCTCCGCCGCCATCGGTCTCTTCGGCGACAGCGGCGTCACCACGCCGGCCCAACTCGTCGCCGCCAACCACCTTTACCTCGTCGCCATCAGCGTCGCCTCGGTCTTCTTTGGCGCCTGCACCTACATCGGCAACGGCCCCAACTTCATGGTCAAGAGCATCGCCGACCACGTCGCAGCCAAGACGCCGAGTTTCTTCGGCTACATCTTTCGCTACGTCGTGCCCATCCTGCTGCCGGTGTATGCCGTCGTGTGGTGGATTTGGTTCCGATAATCATCTAAAGGAGTAGTGAAGCGTTGGAGTAATCGGCGAACGTTTACTTCCTCCTACTCCATCACTCCAACACGCCACCATTCTTCGCGCCGACGGCGTCAGCTTCGCCATCGGCGGCACGAGCGACAACACGAACAGGGTTCAACTACTGGGCACGTCCACCTTCAGCAACCCGCCCTCGCTGCAGAACGTGCTCGACGTGGTGAATAAGCTGAATGAGTTGACCGGTGCGCTGAGGAGTTGAGAAGCGGCTTGCACAAGCGAAAACCACGCTTGACGCAAACCGTCCCATCCGTTAGTTGAGATGGCGTTGGAGGACAACCTGTTCTCCGATGATAAAAGGGTTCGAGGTCATGTCGGCCTCGAAGGCTTTGGATGGTCGGGCCGCCATCTGATGAACATAATTGCAGTTACTGCAATGAAGCATCGGATGCGGCGATCATGGTTGAGAAAGTCAACTCTCTGCGGAGACACGTTCCTCCTGTCTCTCTCACATTCAGCGTCAAGCTCTGCCTTGCCTTAGTCAGTTTGATGGCTGTTCTATTGGGGTGCTGCGGGCACCACAACAGCGAGGGCACGGCGCCAAGCGGCGCGCTCATCGCAATGGCGACTGGCCCGCTCGTGGCCATTCCCTCGATATTCGCGCACAACTGGCTGGTCCACAGCATCCGCGGGATGACGGTGGAGGCAGACGATTCTGTGAACGAACCAGCCACCGCGTTGGAGCGCGAGTTTGTGTGGGAGTGAGGTTGCCATGCGCCGTTATTCCCAACGTCATCTGTCGGTGCTGGCAGATATCAACATCACGCCGCTGTTGGATCTGGCGTTTGTGCTGCTGATCATCTTCATCATCACGACGCCGCTGTTCGAGCAGTCCATCGGTGTGAACCTCGCCAAGGCTGCCAAGGCGCAGCAGCAGAAGCCAACGCCCGGCCGCACGGTGAGCATTGATAAGACGGGCCAGATTTACATTGACCGCTCGCCGGTGGACATCGACACGCTGCGGGTGTCCATGAACGCGCTGCACAACGAAGACCAGGACGTGGCCGTGCTCATCCGGGTGGACAAACAGCAGCAGTTCGAGAAATTTGTGCAGGTGCTGGACGTGCTTAAAAGCGCCGGCATCAGCCATGTGGGTATCGTGGCGCTGAGTGAAGGTCAGGCGCGTTAGCGAATGCTCCAGAAGGTTGAGGTTTGTGAAGAGAAACCAACAACAATCCATCGTTGCCATGTGTGTGTCGCGTTTGCTGCTCAAGCGAGAGCCATGCTTGACACAAACCGTTCCACCCGTTAATTGAGATGGTGTTGGGGGACAGCCTGTTCTCCAATGATAAAAGGGTTCGAGGTCACGTCGGCCTCGAAGGCTTTGGGTGGTCGGGCCGCCATCCGATGAACGTAATTGCAGGGTATGCAATGAAAAGTCGGATGCGGTGACCATGTTTGGGAAAGCCGAAGTTTTACTGAGACACCCCCTTGTCTCTCTCTCATTCAGCGTCAAAGCCTGTTTTGCCTTGGATGGCTTGATGGCTGTTCTGCCTGGCTGTTGCAGGCACCACGGCGGCGAGACAACGGCGTCAATCGTCGCGTTGCGCCTTTGGACGATGACCGGGCCGCATTCCGATTCATCAGCGCAAATCGCAGTTCTCTCACCATGAATACGAAAATATTTGTTGCTCTCATCGTTTATGCAGGACTCCTGATTGTCGTGAGCGCCGTTCCTCTGTGGGTCGAGCGAGAGACCGCTTCCCAAGCCCTTCTATTTGGCGGCGTGGCTGGCGTGCTCTGCCTGTTTTGGGGAATTCGGGGTCTGTTTGGCTCCCGCCGCCATTTAGGACCGGGCCTGACGCTGGGCGTGATTAGCTTCGTGCTTCTATCACAGACGGTCACCCGATGGATGCCATCGAGCGGCGGTGAGCCGGGGAGTCTCCTCCTGACGATCCTGATCACCATCATGCTTTTTGTGACCTTGGGTTTGTTGGCATGGTTGCTTCCCCGCGAGGATTTCGGGAAGCCAAACACAGCAGGGGTGCAGAAAAAACAGGACACAGCTGCGACGACACGGAAGTCTTCATGACATCGGATTTCCGAATAACACAGTGGCCGTCACGATAGTATTCCTGCTGAAACCCATGCTGGAGAACCATGAATATCGAGATTAAAATCCGCAGTATCAATGATCGGAGGAGAGACCTTCACCGTTTCATTGAGGAACAAGTCAAAGAACTCAAGAAAGACCTTCCCATTACAGAGGCCCACGTGCTGGTGGAGCACCAAGCGGACGTCACGCCCGCTTTTTGGACCTGCGTGCGCTTGGCTGTGCCGGGACGGGATGTTTTCGCGTGCGGCCGCGACCACACACCCCTCGCGGCGCTGCTGAAGGTCAGGAAAGAATTAGAGGCAGTGATCAAGCGGCGGAAGGCGCGGCAGGTCAGCAAGCGCAAGAGCAACTTGCGAATTCGAGGCGCGAAGGGCAAACAGACCGGCGCTTCATCAAACAGGCGGACATGAATTGTTCAAAACGCCCGGCCTGCATTAGTTTCTCGCTGCCGGAGTTGCTCATCCGTATTCGAAAGTCCTTTTCTGCGGATCTACGACGACACTCTGAAACATTACAAGATAGCCGCCTCGCTTCCAACATCCCGGGAAGCGGCATCATGCAGGCCAACTCAGCACCTATCTGACCACTTCCACGGAGCAATGCGCCCGCGACGCCACCCACTGCGATACTGAGCCGAGAATCTTCTGCAACCGCGAGTGTCCGTGCGCGCCAACGAACACGCAGTCCGCGCCCCACCGCTCTGCCTCATGGAGGATCTCCCGCCGGGGGTCACCCCGCCTCACGATCGCCGCAGCCAGCAGCCCCGCTGCGCGCAATCTGTCTGCCGCAGCCGTGGCGAACTTCCGCAACTGTGCCTCTTCCTTCTCATAATCCTCCGGCATCATCGCCGGCACCGGCGCGCATTCGGAAGAAGAGAACATCGCCATGTTCACCACATCGATGAACCCCACCACATGCACCGCTGTTCCCGCCGGCCACATCCTCTCCGCGACGCGATTGACGGTCAGGTTGCTGTGCTCCGACCCGTCCACGCCCACGACAAGCCGGGGCGGCGCCACGTCCTCCGCAAACAACCCGCGCGCGATGCGCACCGAACCGTTCGCTTCCGTTGCCACGCGCTGCGACGTGCTGCCCAGCACCATCCGTCCCAGCGCTCCTCGCCCGTGCGAACCCACCACGATCAGGTCAGGCTTGAACTTCTCCGCCTGCTTGAGAATGCCCCACCACGGCGCGTCGTGGCACGCCGCCGCGCTGACCCGCCAGTCGACAAACCGCTCCTGCAAGCGCGCCGCCGCCTGTTGGGCCAGCGCCAGGGCCTGCTCCTCCGTTTCGATCGCATGCGCCCGGGAGAGCCTGACCGGCGGCGGCATCAGCTCCGCAGCGGCCGCAATCTCACTGCCCGGCGGCGGCAGCCAAACATCCGCCACCGAAACCACCAGCACCTCGGTCTGGCGCGGCAGGCCGGCACGCTTCAAGTCATTCAACGCCGCGGTGGCACATTGCGACCCGTCATGGGCGATCAACAGTTTCATCTTCTCTTTCATGGTTCACTCCTCCGGTTGTCAGCCGCGCGACGCCGGCGCAGCCACTTCTCCAATTCCACGACGACAAAAATTACGCCCGCCAGCGCGATACACAAGCCTAACTCTGCTGCATCCAGCGCCACCGTTTTGAACACGCGCTGGCACGGAGGCAGGTAGATCACCGCCAGTTGCAGCGCGAGTGACACCGCCACGGCTCCCGCCAGCGGCTTGTTCGACATCAATCCTTGTGTGAACAGCGACGTGCGCCAGGAGCGGATGGCCAGCGCGTGCGCCAGTTGGGCAACCGTCACAGTCGTGAATACCATCGTCTGCCAGTGCGGATTACCGGCACGCCATTCGTAATAGCCCGTCGCCAGCGATAACAAACCCATCAGCACACCTACCCAGGCGATGTGCCAGCCCATGCCGTCCGCGAAGATGCTCACCCCGGCGCGTTGCGGTGGACGGCGCATCACGTCGCGCTCGGCCGGCTCCACGCCCAGCGCCAAAGCCGGCAGCCCGTCGGTCATCAGGTTCATCCAGAGGATTTGCAGCGGCAGCAACGGCAGCGGCATGCCAGCCAGCGGCGCGATCAACATCAGCCATATCTCCGCCGCGTTGGTGGTGGCGATGTATTTGATGAACTTGCGGATGTTGTCATAAATGACGCGCCCCTCGCGCACCGCGGCAACGATGGTGGCGAAGTTGTCATCCATCAACACCATCGCGGAAGCTTCCTTCGCCACATCCGTGCCGGCGATCCCCATCGCCACGCCGATGTCGGCCTTCTTGAGCGCCGGCGCGTCGTTGATGCCATCGCCGGTCATTGCCACAACCTGCCCTCGCGATTGCAGCGCCTCAACGATCTTCAGCTTGTGCGCTGGCGCGACCCGCGCATAGACCGAAACCTCGCCCACAACTTTTTTAAGTTCGGCGACCGATAAACGTTCCAGCTCCTGTCCAGTCATCACGTGACCGTCACCGGCGATGCCCAACTCGCGCGCAATCTGCATCGCAGTCAGCGGATGATCGCCAGTGATCATCACGGGTCGGATACCCGCGCTGACGCACGTCTGCACCGCCTCGCGCGCCTCCGCCCGAAGCGGGTCCATCATTCCGACAAATCCGATGAAGATGAGATCGCGTTCCAACAGAGCCACGTCCGTCTGGCCGGGCAGTTCCGCCAGCGGCCGAAACGCCACACCCAGCACGCGCATCCCGCGCTGCGCAAGCCGGTCATTTGCCGTCTGAATCCTCTCGCGCCACGCGTCGTCGATCGGTTCAGCCCGTCCCTCGGACCACACATGCGACGACACCTGCAGCAGCGATCCAACAGCGCCTTTGGTGAAACTGACGCCGGGCGCATCGCCATGCAATCCGGCCAGGCTCACGGCTTCCGATTCCTTTCGATGCACTGTCGTCATCCGTTTCCGCTCGGATTCAAACGGCACCTCCCCTACGCGCGGCAACGCTCGTTCGAGCTCGGCTTTTCGCAGACCGCACTTTGCCGCCGCTACCACCAGCGCCGTCTCCGTCGGATCGCCCACAGCTCCCGCCCCATCCATCACCGCATCGTTACAGAGCGCCGCGCCCACAAACAACCGCGCGAACTCCGGCCGCTCGCCCAGCGCAGCCTCGCTGAACATCGTGGCCTCCATCTGACAGCCGGCGATCTCGACCACTGCGACCGTCATCCGGTTTTCCGTCAATGTGCCGGTCTTGTCCGAGCAGATCACCGTCACCGAGCCGAGTGTTTCGACGGCGGGCAGTTTGCGAATAAGGGCGCGGCGTTTGAGCATCCGCTGGGCACCGAGCGCCAGCGCGATGGTCACCACCGCCGGCAGTCCCTCCGGCACCGCCGCCACCGCCATGCTCACCGCCGTCAGGAATAGCAACGTCAACGAATCTCCTCGGAGCAAGCCAAGCGCAAACACCATCGCCACAATCACCAGCGCCACGACCGCCAGGACTTTGCCAAGATGATCGAGCCTCCGCTGCAACGGCGTCGGTTCGCGTTCGACGGTCTGGATCATCGTGGCGATGCGGCCCAGTTCCGTCTCCATGCCCGTTGCGGTCACGACCACGGTGGCGCGGCCATAAGTGACAACCGTGCCCATGAACACCGCGTTAGCCCGGTCACCCAACGCAGAGTCGGCGGCCACAACCGCGCGAACGTCCTTCTCGACCGGTGCCGACTCACCCGTGAGCGCAGCCTCCTGCACACGCAGGTTCGCGGCCTCGACCAGACGCGCGTCAGCGGGT
>JBAZIR010000292.1:0-7814 GCA_041651735.1 Verrucomicrobiia bacterium | reverse complement strand
GTTTGACCTGATGCCGGAAGGCCATATTAAAATCCTGCACATCGAAGACGACCGCAGTAGCGCGGACGTGGTGCGCGCGATGTTGTCGTCGGCGCCCGGGGGGTCGTTCGACTTGGAGCGGGTGGACCGGCTCGACAAGGGTCTGGAACGTCTCGCCAAGGGTGACATAGACGTGGTGTTGCTGGACTTGGGTCTGCCTGATTGTCATGGTCTGGAAACGTTCACCCGCACGCGCACGGTATCGCCGCAGACGGCGATTATCGTGTTCACTGCCGCGGACGACGAGGAACTGGCCATCCACGCCGTGCATGAGGGCGCGCAGGACTACCTGAGCAAGAGCATGATCCAGGGATCGGCGGGGCGTCAGCTGCTGACGCGCGCCATCCGCTATGCCGTCGAGCGCCGCCACGCGCAGGAGACGCTGGCCGAGGAACGCCGTCTGTTGCGCAACCTCATAGACAGTTTTCCCGACCACATCTACGTGAAGAACACCGAGAGCAAGTTCCTCATGGTGAACAGGGTGACGACGCGGTTCTTTGGCAAGGAGAGGCCCGAGGACATCGTCGGGAAAACGGATTTCGATTTCTTCCCGCACGGGTTGGCGATGCAGTTTCGCGCGGAGGAGCAGGCTGTGCTCGACTCGGCCCAGACGCTCGTGAACCGCGAAGCGGCTGTCACCGACAGCACGGGCAAGACCCGTTGGATACTGACGACCAAGGTGCAATTGCACGATGGCCGCGGCAGAGTCACCGGTTTGCTCGGCGTCAATCGTGACATCACCGAGATCAAGGAAGCTGAGATAGAGAGAGCGCAGCTGGCGGGCAACCTGCACCTGATGCTGGAATCCACCGCAGTCGGTTTCTTCGGCATGGATCGTGCGGGCCGTTGCACGTTTATCAACAAGGCCGGCGCCAGGATGCTGGGTTACGAGCCATCCGAACTGGAAGGCAAGGACGTGCATCAAACCATTCATTTCATGCGGCCTGACGGGTCGCCGTATCCGGCGGAAGAATGCCCGATGACCCGGGCGATCCGGACAGGAGAGGGCGCCGATGTGGACACGGAAATCTTGTGGCGCCGCAACGGGACGTCGTTCCCGACGGAATACACAGCGTTTCCGGTCAAGGAACACAACGTCATCCAGGGGGCGGTGGTGACGTTCCTGGACACCACGCAACGGCACGCCGCCGAGATGGCGCTGGATGCGGAGCGCAACCTGCTGCGCGCGCTCATTGACAATCTTCCCGATTACATTCTCGTCAAGGACACGCAAGGTCGCTATCTCGTGGACAACATCGCGCACCGCCGTTTCGTGGGAGCCAAGACCGCCGAGGAGGTCGTCGGCAAGACACCCGCGGATTTTTTTCCCGCCGCCGAGGCTGAGCGCATCCGAGTCGAGGACGAGGAGATCATGCGCAGCGGCCAGCCAATAGTTAACCGGGAGGAACTCATCACCAGTCCCGATGGCCAGCGGTTGTGGGTCTGGGAGACCAAGGTCCCCTTGCGCGAAGCCAGAGGCGCCATCAGCGGCCTGGTCGCCATTACCAGCGACGTCACCGAACACAAGAAGGCCGAACAACGTCTGGCGATACAACACGCCGTGACCAGCGTCCTGGCCGAGGCGCCGACGCTTGACGACGCCACGCCCAAAATTCTCAAAGCTCTCTGCGAAGGTCTCGGATGGGACTTCGGCGAATTGTGGATCCCGGACTGGCACCAGAACGTTTTGCACTGCATCAAGACCTGGCACGCGCCCAGCTTCGATCTTGGTGAGTTGGAGACCGCCACATCCGAAACATTCCTGTCGCCGGGCATCGGCGTGCCCGGCCGCGTCTGGTCTTCCGCCAGACCCGCCTGGGTTCCCGATGTCACCCACGACAGCAATTTCCCCAGCGCCCGGTTTGCCGCCAAGGCGGGACTGCGCGGCTCGCTCGGTTTCCCCGTCATGCTCGGCCCGCTGGTCCTCGGTGTCGTCGCTTTCTGCAGTCGCGAGATTTGCGAACCGGATGACAGTCTTCTCCGGATGTTCGCCGCCATCGGCAGCCAGATTGGCCAGTTCATCGAGCGCAAGCAGGCCGAGGGACAATTGAAGAAAACGCTTCTCGACCTGACCCGCGCGCACGAGGAACTGAAGACCGCCCAGGCACAGCTCGTCGAGGTGGAGAAAATGGAGACCGTCGGCCGCCTCGCCGCAGGCGTCGCTCACGAGGTGAAGAACCCGCTTGCCATCATCCGTATGGGCGTGGATTACGCCAAAGGCCAGCTCAAGGGCCACAACGGCGATCTTGAGCAGGTCCTGAACGACGTGGACGGCGCCATTCAGCGCGCCGCCAACATCGTCAACGGCCTGCTCGACCTCAGCGCAGCGCAGGAACTGACCGTGAAGCCGTCGGATGTGCACGGGCTGCTGGAACAGTGCCTCTCCATGCTCCGTCATGCCACCTCCACCGCGCACGTGCAGGTGATCCGCGAGTTCGCCGAAAAGCTGCCGATGCTGAAACTCGACCCGCAGAAGATGGAGCAGGTGTTTCTCAACATCATGCTCAATGCCATCCACGCCATGTCCGAGGGCGGCACGCTCACCGTGCGCACCTATTCCAAACGGCTCAAGGTCGAGGACGTGAACCGCGACCCCGGCTGCCGTTCCGGCATGCGGCTCCGTTCGGGCGACATGACCGTGGTCGTGGAGGTGGACGACACCGGCACCGGCATCCCGGAAGACAAACTGGCAAAGGTGTTCGACCCCTTCTTCACCACCAAGCCCACCGGCAAAGGCACTGGCTTGGGATTGACAGTCTCACGGCGGATTGTCAACATGCATGGCGGTACGATTCGTATACAGAACCGGCCCGAAGGCGGCGCGCGTGCCACGATTTTGCTCAAGGCCTGAACCAAGAGGAAACAATCATCATGGAAAAGAAACGTATTCTGGTTGTGGACGACGAGGTCGGCTTTACCCGCATGGTGCGGCTGAACCTGGAGCAAACGGGCGTTTATGAAGTGCGCGAAGTCAACGAAGGCAAGGCCGCCCTGGCCACTGCTCGCACGTTCAAGCCTGACCTGATCCTCCTGGACGTGGTCATGCCGGACATCGACGGCGGCGACGTTGCCGCTTCGATCCAACAAGACCCCATCTTGAAAAGAGTGCCCGTGATCTTCGTCACCGCCGTCGTGCGCAAGCGCGAAGCCGGCAGCGCCGGCATGGTCAGCGGCGGCGCGCTCTTCCTGGCCAAACCCATCGGCATCGTCGAGCTCATCGAAGCCATCGAGTCCGCCCTTGGCAAACCCAACGCCGGGACCTGAGTGGCGCATCAAGTCAGGGAAAACCTGTAGCTTTGCTTCGACCGTAAGAAGCGTTCGCTCTACGCCCGCCGCTCGCGAATCGCCGCCAGAATGTCCGCGATGACTTCCGCCCGCGGCTTCGAGCCGAGGTCGCCTTTGCCGTGGACGCGCACTGATACGGCGTTCGCAGCCTGGTCGCGGCCACCCACGATCAACATCGTGTGGGCCTTCGCCTCCTCAGCGCGCTTGATGCGGCCCTGGAGCTTGTCGTTGCTGAACTCCATCGCCGCGCGCACATACTGGCCGCGCAACTCCTTCACGATCTCCTCGCAGTAAGGAATCTGCTCCTGTGTGATCGGCAGCACGCGCACCTGCTCCGGCGCGAGCCAGAGTGGGAAGTTGCCGGCGTAATGCTCGATGAGGAAACCGACAAACCGCTCGTGCGTGCCCAACGGCGCGCGATGGATGCAAAGCGGTGTCTTGTCGCTGTTGTCCTTGTCGCGATAGACCAGCCCGAACCGGCTCGGCACGGCGAAGTCCACCTGGTTGGTCGCCAGCGTGAACTCGCGGCCGATGACGCTCCAGACCTGCACGTCAATCTTCGGCCCGTAGAACGCCGCCTCGTTCGGCACCTCCACGTAGTTGATGCCGCTCTCCTTCAATACCCGCCGCACCATCTCCTCGGTCTTCAGCCACAGGTCGGCATGGTCCACGTATTTCTTGCCGAGACCTTCCTTCGAGTGGGTGCTGAAACGCATGACGTATTTCTCGATGCCGAAGATCTTGAAATACTTCAGATACATCTCGTTGACCGCATTGAACTCCTGCGCGAACTGCTCCGGCGAGCAATAGATGTGCGAGTCGTTCATGTTCAGCGAACGCACGCGCATCAGCCCGAACAACTCGCCCGACTGCTCGTAGCGGTAGCAACAGCCGTATTCCGCCAATCGCAACGGCATGTCGCGGTAGCTCCGCGGCTGCGCCGAGAAGATGCGGTGATGGTGCGGGCAGTTCATCGCTTTGAGGTAGTAGCGATCCGCCGGTGCTTCCGGTGCGTTCACGCCAGGTTCTTTCAGTTCCATCGGTGGGAACATGCTCTCCGCGTAATACGGCAAGTGCCCGCTGGTCACATACATCTTCTCCCGCGCGATGTGCGGGGTCTTGACGCGGACGTAGCCGGCTTGAAACTCGGTCTGTTTGGCGAGCGTTTCGAGTTCCTCGATGATCGCGGTGCCATTGGGCAGCCAGAGTGCCAAGCCGGGGCCGACGTATTCCGCGTCCAGCGCGAAGAGGCCCATCTCAGCACCAAGCTTGCGATGGTCGCGGCGCTTGGCTTCTTCCTGCATCTTCAGCCACTCGTCGAGCTGCGTCCGGTTCTTGAACGCGACTCCGTAGATGCGCTGGAGCTGCGGGTTCTTCTCGTCGCCCTTGTAGTAGGCGCTGGCGACGCTGGTGAGCTTGAACGCGCCGATGTTGCCGGTGCGCATCACGTGCGGGCCGGCGCAGAGGTCGAGGAAATCGCCGCTCTTGTAGTAGGTGATTGCTTCGCCTTCGGGAATACTTTGGATGTTCTCCAGCTTGAACCGGCTCGGTTCGGGCCGCTCCGTGAGCGCGCCGAGCCGCCCGGTTTTCGCGTCGCTTAACGCCTGCTCGCGCGTGACGGTGACTTTCTCGAAGACGAGGTTTTCCTTCGTGATCTTCTTCATCTCGGCTTCGATGGCCGGGAAATCGTCGGGTGTGATGCGGTGCTTGAGGTCGAGGTCGTAGTAGTAGCCGTCCTCGACCGCCGGACCGTAGGCCAGTTGGGCCTCGGGCCAGAGCTTCAAGATCGCTGTCGCCAGCACGTGGGCGCACGAATGCCGCAATCGCTCCGCTTCGCTCATCTGCTGCCGTTCATCCAATGTTTTTCGTTCAGCCATAAAATCTTCTTTTGCCCGCTAAACACGCTAAAAGACGCTAAAGGGACACTCACAAAATTCTGCTTCCGAACTTTCGCGTCTTTTCGCGTGTTTAGCGGGCCATTTCCTAATCAAAATATTCGTCCGCTTCTTCAAACGCCGGTGTGCCGACCACGACCGTCTTGAAATCGCCGTAACCGCGATGGCGCGTGCCTGCCGGAATATAGATCGTCGTGCCCGGTGTCAACTCCACCGTTTCGCCATCCAACTCCATTTTTCCGCTGCCTTCGAGGATGTAATAAACCTCGTTGCATTTCTTGTGATAGTGCCGCTTGGAGTCAAGGATGTGCGTGATGTGGAAATTGACCACGTCCTGCCCGTCGGCCCGCGTGAGGATGCGCGTGGACTTCCCGCACGCGGAGCAGACGACTGCCTGCGTCTTGTCGCGATGGCGAACGATCCATTTTACCGGCTTGTTCATGCTCAAAAGACACTCCACACCAGCGTGGATGTGGCGGTTATACTACCCGCCGTCCGAACGATGACAACGTCTTTGTTTGCCCGTCGCTGACACGGTCGCTCCGGTAACTTGACAGTTACTTGGCACTTACCTAGCATCGCCTGGTTGCTTATGACGACAGCTCCTTCACTGTTGCGGCGTTCGCGAGTGGTGACTCGGGACCCGCAGCGCGCGCAAGAACGCATTCTGACGGCGGCGATGACGGAGTTTTCTGCGAAAGGTTTTGCCGGTGCGCGCGTGGACAGCATCGCCCGCCGGGCGCGAATCAACAAGCGGATGCTTTACCACTACTTTGGCAACAAGGAGGATCTCTTCCGCGCCATCCTGCACCGCAAGCTCGCGACACGGGCCGAATGGCTGGCGAAGTCGCCGGACGATCCCTTTGAGGCGCTGTCTTACTGGTTCGATCTGGCCCGCCAGGATACGGATTGGATCCGATTGCTGCAATGGGAGGCGCTGCAAACCGGCAACGGCAGGCTGATCGACGAGGAGAAACGACTGGCGAATATCAGGAACGGTATCGCCAACCTGCGCCGTGGCCAGGCCCGTGGATTGCTGCCGCGGGATATGGATCTACAGCAGCTGTTGCTGGCGATCATCAGTCTCACCACGTTTCCGCTGGCGTTCCCACAGATTACAAGACTCGTCACCGGCCTGCCGGTGGCAGACCCGGAATTCCGCAAACGCCGTGTGGCGTTTCTACAGCAGTTGACGACGGCGTTCCGGTCGAAAGGAAAGTCCGCATGAAGAGCAAAGCATGGTCGATCGCCGGCGTGGCCGCGCTCGTGACGGTCAGCGCGTCATGGGTGGGTTGTTTCGAGAAAGCCGACGCGGGGGCCAACGCAAAGAAGGCACGGCTGCCGGTGCCGGTGCTGGCGACCAACGCGGTGGAGAAGCCGATGGCAGTGCAGGTGCGCGCCATCGGCAACGTCGAGGCGCTCTCGACGGTGTCTGTTCGCTCGCAGGTGGATGGCCTGCTCACGGCGGAGCATTTCCGCGAAGGACAGGAGGTCAAGAAGGGCGACCGGCTGTTTACGATTGACCCACAACCGTTCGCCGAGTCGCTCAAACAGGCCGAGGCCAATCTGGCTCGCGACAAGGCGCAGTTGGAGAATGCGCGCCTGGAAGACCGGCGCTACGAGGAACTCGGCAGGAAGGGCGTGGCGTCGCCCCAGGATGCCGACAAGGCGCGCGCGACGTTTGCGGCGCTGAGGGCAACCGTGCAGGCCGACGAGGCGGCGGTGTCCAACGCGAAACTCAAGCTGGGTTACACCGAAATCCGATCGCCGATTGACGGACGCACCGGCGATTTGCGCAAGGACGCGGGCAACGTCATCAAGGCGCAGGATGACGAGTTGGTCGTGATCAACCAGGTTCAGCCGATCTATGTCACGTTCTCCGTTCCGGAACATCACCTGCCGGACATCAAGCGTTTCGTAGCGGCAGGTGAGTTGAAAGTCGAGGCGGTCGTCGCCAACCACGACGAGTTGCGCGCGCAAGGCCATCTGAGTTTCGTCAACAACACGGTGGACGCTGCCACGGGCACCATCCGGCTCAAGGGCACTTTCCCCAACACCAATAACGTTCTCTGGCCCGGCCAGTTCGTCAACGTGCGGCTCGACCTGACCACGACGCCGCGCGCAATCGTGGTGCCGTCGCAGGCTGTGCAGACGGGCCAACAAGGCGAGTTTGTGTATGTGATCAAAGCCGACCGGACGGTCGAACTGCGGCCCGTGGTGCTGGCCAGTTCGCACAATGGCGTGGCGGTGATCGAGCAGGGCCTGCGTGCCGGTGAGTTGGTCGTGACCGACGGCCATCTGCGTCTGGTGCCCGGCGCGAAAGTAGACGTGAAGATCAGCATCGGTCCTGCCGCAACCGCGCCGACGGAGGTGAAAGCGCCGTGAGCATTCCCGAACTGTTCATCCGCCGTCCGGTCATGACCACGCTGGTCATGTCGGCAATTCTGCTTTTCGGCATCATGTCGTTCCGGAAGCTGTCGGTCAGCGACCTGCCCAATGTGGATTTCCCGACCATCATGGTGTCGGCAAGCGTGCCGGGCGCCAGTCCGGAAACGATGGCCTCGGCGGTGGCGACGCCTCTGGAGAAGCAATTCT
>JBAZIR010000291.1:0-7828 GCA_041651735.1 Verrucomicrobiia bacterium | reverse complement strand
TTCATTGGCGAGAGCAAGGGCAAGCCGTGGTTTCTTTATCTGGCCTTCAACGCGCCGCATGGCGCCTCGACGTTCGGCAGCGATCCAAGTGACCGCAAATCCAGGGAGGGTGTGCAGGCGCCGGAGAAATATGTCGCGATGTATCGCGGCAAGGTGAAGGACGAGCGGCTTGCGAAATACTACGGCGCAGTGACCTGCATGGACGAAGCCATCGGCGACATCATTGCGCATCTCAAGCAGAATCGCTTGGGCGACGACACGGTTCTCATGTTTCTTTCTGACAACGGTGGCTCGGGCAACGGCGGCAACGCGCCGCTGAAGGCGGGCAAGAGCACAATGTGGGAAGGCGGCCTCCGCGTGCCGTTCATCGCGTGGTGGCCGGGGCATGTGCCCGCCGGGAAGGTCACGGATGAATTTCTCACTTCACTCGAATTGTTGCCGACGCTGGCCGCGGTGGCGGGCACGACATTGCCGCCGGACGTGAAGCTCGACGGCTTCGACCTGTTGCCTGTGTTGCGTGGCGAGAGGAAGTCACCGCGTGCGGAGATGTTTTGGCAGCGGCGCGGTGACAAAGCGGCGCGCATCGGCCAGTGGAAGTGGGTCGAGTCAGGGAAAGGCAGGGGGTTGTTCGACCTCTCTGCCGACCTCGTCGAGAGCCGCGATCTTTCGTTGGAGAAGCCTGACGTGCTCGCCCGCGTGAAGGCCAGGTTCGAAGCATGGAAGAAGGAGATGGATGCTGCCGAGCCACGTGGGCCGTTCCGCGATTACTAAAACCTTATGAAGATGCGCGACCCATCCTCTATGAACTCGCCATGCGGGATCAGCGTCCTGAATGTGGGAGGGGCCTCAGCGCCCCGACCGAACGCAACGTCAATTGTCACGACAGTCGGGGCGCTGAGGCCCCTCCCACATTCGGTGGAGACACATCTCACTGGTTCATGGCCCCGTCGCTTGTTCCTCAAGCAACTGGTCGGCGCATTCGTTGCCGCGCTGCCGTGGCTGCAAGTCACTGGGGCGGAGCCGACGATCCCGCCCGCGCCCGAAGGTTCATTCAGCATCGTGGTCATCCCTGACTCGCAAAAGTATTTTGGACGCGGCACCAAATCGCAGGCGAAGAGCACGAACGAGGTCACCAACGCCGCGCTTCTGCAACAGACACGCTGGATTCTGGATAATCTCGACAAGCAGCGGATCGTATTCGTCAGCCACGTGGGCGACATCGTGGACAGGAACGTGCCCGAACAATGGGCTGTCGCGCGCCGGTGCATGGACCCGTTGCACGGCCGGGTGCCCTACGGCATTGCGCCGGGCAACCACGACCATGGCTCCGCCAAGCAGACCACGTTGTTCCAGCAATCTTTCGGCACGGCGCGGTTCGCTGGGATGCCGTGGTATGGGGGCGCGTTTGCTGAACCGCGCGATCCGGCGGCCTCCGGGAACAACGCGAACAGCTTTCAGCTTTTCTCGGCCGGCGGAATGGAGTTTGTCATTCTCCACCTGCAATGCAACGCGCCCGACGACGTGCTTCAGTGGGCGGACAGTGTTCTCCGCCAGCATGCCAGTCGGCGGGCAATAGTCACGACACACATGGGGTTGGGACCGGTGCAGCAGCCGAAGGAGAAGAGCGAGTTCACCAACGGCCCGAAAGGCCTGATGAAATGGAAGAAGTGCCACGGCGAGCGCGGCAACACGCCGGAGCAGATGTGGCAGAAGTGTTTTCGCAAACATGCGAACCTGTGGTTGATTTTCTGCGGCGACCAGAGCCGGACCCAGGCAATGCGCCTGACGTTGCAGAACGACCATGGCAAACCGGTCCACTGGCTGCTGTCGGATTACATGCAGGATGTGGGCTGGTGGCTTCGCGTATACAGATTTCTGCCAGGCAAAAACCTGATCGAAGTCCGCACCGTGGACTCGCACGAGGGCCGGCTTTGCGAAGGCACGAAGTTCCTGCCGAAGCCGGACGAGCATCAGTTTCAGCTTGATTACGAGATGATAACTCCCAAGCTCTAGGTTCGAACCATGCCATCAAACACATCGATGAAATCACACCTGATCCTCAACCGTCGCTCGTTCCTGAAAACCCTCGGCGCTGCCACCCTGTCGGCGCCGTTCTTCACGCGCAACCTCTTCTCCGCGCCGCCGAGCCGCGTGCTGCGCCACGTCAGTTTTGGCGCTGGCGGCATGGCCCGCGCCGATCTCACGGCGCTGCTGTCCAACGAGTTCGTGAAACTCGTGGCGGTGGCCGACGTGGACCTGACCCGCGCGACGTGGCTGAAGGAGAAGTATCCCAACTTGAAGGTGTATCAGAACTGGCGCGAGTTGCTCGACAAGGAACAAAAGAACTTCGATTCCTGCAACGTCTCGACCCCCGATCACATGCACGCGCCCATCGCGATGTCGGCGATGCAGCTTGGCAAACACGTCTATTGCCAGAAGCCGCTATGCCACGATCTCTACGAGGTGCGGCAGCTCACGTTGATGGCGCGGAAGAAGCGGGTGATGACTCAGATGGGCATCCAGATTCACTCACAGAAGGTTTATCGTCTGGCGGTGGCGCTTGTGCAGAGCGGCGCGATCGGCAAGGTGAAGGAAATCCACACGTGGAGCGACAGAAAGTGGGGTGATACCGGCGCGCCAGTGGAAAAGAACGACCCGGTGCCGGCAGACCTTGACTGGAACCAGTGGGTGGGCGTGTGTGGCGAGCGGCCGTTTATCGGCGGCGGCTACTACCATCCCGGCAACTGGCGCAAGCGGCTCGATTTCGGCACCGGCTCGTTTGGCGACATGGGCTGCCACATCTACGACCCGGTGTTCGAGGCAGCGGCGCTCACCGCGCCAATCAGCGTGCGCTCCGAGGGGCCCGCACCGGACAAGTGGAACTGGTCCATCAACGCCGTGATTCGTTACGTCTTTCCCGGCACGCGTTTCACTGAAGGCAAGACCCTTAACATCACATGGTATGATGGCGACGAGCGTCCGCCGAAAGACATTCAGGCGCTCGTGGCTGAGCCAGCCAAGCCTGACGCTGCGAAATCCGACGGCAAGAAGAAAAAGAAGAACAGCGGCGGCATTCCCAGCAATGGTTCGATTGTCATCGGCACCAAGGGCGTGCTGCTGATCCCTCACGTGGGCATGCCGAAGCTGTTCCCGGCCGACCAGTTCAAGGATTTCACCATGCCGCCGGCCGAGAACGTCCACCACTGGACCGAATGGGCCGAGGCCTGCACCGGCAAGGGCAAACCCTCCGCCAACTTCGACTATGCCGGCCCGTTGACGGAAGCGGTGCTGCTCGGCAGCGTTGCCGTGCGCTTCCCGCAGACGACGCTGGAGTGGAATGCGGCAAAGTTGAAGTTTACCAACGTGACGGAAGCCAACCAGTTCATCCGCCGCCAGTATCGCAAGGGTTGGGAAGTGAAAGGGCTTTGAACATGAAGAACATCAGACTCATGGGCGCGTGCACCGCGGCGCTTGCCTTGACGGTTGCTGGCCTTCTGGTCGTCGGTTGTGCCGGTCCCCGGGAGGCGACTGAAGGCTGGGTCAGCCTCTTTGACGGCAAGACACTCGATGGATGGGAGCAGCACAGCGGCAAGGCCGAGTATCGTGTCGAGGATGGCTGCATCGTGGGCAAGACCGTCGCCAACACCGGCAACTCGTTCATGTGCACGACGCGCAGGTTCAGCGACTTCGTGTTCGAGTTCGAGTTCAAGGTGGCCACGAACATGAACTCCGGCGTTCAGTTCCGCAGCGAATGGTTCGCTGAGGAGAAGGAACTGACGATTGACGGAAAGAAGAAGAAAGTCCCCGCCGACCGCGTGCACGGTTACCAGTATGAAATTGATCCGTCGGCGCGGGCGTTCAGCGCCGGTGTCTATGACGAGGCCCGCCGCGGCTGGCTGGCTGACCTCAAGAACAACGAAGCCGCCCGCAAGGCGTTCAAGCAGGGCGAGTGGAACAAGGGCCGCATCGAGTGCCGCGGCGACTCCATCAAGACGTGGCTCAATGGCGTGTCCGCCACCGACTTCAAGGACTCGATGACGCTGTGCGGCGTTTTCGGCCTCCAGGTCCACGGCATCGGCAAGAAAGGTGTGCCCGGCAACGAGATTCGCTGGCGCAACATCCGGATCAAGGAACTGAAGTAAAAAGGTGTTTGCAGCAAGTAGTTCAAGCGGTCTCTGGAATGTGGGAGGGGCCTCAGCGCCCCGACCTCGTTCAATCACCATTTCAACAGCAGTCGGGGCGCTGAGGCCCCTCCCACATTCTAGGAAGCTGGCTCAGACGATCATCGGCCTCATCGTTGCCCTCGCGGTCCCATGCTTCGCCGCTGCTCGCCCCAACTTTCTCGTCATCATCAGCGACGACCAGCGGCCCGACACGATTCATGCGCTGGGCAACCGCGTCATTCGCACGCCGCACCTCGACAGCCTCGTCAGCGGCGGCACGGCGTTCACGCGCGCGGCGGCAGCCTACCCGATTTGCGTTGCCAGCCGGGCTGAGATTCTCACCGGCGTCAGCAGCCTTCGCAACGGCGTGCCTTACGGCGGCGGCAAACTCAAGCCGGGGCTGGCATTCTGGGCTGAGACGATGCAGAAGGCCGGCTATCGCACGTGGTATGTCGGCAAATGGCACAACGACGGCTCACCCAAGACGCGCGGCTACATGGAAACCCGCGGTCTCTACACCAGCGGCGGCGGCAAGGAACAGACGTTGCCGCGAGATTGGAGCGGGCGCGAGGTCACCGGCTATCGCGGTTGGACGTTCAAGACCGATGATGGCCGCGCGGAGCCGGACAAAGGGGTCGGCCTCACGCCTGACATCAGCCGGCGGTTTGCGGACGCAGCCGTTGAGTTGATCAATCGCAAGCCAGCCGAACCGTTCTTCCTACATGTCAACTTCACCACGCCGCACGACCCGTTGCACCTGCCGCCCGGTTACGCCGGCAAGTACGATCCGCGGGATATCCCGCTGCCGGCGAATTTCCTGCCCGAACATCCATTCGACCACGGCAACTTCCGTGGCCGTGACGAACTGCTCTGGCCGTGGCCGCGCACGCCGGGTGATGTGCGGGGGGAATTGGCCGCCTACTACGCCGTGATTGAATACATGGATGCGCAGATTGGCCGCATCATCGCCGCGTTACGCGCCAGCGGTCAGGCGGACAATACGATTATTATTTTCTCCAGCGATCAGGGCCTCGCCATCGGCAGCCACGGTTTGCGCGGCAAGCAGAATCTGTATCAGCACACGTTCAACGTGCCGCTCATTTTTAGCGGTCCCGGCATCCCAAAGGACCGCCGCGTTGCCGCGCAGTGCTACCTCCGGGACCTGTTTCCAACGACGTGTGAGATGGCCGGCATCAAGATTCCCGAGACCGTCCAGGGCAGAAGCACTGTTCCCGTGTTGACAGGCAAAGCGGACTCGGTTTATCCGCACCTGGTCGGTTACTTCACCGACACCCAGCGCATGATCCGCGACGATCGTTGGAAACTCATCTGGTATCCGAAGTTGGACCGCTATCAACTCTTCGATCTCATTGCCGACCCCGACGAGTTGAAAGACCTCGCCACCGACCCGCGCCACGCCGAGACGCGCAGCGACCTGCGCGCGAAACTGGAGGCGTGGTTGAAAAAGAACGGCGACCCGCTTCTGCGCGCGAGCCACTGACCGCATTCGCTGTTCGTTGCAGCATTGATATGCGCAGGCGGTTTCGGGTAAAAGAACACTATGAAGCTGCAACCCATCCTTGCCGGGGCGATGCTGATGCTGGCGGGCCTGATTTCTCCTTCCTCTGCTGCTGAACGCAAACCCAACATCATACTGATCATTGCCGACGATCTCGGCTATGGCGACATCGGCTGCTATGGCCAGCAAAAGATCCGCACGCCCAACCTCGACCGCATGGCCGCCGAAGGCATGCGATTCACGCAGACCTACTCCGGCAACGCCGTCTGCGCGCCGTCGCGTTGTGTGCTCATGACTGGCCTGCATCCCGGCCACGCTTACGTCCGCGACAACAAGAGCGTGCAGCCGGAAGGTCAGGAGCCGATTCCCGCGGAGACCAGCACGATCCCGAAACTGTTGAAGGCTCAAGGCTACGTGACGGGCGCGTTTGGCAAATGGGGTCTCGGCCCGTTCGGCAGCAGCGGCGACCCGCTCAAGCAGGGCCTTGATCGCTTCTACGGCTACAATTGCCAGGCCAAAGCCCACAACTTCTATCCGACCACCCTTTGGGACAACGACCGCAAGGCGACGCTCGACAACCCGGAATTCTCTGCGCACGAGAAGAAACTTCCCGACAGTGCGGACGCCAGCAACCCTGCAACCTATAAGCGATTCACTGGCAAACAATATTCCGCCGACCTCATTGCCGAACAGGCGCGTCGGTTCATCCGCGACAACAAGGACCGGCCGTTCTTCCTGTTCTTCCCGACGACGGTGCCGCACCTCGCGTTGCAGGTGCCCGAGGATTCGCTCGCTGAATATCTCGGCAAATGGCCCGACCCGCCCTACGCCGGCGGGCGCGGCTACCTCCCGCACTTCGCGCCGCGCGCCGCCTATGCCGCGATGATCACGCGCATGGACCGCGAAATCGGCCGCATGATGGATCTTGTGAAGGAACTTGGTCTTGATGACAACACTCTCTTCATTTTCACCTCCGACAATGGCCCGCTCAACGGCACACATCAGGGATTGGCAGGAACGGATGCCGTGTTCTTCAACTCCGCAGGCGGGTTGCGCGATGGCAAAGGCTCACTCTACGAGGGCGGCATTCGCGAGCCGTTCATCGTGCGCTGGCGCGGGCACATCGCCGCAGGCACAACCTGCGAGCGCGTGATTGCTTTCGAAGACGTGATGCCAACATTCATGGAGTTGGCAGAGGCAAAGGATGCAACACCGAAGAATCTCGACGGCATCAGCTTCGCACCGACGTTGCTTGGCAGGGAACAGGAACCACGACCGTTCCTTTACCGCGAGTTCCCCGGCTATGGCGGCCAGCAGTGTTTGCGTGTCGGCGATTGGAAAATTGTCCGGCAGAACCTGATGCCGAGGGGCAGAGGCAAGAAGGCGCGGGCGACTCCAAGCATCGAGCTTTACAACCTGAAAGACGACATCGCCGAGACCAAGGACGTCGCCGCGCAACATCCCGACATCGTCGCGAAGCTCGAAACGATTATGCGCGAGCAGCACACACCATCGTCGGTGTTCCCGTTTCCGGCGCTCGACGCGCTCGCTGCCAAGTGAAAGGAAATCCAACCATGAGAATTGCATCCATGTTCCGCAACCTGTTGGCGGTCTCACTGATTCTTGCTGCATTGGCGTCTGCCACCGCCGCCGAGCAGAAGGTCACGAAGTTCGCCCGCTTCCAGATCGACAAGACCATCGCCTATGGCGTGGTCGAGGGTGAGGTGATCCATGAAATCTCCGGCAACCTTTTCGGCGACTGGAAACGCACGGACAAGACGCATCCGCTCGCGAGCGTGAAATTGCTGCCGCCGACGCGGCCAGGCAAGGTGCTTGCGATGGCCGGCAATTACCGCAGCCATCATCGGGGCCAGGTTGTGAACCCGAAGTTCGAGGTGCCGCAGTTGTTCCTCAAACCGCCGTCCTGTCTCCTGCCACACGGCGCGGCCATCGTCATCCCCAAGGGAATCACCAACGTGCATCACGAGGGCGAGCTGGTGGTGGTTATCGGCAAACGGGCTCGGAAAGTGTCCAAGGAGAAGGCGCTTGATTATGTCTTCGGTGTGACGTGTGGCAATGACATTAGCGCGCGCGACTGGCAGAAGAACGACGTGCAATGGTGGCGGGCCAAGGGCAGCGACACGTT
>JBAZIR010000290.1:0-7834 GCA_041651735.1 Verrucomicrobiia bacterium | reverse complement strand
GGCACTGGGCTGGGATTGGTGCTCATGTCGCTCCTTTCGTTTGAAGGGTTTGCTGCATTCGAGGTTCCAACGGCTCACGCCCCTATTATGGCGCGGGTGTCAAGTTGCGCCCTAGTGAAATGCGCTTGTCAGAAGAATGGGGGCACCCTATGGACCCCGCCGATCAGCGCTTTGCAGCGTTTGCAGTTGGCGGAGGTGTTTTCGCGGCGGTGGAACGCTTCAGCAGACCGAAGAAGTCGCTATCGGTGGAGAGCAGGAGGGTGGTGTCCTTGGAGAAGACTTTCCGATAGGTTTCCATGCTCTTGATAAATGCATAGAACTCGGCCGCCTGTGAGTTCTGCGTGTAGGCACGGGCGTAGATCTCGGCGGCCTTGGCGTCGGCTTCGCCGCGGATGCGCTGCGTCTCGCGATAGGCGGTGGACTGGATGGTGTTGAGGTCGAGTTCCTTCTGGCCAGCGATGCGCGCGGCAGAACCTTCGCCCTCGGAGCGGAATGCCTGGGCGATTTGTTGCCGCTCGCTGATCATGCGCTGGTAGATGCGCTCCAATACTTCGGGGTTGTAATCCACGCGTTTGATGCGCAGGTCGAGCAGTTCGATGCCGAATTCGGCCAGTTTGCTCACGGCGGCTTTCTTGATTTCTTCCTCGATCTTACCGCGGCCGACAGTAATGGGCGGCAGCGCGCCTACCGTGCCGAGAACGGCGGAACCAGCGGGAGCTTTCAATGAATCATCCTGCTTCGGTTTGCGCATCTTATCGGTGCGAATAATCTCGATAAGTTCATGCCTAGCGACGGCGTTGCGTGTCTCGCTGCCGAGGATGTCTTCGAGCCGCGAGCGGGCGCTCGGTTCGTCGCGGATGCGCAAGAAATACTGCATCGCGTCCTTGACCCGCCACCGCGCGAAGGTTCTGACGCGGATGTATGTCTTATCCTTGGTCGGTATGTCCACGGACTTGCCGTCCCATTCGAGGAATCGCTTCTCAATGCGGTTGACGGATTGGATGAAAGGCTGTTTGAAGTGCAGCCCCGAATCGACGACCGGCTCTCCAACCGGTTTGCCGAACTGGGTGATGATGACCTGCTGCATCATGTTCACCGTGTAGCAAACCTCGCTGAGCGCAAAGAACGCGACCAGTGCGACGACGATGAGGGTGATAAAGCTGCCAAGCTTCATCATTTCACCTCCCCGATTTTCAGCGTTTGTGACAAAACCGGCAACCATTGCCGCAACGACTCATCCACAATGAACTTGTGTCCCGCCTGCGGCAGGATCTCGCCCATCGTCTCGAAGTAGATGCGCGTTCGGGTGATTTCGGGCGACTTGACGTATTGTTCGAGCATCGCGTTGAACGAGGCGACATCGCCCTCGGCTTCGTTGACACGCTTGGCCTTGTAGCCCTGGGCAGTACTGATGGCCTGCTCGGCCTCGCCCTTGGCCTTCGGCACGGCCTTGTTGTAATCGCCGTTGGCGATGTTGATGGCGTTCTCGCGATCCTGCTGGGCTTTGTTGACCTCGTTGAACGACGCTTCCACCTGCTTGGGCGGGTTGACGTTCTTCAACTGCACCTGATCCACCGACAGGCCCAGTCCGTATTTCGCGACCATCTCCTGCAACCGTGTGAGCGCGGACGCTTCGATGTCCTGCCGGCCGATGGTGATGACCTCATCCACCGTGCGGTCGCCGATCACCTCGCGCATGACCGCCTCCGACAAGTCGCGGAGCGTCTGGCCGGGATTGTGCACGTCGAACAAATACTGTTTCGGGTCGCGGATGCGATACTGCACCACCCATTCCACCAGCGCCGCGTTCAAGTCGCCGGTGACCATGGATTTCTCCTGATCCGGCTCTTCGCCAGCTTGGTCAATGTTGCTATAGCCCGGAGTGGAGAAACCAAACTCCATCTTCAACTGCCGGCGCGTGGGCAACACCGACACGTCGTCAATGCCGAACGGCAGTTTGAAATGCAGTCCCGAACTTACCGTGGCAAGATACTTCCCAAACCGCAACACCACCGCTTCTTCTTCCGCCTTCACCGTGTAAAAAGAAGTCCACGCGGTCAACACAAGGAGAACGCCGACAAGACCGGCCCCGATGCAACCCATCGAGGGCTTGAAGCCGCCAACGTCAATAATGATGGGTGGGGTTCTTGAATCCATAGTTCTGACGGGCGCAACGTATCGAAGTCTTGGGAGAGATGCAAGGATTCCCGGCATGCCGGAGGCTGAAAGAGCTTTGACAACACGCCGTCTGCCGGCAGAATCGCCGCATGAACTTCTCCTGCCTCGTACGCGTGTCCATCGTTTCCATCGCTTGCGCGCTGTTTGCTGCCATCGCTCCAGCGGCCGACGACTACAAGCCCGGCCCTGACTCGCAGCCGCAGCCGGGCGTGCCAAAGGGCGAAGTGCTGAAGTTCAGTTTCGACGGCAGCAAGATCTTTCCTGGCACAACGCGCGACTACTGGGTCTATGTGCCGGCGCAATACGATCCCGCCAAGCCGGCATGCGTTTATGTTGGGCAGGACGGCGTGCAATACAACGCCCCGGTCGTCTTCGACAATCTCATCGCGAAGAAGGAAATGCCCGTGACCATCGGCGTGTTCATCATGCACGGCAAGGTGAAGGCGACGGGCGACGGCGCGCTCGACCGGTTCAACCGCAGCTTCGAATACGACGGCCTCGGCGACGCCTACGTGCGGTTCGTGCTCGATGAAATTTTTCCCGACGTGGAGAAACGGACCGCGAGCAATGGCCGGCCGGTTCGCCTGCCGAAAAGCGGCAACGACCGCGCCATCGGCGGCGCCAGCAGCGGCGCGATCTGCGCGTTTACAGCGGCGTGGGAGCGGCCCGACGCGTTCAGCCGCGTCTTCAGCGCCGTCGGCACCTACGTCGGCCTGCGCGGCGGCGACCGTTACCCGACGCTCATCCGCAAGTTCGACCCGAAGCCGATCCGCGTATTCCTGCAGGATGGCAGCAACGACCTGAACATCTACGCCGGCGACTGGTGGATGGCGAACCAGACGATGGAACGCGCGCTCACCTTCGCGGGCTACGAGGCCAACCACGTCTGGGGCGAGGGCGGCCACAACGGCAAACACGCGACGGCGATCTTCCCGGACGCGATGCGGTGGCTTTGGAAAGACTGGCCCGCCCCGGTGAAGGCCGGCGTCAGCAGCAACGCCACGCTGCAAGCCATCCTCATTCCCGGCGAAACATGGCAGCTCGTTGCCGAGGGCTTCAAGTCCACGACGGGTCCGACCGCCAACGCGAAGGGCGAGGTGTTCTTCAATGGGCCACCCGCCGGCGCGCCAGCAAGCCAGCTTCACAAGATTGCGCTCGACGGCAAAATCAGCGTCATCGTCGCCGACTCGAAACGCGGCGATGGACAGGCGTTCGGTCCCGACGGCCGCCTCTACGTGGTTGCGTCCGCCACGGAGCAAATTCTTGCCTACGACGTTGAAGGCAAAGCGACGGTGATCACGGACGGTCTCAAGGGCAACGACCTCATCGTCCGTCACGACGGTCTGATCTACGTCACCGAATCCGGCTCCGAGGCCAAGCCGAGCAAAGTCTGGCTCATCAAGCCCGGTAGCCAGAAGCGCGCCGTGGACACCGGCCTCCGGTTCGCCAACGGCATCACGCTCTCGCCTGACCAGTCGTTGCTCTACGTGGACGACTACCGCTCGCACTGGGTTTACAGCTATCAAATCGCGGCGGACGGTTCCCTGAAGTTCAAACAGCGCTACTTCTGGCTGCACTGTCCCGACACAGGCGACGACAGCAGCGCCGACGGCATGACCACCGACCGCGACGGCCGGCTCTACGTCACCACGCGGATGGGCATCCAGGTCTGCGACCAGGCGGGCCGCGTCAACGCCATCCTGCCGACGCCCAACGGCCGCGTCAGCGCCGTCTGCTTCGGCGGCGAGAACAACGACACCCTCTTCGCCACTTGCGGCGACAAGGTTTTCAAGCGCAAGCTGAAGGTGAAGGGCGCACAACTCTGGGCCGCGCCTTTGAAACCGGTGAAGCCGAGGCTGTAAAAGCTCAAGTTATCCACACCGCGATTGCTCCCGCTTGCGCCGTGACTTTGGCGCGTGGCGCAGGCAGTATGCGCGCTGCAAAAATATGACCCAGAACATTTCAGGCAACGTCATCACCGCGCTCAAGCGCGCCAATCGCGTCGTCGTCATCACCGGCGCGGGCATTTCGGCCGAAAGCGGCATCCCGACGTTCCGCGGCGCTGACGGATTGTGGCGGAATTTCAAGCCGGAAGACCTGGCGACGCCGGAAGCGTTCCAGCGCCAACCACACACGGTGTGGGAATGGTATGACTGGCGCCGCGGTCTCTGCGCGCAGGCGCAGCCGAACCCGGCGCATGTCGTCGTCGCGGCCATGGAGCGTTTCTATCATCATTTCCTGCTGGTGACGCAAAACGTGGACGGTCTCCATCCGCGCGCCGGCAGCCGGCGGATGGTGGAGGTCCACGGCAGCGTGTGGCGGGGGCAGTGTCTGCAATGCGGCGCGACGTTGCCGTTGGAGCAGACGCCGCTGAAGGAACTGCCGCCGCATCACGAAGGTTGCGGCGGCATGTTGCGACCGGCGGTGGTCTGGTTTGGCGAGAACTATGATCCGGCGGCCTTGCAGCAGATGCTCGCGGCGGTCGAGGAGGCGCAACTGGTGCTGGTCGTCGGCACGTCCGGCGGGGTGGCGTTGCCAGTGGACCTCGTCACGCAAGCGCGGCAGGCCGGCGCAACGATCATTGAGATCAATTCCGAGCGCAGCGCGGTGTCGCGGCTGGCGCACGAGCGGCTGGAGGGAAAGGCGGGCGAGATCCTGCCGGAGCTTTGGCGGCGCGCTCAACTGGCGTATCTCGTTGACGAGATTCGCGAGTGCGCGCAACGGAAAGGCCGGCGGCTCGTGGTTGGCATCGCCGGACCGCCGGGCGCGGGCAAGAGCCGGTTGGCGAAGACGCTGGCCGCAGAGCTGGGGCCTCACGTACTCGTGCCAATGGATGGATTTCATTTCAACAACGCGCGGCTGGAAGTGTTGGGCCTTCGCGGACGCAAGGGCGCGCCGGAAACGTTCGACCGGCTGGCGTTCGAGCTGGCCATGAGGGCTTTGCATCTTGCGATGGAGCCCGTGCGGCTGCCGGTGTATTCGCGCGAGACGCATGAGCCGGTGCCGGACGCATTCACGGCGGGGCCGGCGACGCCGTTTGTGATCGTCGAGGGAAACTACCTTCTTCACTGGCCCGAAGTGCGCGACGCGCTGGATTTGCGAATTTATCTCGACTGCGACCCCGCGCTGGCGCGCAAGAACCTGATCGCCCGCCACCAACGCGGCGGCGCGAGCGAGGAGGAAGCCATCCGCAAGTTCGAGCAGAACGACCGGTTGAATCGGGAGATAGTCGAAGCGACGCGCAGCGCGGCGGAGCTGCAAGTGTGGCGCGACGACGCCGGATGGACGGTAACGCGCGCAGCCGAGGGGCGTTGACAAAGGGCGAGACGCTCAGAGCGCGCCCAACCACTCGCGCGTCTGTTTCACGCACAAACCCCGGATCGAGAACCGGAACCCGGTGAATGCGGCACGCAATCTCATCAGAACTTCACGGCGCAATATCGCCCGAACGCCGGCAGCGCGAGAGAACCGTCCGCTGCTGCCTGCAATGGCACGGGCGCGGCAAGGTGCGGCGAGTAAAGCGCCGGTTTCCCGCCCGACAGCCATTTGCCGACGCGCAGGCGGAAATCTTCCGGCGAGCCGTCGCCGTAATAGACGACATGGGCCACGCGCGCGTCAGGCAGCCGATAGATGTCCACAAACGTCAGCGGTTGTTTGCGGTCGCCGCCCTCCAACTCGGCTGCAAGACCTTCCTTCGCCAGTTCGCGCACTGTTTTGAGGATGTCCGGCGTATGGGCCGGCATCGCGGGACGCAACCCGCGTTCGCTTTCGCCCGCGGGTTGCGAGATGCGGCCGGGACATTTTGCGAAATAGCGGACGTTGGGTTTTGAGGCGAGGTCAGGCAGCGGCGAACGTTCGCGCTGGCGGAAGTTCTCATCGCACTCGCCGCTGGCGCCGGTAATGATGACACCACAACCGCGCTCGACGGCGGCACGGATCGCCTCGCATTCGCGATCGCTCAGGCAGGTCTGGCTGGCGACGATGAGCACGTCGCGCGGGCCGAGTTGCGCGAGATGCGGCTCCTTGGCAACGCGATAGGCGATGCGGCCCAACAGCGCCTGCTCAAAACCCAGCACGCTGTTGTAAGCCGTGCGATGGTCGAACGCCAGCGACCACACCGAGTGATAGACCCAAACGTTGGCACACGGCTGCGAGCCGGTGTAGAGCGACTCGTGCTCGCGATTGAAGCCCATGTAGCGCTTCATCGCCTCGAAAAACGCCGGCTGCTCGAAGAACGCCGAGCCGTCGCGCTTGTCGCCCGAGCGCAACGCCCACGTGGCCGTCAGCATGTGGCCGCCGCACGCGAGGCTCTCGGCCATGTCGAGTTCGACGGGCTTCGGCTCGCTGGGCAACGTAATGCTGCCCTTGACACTGCGCAGCCAGTCGGTGGAGAGCGCGATGCGGCCGATGGCGGTGCCTTCCTTCAGGTGGCGCACTTTCGTGACCAGTTCACGGTCGAGCACCTGCGGCATGTCGTGGCTCTCGGCGACGGCCAGATCGAGATAGTCGCCGTTGTCCGGCAACAGCCGCGTGCGATCCTTGCGCCAGAGCGCGGGACAATCCTCATAGGTGACGAACGCCGTGCCGGGCTTGGTGCGGTGGGTAAACTCGCGCAGTTCGCGCAGCCGCCGGCCCATCAGGTCCGTGCGAAACCGAATCCACTCCTGCCAGATCGCGTCTTTCGTATTCCACTGCGACGGAATGCGAACGTGGTTGAAATGTGGCAGACCGAATCGCTCGCGCGGGTTCGGGTTGTGTTCGGTCAGATAACGCCGAAATGCCGCCTGGCAACCGTCGCAGTGGCAATCGTAGCTCGTGCCGTCAAACTCGACGCCGTCCATGTTCGCTTCCTGCAGACAGCGATTCATGACGCGCTGCAGGTAGGCGATGAACTCGTCGTGAATCGGGCACGCCGACCATCGCCACGCTGCGCTGCCATAGGTGCGTTTGCTGCCGTCGGCAGCGCGTTGAATCCAATCGGCGAGGTTCGGCACTTCGTCGAGCATCGTCTCGTAAATGACGGTACTGAACTGGTGATAGCCGAGCACTCGGATGCCGCGGGCGTGGGCGCGGCGGGTGAAGTCGGCGGCCCGCGCCATCTCGCCGGCTTCCGCCTTCAGGCCGAAACCTTTGTAGAAATGTGTTGTGACGACATTGACGCCCGCCGCGGCGAGCTTGTCGAGAATCTCGTCGCTGTGCATGCGTTCATACCAGCGGCGCACCCAATGTCCCGTTGCGCGCCCGTCGCCGACGCCCGCGCCGTGGCCGCCGCGCGCGTAAAGGTCAATCGGCTCCCACAGCGCCCAGACCCAGCGCAGTTTGCCCGGCGCAATCCAGTCGGGCGCGGCGCTCGCCGCAGCCGCGGCGCTTCCGACACCCCGCCCGAACCAAAGCGCGCCCGCAGCGAAAGAGGAGACGGCAAGAAATTCGCGACGATTGAGATGAGGTGTTGTTTTCATGGCGGGGCGGCGATCAAAGTTTCGGCGCACGGGGAACGAGGCAGTAGATGTTCGGCCGGCCACTGTCGGTTTCGCCGGCATAGATGCGGCCATCGGGCAACACGACCATCGCGTGGAAGATACAAAGCTTGTAATGCGGCAGCACCACGCCGTGGTTCTCCAGCGCATGTTTCGCCGGGTCATACGTGAACAATTGC
>JBAZIR010000289.1:0-7902 GCA_041651735.1 Verrucomicrobiia bacterium | reverse complement strand
GCCAAAGGATCCCGCGTTCACGGAGGCCACGCCTTACGACCCGAGTTCGCCCTACTCCGCTTCCAAGGCCGCCAGCGATCATCTGGTGCGCGCCTACGCCCGCACCTACGGCCTGCCGGTGACGATCACGAACTGCTCAAACAACTACGGACCGCGTCAGTTCCCGGAGAAGCTGATTCCGCTGATGATTCTCAACGGCATCAACGGCCGTCCGCTGCCCGTCTACGGCGACGGTCAACAGATTCGCGACTGGCTGTACGTCGAGGACCATTGCGAGGCGATCCGTTGCATCCTCAACGGCGGGCGCGTCGGCGAGACTTACAACATCGGTGGTGACAACCAGCCGCCGAACCTCGACATCGTCCATAACATCTGTGCGTTGCTGGACGAATTGATCCCCGCCTCGCCGCACCGGCCGCATGCATCGCTCATCCAGCACGTCACTGACCGCCCCGGCCATGATCGCCGGTATGCGATGAACATCACGAAGGTCAGGACCGAGTTGGGTTGGACGCCGCGCCATTCGCTGCAAACCGGCCTGCGTGCGACCGTGCAATGGTATCTGGATCACCCGGACTGGATTGCCGCCATCCAGCAACAGGCGGGCTATCAGCAATGGATTGACCGGAACTACGCGAAACGAGGAGCGCAATAATGAAAGGCATTATTCTGGCCGGCGGCAAAGGCACGCGCCTTTATCCGATCACGATGGCGGCGAGCAAACAGATCCTGCCGGTCTACGACAAGCCGATGGTTTACTACCCGCTCTCCTGCCTGATGCTGGCGAACATTCGCGAGGTGCTCGTGATCAGCACGCCGGCCGACTTGCCGGGATTTCGCCGTCTGCTCAGTGACGGCAGCCAGTGGGGAATGAAATTCACTTACGTCGAGCAAAGCGAGCCGCGAGGTCTGGCCGACGCGTTCCGGGTCGGCGCGAAGTTCATTGACGGCGATTCCGCCTGTTTGATTCTCGGCGACAACATCTTCTATGGCCACGGCTTGGCGGAGATACTTCGCGTCGGCGCGACCACCACCGATGGCGCGACCATCTTCGCCTACCCCGTGCGCGACCCGGAACGCTACGGCGTGGTGGAGTTCGACGCCGCTGGCAAGGCCATCAACATCGAGGAGAAACCGAAGAAGCCGCGTTCGAACTTCGCCGTCCCCGGTGTTTACTTCTACGACAACAAAGTGGTGGAGATTGCCCGCGACCTGAAGCCCTCGCCACGCGGCGAACTCGAAATCACCGATCTCAACCGCGTCTATCTCTCGCGCGGCAAGCTGAGTGTGGCGCAACTCGGCCGCGGCATCGCCTGGCTCGACGCCGGCACGCATGAGTCCCTTCTCCAGGCTGCGAACTTCGTACAGGCGGTCCAGGACCGGCAGGGGCTGATGATCTGTTGCCCGGAAGAAATCGCCTATCGCCTCGGTTTTATCGATGCCGCACAATTGCAGCGGCTGGCCCGCGCCATTCCGAACGCCTACGGCGATTACCTCCAGCGCGTCGCCGCGGACCTCTAGCCTGAATGCCGGTCGTTGTGGCGTGGCGCGTGCGTCGGCTGCGAGAGAAGCACATGAACCTGCGAAACATCAACCGGTCGATTCTTCACACGACGAACTTGTGTTTGCTGGCGTCCTCCCTCGCGATGGCTGCGGCGGGTGCGTCACCTCGCATCCGCTTGGAGGAGTTTCGCATCGAACCGGCAGAGCTGCGGTTGGGTGACTCTTTTGTGGTCCGGGCGCGAGCGGTCGCTGACGGCGTCAAAGTGGGCAGCTTTCTCCTGCGCACGTCGGCCGAGACAAAGAAGGAACTCACGCCACCCGCTTTCCCGCTCCACGTCAACGGCATGGCCTATGTGGCCGAGAAGGGGAAGTATTACCTGAAGGATAACGGCGAATCCGATCGCGACCCGCGCGACGGCGCGTTTGCCATTGAGATCAGCACGCGCGGCTGGAAGGCGGGCGTTTACACGTTTGCGTTTTTCGCCAGCAGTCGCCCGGCACCCGGCCCGTTTGTGGTCGCGCGCCAAGATTTCGCCGTCGTTGTGAAAGGCGACCGGGTCACGCTGGAAGATCTGGGCGGCGCAGCCAACGATGTGAGTCGGGCGATAGCCGGTTTCAGCGTGGAGCCGGCGACCGTTGAAGCGGGGCAAACGATTGCGATTCGCGCGAGCTTGCGCGGAGCGTCGGTTGCCAGCCTGCAATTGACAAATCCCTGCTGCATTGCCGAGCGTGATGCGCTGCCGGGCTTTCGCTACGACACAACCCGGAAGAAATCGTTCCTGGCAACCGGCGGAAAACCGGACGCTGACAACATCGTGCTGAAACTGGACACGCGCGGCTGGCCGGCTGGCGTGCATCATTTCGTCGCCAACGCCATCGGTGGGTCCGGTCACCGCGTGGATTACCGCAACTTTGCCATCAAGGTGCGCGACTCGCGCGTCCGGTTTCGCGTGACCGTGGAGCCGTCATATCCATTCGGTCCCGGCACGCATTTTGAGAAGTTTGTGCAACTGCGCGACGGGACGTTGTTGTGCGCGGACAAGTTTTCCACCGACGGTGGGCGCACATGGCAGGGCGCGACGGGCGGTTTCGGGGTCGGCGGTTTTCATCTGAAGGACGGCCGCGTGCTGGGTCTGGCTTATCGTTGTCTGCCGATCGAGGGACGCGAAGGCTGGTATGCTGCGGACAAGTTTTCCTCCACCGACGACGGCCGGCGTTTCAGCAAGTCCCCGGCGGAGTTCCACGTGCCCGACGCGAAAGCGGCGATGGGCCACGCATTGCATCGCGGACCGCTGTTCATGCGCTCGATCATCGAACGCGGCGATGGTTCGCTGGCGGCGTTCATGGCGGGCTGGTTCAAGAGCGATGTGGCGCTCTGCCCCTATGGCAAAGGCCGGCCGTACTCGCGCAGCTATGTGTGCGAGTCCAACGACGATGGCCGGACGTGGCGTTACCTGACAACCATCGGCTATGAACAGATTGGCAGTGAAGGCTACAACGAAGGCTCCATGCGCCGGCTCCCAAATGGCGAATGGCTGGCTGTCATGCGCACTGGCAACGCGAACGACCTCAACTGGCAGGACAACCCGATCATGTGGAGCCTCAGCAGCGATGAAGGGCGCACATGGTCGAAGCCGGCGCGCACGGGTGTGCAGGGCGCGTTCCCGGGCCTCGCGGTGTTGCCTGAGGGTGTCGTGGTCATGAGCTACGGACGGCCGGGCGCGATGGTCGTCTTCAGCACCGACAGTGGCCGGACGTGGACCGACGCGACTTGTGTGGACGCAACGCCCGGCTCAGGTTACACGGATGTGGTGAGCATCAGTCCTGGCGAATTGCTCGTGGGTTTCGGCGCGCAGAACTATCTCGATCCGAAGACAGGTGTGCGCGACAGCATGTTGCGGTTGGCGCGTGTGAGGTATGAGAGGCGGACGGTGGTTGTGCCAGGCGGCCAGGTTGGACCGCCTTGAGGGAGTGAAACCCATCGGCTGCAAAGGCGGTCGCAGGTTCACGCGAGGTTTCAGCGCGGGATAGAAATCCGCTTGCCTTCTCACGCGACTGGTCAAAGAATCTGGCATGATTTTGCGAAGCTTCCGTAATCTCTTTCCTGTTCTCCGAATTCTGGTTCTGGTCCTCTTCTCAGTTTCTCCAGCCGCGCATGCCCTCGACATCCATGTTGCGCCTGACGGCAACGATAGTTGGTCGGGCCGGATCGCGCGGCCCAACAAGGCACGCACCGATGGGCCGCTGGCGTCGCTCAACGGCGCGCGCGATACGCTGCGGAAATTGCGCGTGGCCGGCCAACTCAAAGAAGCCGTCCGCGTGATCGTGGCCAACGGTCGCTATACATTGGCCGAACCGCTCGTGCTTGCGCCGGAGGATGGTGGGACGGCGCAGACGCCCGTGAGTTTCGAGGCAGCGAAAGGCGCGCGGCCGGTGTTCAGCGGCGGACGCGTCATCGGCGGGTTCGAGCGGGGCGAGAACGGCATCTGGAAGACGCGCGTGGCCGACGTGGCGGCGGGGAAGTGGTATTTCGAGCAGCTCTTCGTGAACGGCCATCGCGCGACGAGGGCGCGCACGCCGAACAAGTTCTGGTTCCACATGCTCGACGTGCAGGAGGAGAAACTCGACGGCTCGGCCGACAAGCCCAAGACGCGCGCCAAGACCGCCCGCCAGACCGTCCGGCTGCGCGAGGCTGATTTTGCCGCCATCGCCAAGGTCTCTCCGCAGGAACTCAAGGACGTAAATCTGGTTGTCTATCACAACTGGGACAACACGCGGAAGTTCATCGATGCAGTGGACGCGCAGGAGAAAAACATCGTCATCAGCGGCGGCGGCATGAAGCCATGGAATCCGTGGCGGCGGAACAGTCCGTTCGTGTTCGAGAACTTCCTCGGCGCGCTCGATGCGCCGGGCGAGTGGTTCCTCGCTCGCGACGGCACTCTCTACTACAAGCCGCTACCTGGTGAGAACATGAAGCGCGCGGAGGTTGTCGCACCGGTTGCGGAGAAATTCGTCGTCATCGCAGGCGACGCCGCGGCGGGGAAGTTCGTCGAGCATGTCAGCTTCAAGGGCCTGGCTTTCCATCATGGCCAGTGGCTGACGCCGGAAGGCGGTTTCGAGCCCATGCAAGCCGCGGCGGGAATCGAAGCGGTCGTGCAAGTGGACGGCGCGCGGCACGTGACGCTGGAGAACTGCGACATCGGCCATGTCGGCACCTATGTCATCTGGTTTCGCAAGGGCTGCCGCGATTGCGTCGTGCGCCACTGCGAGCTGCACGACTTCGGCGCGGGCGGCGTGCGCGTGGGCGACATGGGCATCGCCGGGAACGAAGCCGAGCGCACGAGCCACATCACGGTGGACAACAACATCATCCGCCACGGCGGCTACATCTTCCCGTGCGCCGTCGGCGTCTGGGTCGGCCAGAGCGGCGATAATCAGGTGACGCACAACGAGATCGCGGACATGTTCTACACCGGCATCTCTGCCGGCTGGACGTGGGGTTACAGCGAGGGCCTCGCCAAACGAAACACGTTCGCGTTCAACCATGTCCATCATCTTGGCTGGGGTCTGCTCAGCGACATGGGCGGCATCTACACGCTCGGCCCGTCACAGGGCACGCGCGTGGCCAACAACGTCTTTCATGACATTTATGCTTACAGTTACGGCGGCTGGGGTCTCTACACCGATGAGGGGAGCACTGGCATTCTGTTCGAGAATAATCTCGTCTATGACACCAAGACGGGCAGCTTCCACCAGCATTACGGCCGCGAGAACATCGTCCGCAACAACATCCTCGCCAACAGCCGCCAACACCAACTGCAGGCCACGCGAATCGAACCGCATCTCTCGTTTACGTTCGAGAACAACATCGTGTTCTGGACCAACAACTCGCCGCTCTTTCCCGGCCGTTGGGACAAGGTCCAGCAGATCTCGCGCAGCAATTGCTACTGGAGCGCCGGTGGCAAACTCGACTTTGGAGGCAAATCGCTCGCTGATTGGCAGACGACCGGCAAGGACATCGGGAGCATCATCGCCGACCCGCTCTTCGTCGCGCCGCGCAAGGATGATTTTCGGCTGCGTCCCGGCTCGCCCGCGCTGAAGATCGGCTTCAAGCCGTTCGACCCCTCGCAAGCCGGCGTCTATGGCGACCGCGCGTGGGCCGCAAAGGCAAAGCGCGTAAACTACCCGGCTCTTGAAATTCCGCCCGAGCCGCCGCCCATCCAGATCAGCGACGGTTTCGAACGCGACGCTGCCGGCAAGCCGCCGCGGGGCGCGACACTGCACACCGAGAACAAAGGCGACTCGATCCTGATCACTGATGAGACTGCCGCGGCTGGCAAGCACAGCCTCAAGATCATCGACGCGCCCGGCCTCTCGGCGGCCCATAACCCGCACTTCTACTACCAGCCGGGCTTCACCAACGGCGTCGTCTCGAATTCGTTCGACCTGCGCATCGAGAAAGCGAGCGCGATTGATTTTGAGTGGCGCGATTGGAGCTCGGCCGACTACCACACCGCCATCCACCTCCGCATCCGCGACGGCCGGCTCCAAGCCGGCGGGAGCACGATGGAGTTGCCGCTGAACCAGTGGTTTCACGTCGAAATGACCGCGGGCCTTGGCAAAGCCAGCACCGGTCAATGGTCGCTCGTAGTGCGCGTCCCCGGCCAGCCACCGCGAGAATTCAAGGATCTGCCCTTCGCCAAACCGCAGTTCAAGAAACTGACGTGGGTCGGCTTCACCAGCAACGCAACCAAGTCCACTGTATTCTACCTCGATAACATCAACCTCAACACGAATCAGAAATGAAACAACGCATCCTTGTTGCCCTCGTCGCCCTCGTCTCCACGTGGGCCAGCGCCAGTACCAACTACACTCTCAGCGTCACCGCCGACCGCCCCGACGCGATCTACAAACAGGGTGAAACCGTCACGTTCACCATCAAGCTGCTGCTTGATAAAGAGCCGGTGAACGATGCCGTGGCGAACTGGACCCTCTCCAAGGACGGCGTGCCGCCCACCACCAGTGGCAAGGTGAAGCTCGCCGGTGGCAGTGCGACGGTCACTGGCAAACTTGCCGAGCCGGGCTTCCTCCAATGCCGTGCCGTTTTCGCGGGACCCAACAAACTTGTCCGCATCGCGCTCGGCGGCGCGGCGATTGACCCGCTCAAGATCAAGCCGAGCATGCCCGTGCCGGCCGATTTCGACGAATTCTGGGCGGCGCAGAAGAAGAAGCTCGCCACGGTGCCGGTCAACCCGCGCCTGACGCCGGTGAAATCGCCAACGAAGGATGTGGACTGCTTCGACCTTCAGGCTGATTCGGTTGATGCGCCCGTCAGCGGCTATTTTGCGCGGCCTGCCGGAGCGAAACCGAAAAGCCTGCCGGCCATCCTTCTTGTCCACGGCGCGGGCGTACGCAGTTCCGGTCTCGGTGGCGCGGCAGGCTGGGCGCAAAAGGGTCTGCTGGCGCTCGACATCAATGCCCATGGCATTCCCAATGGCAAACCGGAACAGTTCTACACGGACCTTCGCAACGGCGAGCTGAAGGATTATTCCCGGCGCGGCCGTGAATCGCGCGAGACGATCTATTTTCGTGGCATGTTCGTGCGGCTGGTTCGCGCGCTGGATTTCCTGACCGCGCAGCCGGAGTGGGACGGTCGCACCGTTGTCGTTCAGGGCAGCAGCCAGGGCGGCTACCAATCGCTCGTTGCCGCCGGCCTCGATCCGCGCGTGACGTTCTTCGCGGCGGGCGTACCCGCGGGCTGCGACCATACCGGCTTCAAGGCTGGCCGCGTCAACGGCTGGCCGCACTTCATCGCGACCGGCGAAACGCCAGTGCCGAACGTCGTCGAAGCCGTCCGCTACTACGATGCGATGAACTTCATCACGCGCAGCAAGGCCGACGGCATCGTCACGGTTGGTTTCATTGACACGACCTGCCCGCCGTCGAGCGTCTATGCCGCCTACAACGCCGTGCCAGGGAAGAAGCAAATCCACATTGACGTCGCCGCCGGCCACACCAACACGCCGAAGGCCGTCGAAGCGATGCGCAATGCCATCCTCGCCCACGTCGAGGCGATGAAGAAGAAAACGAAGTGAAGTTGCCGGCTCAGCTTGGTGGCGGCGTCTTCTTCCGCGCCGGCTCGCGGCTCGCGGATTGTCACGCCGAACGCGTGGATCAGCCAGAGCCAACGGCGATGTCAGCGCCTAACTCCCCTTTTGTTTTTTCATCAAATACTTGTTGGGCTGCCATGAGACCGTCCATCGCCCGGACAAAGCCGACTATTGGCGCTAACTGCAAAATCATCTCAACGATCTCTTGCTCCGTAAAGCCCAAATTCAGAGCCGCCTTTACATGCACTTTCAGTTGTAACGTAGCTCCCAAGGTAACCATGCCGGCAAT
>JBAZIR010000288.1:0-7957 GCA_041651735.1 Verrucomicrobiia bacterium | reverse complement strand
GTTGTTATAGTTTGGAAGCGATGAGCACGCTGAGGCCGATCAGGTAGAACAAGAACATCGCGCCCAGCAGCTTGCCGGTGCCGGCGGGGGCGCCTTTGAATTCCTTCCAGATGAATACGCCCCAGAACGCGCCGACCATCGTCGCGCCCTGGCCGAGACCATAGGAAAGCGCCGGGCCGGCCGTGGTGCTGGCGATGATGCTGAAGGACATACCGACGTTCCAGATGATGCCGCCGAGGATGCCGATGAGGTGCAGGCGTGCGTTGCCCTTGGTGAAGTAGTCGCGGTAGGTCACTGGCTCGCCGCTGAACGGCTTGGCCATGACGATGCTGTTCCAGATGAAGTTCGACACGAGCAGGCCGGCGCTGAAGAGGACGATGGCCGTGTAAGGGCTGAGTTTGCCGGCTTCGAGCGCCTTGGTGGCGGGGTCAATCGCGCCCATCGCCTGCGCGACGAAACTATAGAACCAGCCCATCAGCACGCCCGCGACGACAGAGAGAACGATGCCTTTCACCGGCGTCTTCTGGCCCGCCGAAGCGAGCCGTTTGTAGGCGAGCGCGTCGAGCACAATGGCGATCATCACGGCCGCCACGCCCGCCGCGAGCATCGGGACGTTGCCTTCGGGTTTCGCGACGTAGGTCGTGATGACGCCGAGCACGAGCGCGAGACCGACGCCGACGGGGAACGCCACCGCGAGGCCGGCGATGTCAATCGCCGCCACGAGCAGGATGTTCGAGAGGTTGAAGATGATGCCGCCGAGGAACGCCGACCCGAGCCATTTGGCGTCAGCCTGCGCAAGGTCGGCGCAGAAACCGCGTCCGCCACTGCCGCTGCTGCCCATCGTGAACGCGAGGATCAGCGAGAGCAGGAACACGCCGATGGCGTAGTCCCAGTAGAAAAGCTGGAAGCGCCATTCCTTGCTGGCGAGCTTCTGCGTGTTGGCCCACGACCCCCAGCACAACATCGTCACGACGCACATCGCGACGGCGATTGGATACGATTCAACGATGACCATGGTTCTCTCCTTTGTGGAACTTGAACATCATTCACTTAACGCCTGCAACTCTGCGCACGACGAAAACGCCTGCTTCGGATTGTCGCCGCAGGCCGGCACGCCGACAACGCGGACGGCGACGGCCTTCACTGGTTCTGGCAGGCGCAGCGTGAACTTTTGACCCAGTTTGAGCTTCTTGTTGTCGGTGGCGGTCGTGGCGGGATAGTCGCTCAACTCGCCGACCGTTTCCCACGCGCTGCCTTTGCTGCGCTGGACTTGCACGCGAGGCTTGCCAGCGCTTGCGTCGAACCAGCCGCCGTCGTGGAAGTTTTTGCCATGAGCGAAGACGATACGACGCACCTTGATAGGCGTGCTCAGCGGGATGACATACCAATCTTCCTTCGCCGGTTTGCCGTTGAAGGTGACAACAAAGCTGTTGAAGTCGCCGTCGGTGATTGAGCCTTCACGGTTGCCTTCGCGCGAACGGCTTTCAGCGGTCTTGACCGTGATCTTGATCTTCGCCATTTCCTCGGGCGTGAACTTCACGTCGGCGGCGGGGCCGGGTTCCCAGCTTCGCTCCAGCGCGCCCGGCTTCGGCGTCTGCACCGGGATCACGAAGACTTCCTCGCCGTTGGCGTCCTTCTCAATGCGGCCACCGGAGCGGATGACGGCTTCGCGGGCGAGCTTTTCGCTCACTTCATAGACCTTCGGCAGCGTGTAGTCGGAGAAGCTGAACTTGCGGCTGAGGTCGAGTTTCTCGATGAACCGCGCCGGGATTTTCGACGCACCCAGGGCTGCGAAAAACACGCCGCCGGCGTTGGAGGGATTGCAGTCGCTGTCCTGGCCGCATCGGCAGGCGATGACCATCGTTTTGTCGGGATCGCCCGCGCCGTAGAGCAGACCCATCAGGATGTAAGCGCCGTTAAGTTTGACATCAATGCTGCCATCGCCTTTGCCGCCCGGTTTGCCGGACAACCCGTGGCTGTAGCGCGGATCCTTGTGATATTTCTCCTCAACGAGCTGCCAGGTCCTGGTCCAGTCGGCGTTTTCCTTTGACCACGCCAGAAGGTCGCGGACCATGCCGGCGTATTGGCTGTCGGGCGGGATGCATCGGAGGCCGGCTTCGATCAAGCGCCGCGGATCGGTCTGGAAATACGCCTCGGCATACATGCCACCGATGAACTGGCCAGCGTAGACACCGTCGCCGTAATTCATCAGCCGGCCGAACTTCTCGCCGAGCGCGATGGCGAGGTTCGGCAGTCCCGGCGCGATGATGCCGGAGAAGTCGGCCTCGATCTGGTAATCAATATCGTCGCCGTGCGCGTTGAACTTCGGGTGGCCGCTGTCGGGCGGGGCGATGCCTTTGCGGAGATTCTCACGGCCAGCCTTGTTGGCGCACCAGAGCGGATAGCCGCTGTTGGCGAAGTCAATGCCGGCCTGCCGGATGGACGCGTCGAAGCCGTATAGTTCGAGTGTCCGCATGAACGTCATCTCGACGTAGCAGTCATCGTTGTTGTGTTGATTCACCATCTCCGGTTTCCACGGTGGCATCTTGTCTTCGGATATGATCTCGCCCTTGACCTTGAACTCGGTGGGCGCGCCCCAACCGACGCCGATCATCTGACCGAGCCACGCGCCTTTCATCTTGTCCACGAACTCCTTCACCGGCAGGCGTCGAAATTGCGCTTCGGAGCCGAGCGTGGGTGTCAGGGTGGCGACGACGCTGGCGATGAGGAGGATCGGTAGTCCGCGTTTCATGGTGTTCATATAGGACTCATTGAATTTTCCTGACCGAGCGTCTGACAATCAGGCGGGTGGGCAGCAGGATGCCGCCTTTGGGTTCACGTTGTGGTGACTGGATTTGGTCGAACAACAACTTCACAGCGACCTCACCCATTTCGGAGAACGGTTGCGCCACCGTCGTCATGGGCGTGTCGAGGTAGGCCGCATACGGTTGGTCGTCGAAGGCGATGATGGAGATGTCGTCTGGAATTCGCAGTTTCTCTTCCGCAAGTGCTCGCAACGCGCCGAGCGCGATCAGATTGCTAAAGGCAAGAATGGCGGTCACATCCTTTCGGGTCCGCAACAAGAGTTTGGTTTCGATGTAGCCGCTCTGCTCGCCGAAGCTGTCACCCGCAATCAGTGAATCGTCCACCGGCAACTGATGGTCTGCCAGAGCTTCCTTGTAGCCGCGCAGGCGAAATTCGTTCGGCGAAGTTCCCCGCAACCCCTGCAAGCACGCGATGCGGCGATGGCCGTTCTCGATCAGAAAGCGCGTCGCATCCTTGGCGCCGGACAGGTTGTCGGCGCCGACGTAGGGCAAAGGGATGTCGGGAAAATAGCGATCCACGAGCACGACCGGCAGGCTGTGTTGCCCAAACCGGGAGAGGTGCCCGGACGACAAGCCAACCGGACAGAGCACGATGCCTTCGACGCGCTGGCTGCTGAGCAATGCGATGGACTGCGCTTCAAGCGCGGTGTCCTCCTGGCTGTCGCAGAGGATGATCGAGTAACCATGCTTGCGCGTGCCGAGGGTCACTTCATGCGCGATGCCGGCGAAGAACGGATTGGAAATGTCCGGGATGACCAACCCGATTGTCTGCGTCTTCTTCAGGCGCAGTCCGCGCGCAAGGTGATTGGGGACGAAGTTGAATTCCTTGGCCAGTTGGCGGACTGCTGATTCCGTTTGCTTACTGATCCGGTAGCGGCTGGCTTGACCGCTAAGCGTGCGCGAGACTGTTGTGACGGAAATTCCCAACTGATCCGCAATGAATTTCAGCGTGGTTTGAGAGTGTCCCGGCACGGGGAAGTTCCTTGTGTAAACTTCAGTCTAAGTATGCGCAAACCATTGTGCTAATGTTCTGATTAAGTCGTATTAACTCTTGATTACTCGGAAATAGCACTTATTTATGATGCGCAAACGTTAGCGCAAAATTGCCATTTGTGTCCATTCCTGTCAATAACCAATCTTGCCTTCGCTTCTCACACGCAGGACGCGTCACAGACACTGGCGAGTTTCACGATGTCCGATGACGGCGTTTCTGGTTCGTGGCGATGAGCGGTTCTACATGAATGAACGGTCTGTATACCGGTTTGTTCACCGTGGTGCGTTGTTCAGCTTGAGGTTGTCGAGATAGAAGACGGTCTTTGCGTTGGCGGTGCTGCAAAAGCCGAACCAACGCAGCGCCTTCCAGTCGGGGCTGCCGTTCTTCAGGCCGGTGAAGCGGCGCGGCGGTTCGCCGGGCAAGGTCACGGCGAGGTCCCATGTGCCTGTGGACTGTGCGCCCAAGCCGGCGCTCATCTCGAAATGAACCCATTTGCCCGCGGGCATCGCCAGCAGTTCTTTGCCTTGAACGAACAGCTTGCCACCGCTGATCCGAAGGTTGGGCCCGACGAGGTACGGATGACCCTCTCCACGCCATTCGTGAAACAGGACCGCACCCGGCTCGACGCGGATGTCAAAGCTGAATCGCGTGACGCCGTTGGTGTGGCGCGGGTCGCAGTAAAAGTGCGGGTTGAAAGCGTGCTGCAAACCCGGCGCGTCGATGATCTTCAAGCTGCGTTTGCCACCCGCGGCGGTTTCCTCCGTGACGGCGATGGAGTCGCCTTTCTTTTCGACCTGGACCTGTGCGTCGGCCAGCGGCGCGCCGACGGGCGACAACTCGAAATCCTCGTTGATCGCCAGAGGCAACGGCGGCGGGGGCTCGGGGGCGAACTCGACCGGCGGATACTTCACACTGCTTGCCAGCCGGATCCACGCGCGGTCGCCATAGACGCCGGCCTTGGTGTAGTCGAACGGCTTGAAGCCGATCTTCACAGCCGGGGAGCCGGCGCGCAGCCGGAAGTCGCCCTTGCGCGGGTTCACGAACTTCGGGTCAGCAATGAGCGAGTGTGTGTCTTTGCCAAACTTCTGCCACTCCTCGAAGGTGAGGTCGTTGAACTTGATCGGCTCGCCCGATTCTTCCCAGTAGAGATTGCTCTCAAACTTGACATTTGCGTCCTTGGCCGGCCGTCCCAAGAGCGGCCCGCCGCGCCACAGGACGATGTTGCCCTCGAACGTAAACGACAAGTGCTGCTCGATACGCGAGCGTTGGATCTGGCCGTTCATCGAGTAGGCGAGGATGTTGTTGCGAACTATGTTCTCACGACCGTAGTGCTGGTGGTAGCTGCCGGTCTTGGTGTTGTAGACGAGGTTGTTCTCCAGCGTGATGCCGGTGCTGCCTTCGTCGTTGTAAAGGCCCCAGCCGCCACGACCGTAAAGGTCGTAGGAATAAACGTCATGGATGCGGTTGTTGCTGACGCTGGTGCCGGGCGAGACGCCGAGCGTGTAGACGCCGCCCATGTCGCTTAGCACGCCCCAACCGATGTGGTGGATGTGGTTGAAGTCGATTGTGTTGTGATGAGCGAGGCTCTCGGCGTAGCCCCATACCCAGCCGACGGACACGCCCGAATAGCGGAAGTCGCTGATCTCATTATGCGTGATGCGGTTGTACGGGCTGTGGCCGATCCAAATGGCGATGCAGCCGGGGAAAATGTGGCCGCCGCTGCGGATGATGTTGTTGTCCGCGACGATGTGGCTGGTGTGGCAGACGGGATTTTTCAGGTCGGCCTTCCAGCCTTCGCCGATGCGCAGGCCGCCCGCGCCGAGATCGTGGATGTAGGTGCGTTCCACGCGGCAATCACGGCAGCCGCGCCGGAACCAGATACCATAGATGCCCGCGTGACCGATCTCGCAATCGGTCATCGCGACGGCGCGCGCGCCGTCGGCTTGAATCATGCCGGGGATGGATTGCGCAGCCTGTCCGTCGCCGTGGCCCTGCGGCGGCAGGATGTATTGGCCGTGGCGAAACGCCAGCCCGCGCAGCGTGAGGTGTTCCACGAAGCGGCCCTTGTCCGGGTCGCCGGCGAAGCTGACGAACTGTTCGCAGACCGGCGCGACAACCTCCGCGCGCGCCATGTTCTCGCCCGGCAGCGGCTTGTAGTAGAGCGTGCCGTCCCGGTCGAGAAACCACTCGCCCGACGCGTCGAGCGCCTCGCGGAAATTCTCGACGTGGTAACGCTGGTTCGATCCCCAGCGGCAGAACGTCCATGGCGCGTTGCCGGTGGTGATGACCCCGTTGAGTTTCGCGTCCACCGCCGCTACGCGATGCCGCGACACCTCCCACGAGTGATACGCGACCACGGTGACATCGTTCAGCTTTGCCGCCGGGATGCCGAGCAGCGGCTTGACGTCGTCCCCGCGCGCGACAAAGGCGCGGTGAGACAAATCCGCCGGCTTGCCTGTCGCCGGGTCAATGCCATGGCCCAGCTTGCTCGGGGCGTAGTAATAGAACTTGTTCGGTGAGCGCGCCCGCGTCGCGCGCCTGCCGTTGACCCAGAGTTGTTCGAAATACCATTGTCCCGCCTTCACCTCCGGCACCTGCGCCGTCCAGACACCGTCCGCGCCGCGCTGCCAGCCGGTGATACGCCGCCCGCCGCTGAAGACCGGCTTCGCGCCGCGCGCGGCTTTGTAGATGATCGGGCACTTCTCAATGCCGCTGTCCTCCGGCGTGAGCACTAACGGCGAGGAGAGCGCATAATTGCCGCCGGCGATGATGACATGCACCGGTTCAGTGAGCGGACCAGCCGCCTTTAGTTTCCGCACCGCTTCGCGCGCGCCCTGCAATGATGCAAGCGGGCCATCGTTACGGTCGCGATTAGGACGCGCGAGCGCGCCGGACCATGCATCGTTGCCGTCCGGGGCGACGTGGAGCGTGGCGGCGTGTGCGACGGTGGCAAGAGCCAGCGTGGCGAACATGGTGGAGAACAAAACGAGAGGGGAGGGTTTTAATTGTAGCATGGCAGTCTCCTTGGGCGTTGCGGCTGTGGTTCAGTCAGTCAAAAGGGTTGCGTGTGTCATCGAGCTTTACGCCGGCGCAAAAAGTGATACCGTAGCGGCAGAGGATAGCAACTATGAAAACACTGCTTCGCTTGATCATCGTTCTTCTTGTTCTCGCCGCCGGTTTATACCTAGGCCGCAACATCATCGCCCGTTACGCGGTCCAGGCGGGCGCCGAGAAGATGACCGGATTCCCGATGAAGATCGGCTCGTTGGATCTGGCGTTCGCTCAAAGCCGGATCGCGGTGCGCGATCTCTCGCTGCGCAACCCATCGGAATTCAAGGAGCCGGTCTTTGTTGAGATGCCGGAACTGACAGTGGATTACGACGCGGGTTCTCTTCTCAGCGAGACTCCGCGTCTAAAGAGTCTTGTGATTGATATCAAGCGCATCGTGATTGTGAAGACCAAGGACGGACAGTCCAACGTGATGAAGCTCAAGGGCTCGCTCGGCCCTTCCAGCAACGGCAAGAAGGGCCATTACCGCGTGGACACGTTGCGTCTGAAAGTGAGCAGCGTCGAGTTGAAAGACTACAGCATGGGCAATCCCTTAGAGAGGACCATGCCGATCAGCATCGATGAAACCTACCAGAACATCAGCGACAGCACCGACATCAATCGCCTGGTGTTGCTCACGGTGATGAAGAGCGCCAAGTTGCCGTTCATTGGCGTTAACACCAAGGATATCGCCGGTTCGCTCGGCAATGTTACCAACAGCGCGGGCGAAGCGGTCAAGGGCCTCACCGAATCGCTTGGCAAGGTAGGTGCGGGCGCGGCGGACACGCTGCAAAAAACCGGCAAAGGATTGTTCGACACATTCAAGAAGGTCGTGCCAGGCACGTCTTCCCCGTAGCGGCAGCTTTTGCCAACACCATGCGTCACTGCGTCCTGCGCGCATGAAACAGGATGCTTCGCATCCTGGCGCCAGCGGCCTGTGACAGAGTCTTGTATTTTGAGCAGGGATGGCTATGGTTTCCTGCGTCGCCAACTATCGAGGAGCCAGAGAAACCGATGTCGAAGTACCACGCCAGCGAATGGGAACGAATCCAACGGTCTGCTGAGAAGTCGTTGATAGAGCCGTTGGGCG
>JBAZIR010000287.1:0-7963 GCA_041651735.1 Verrucomicrobiia bacterium | reverse complement strand
GGGACTTGAGCACAATCGACTTCGACAAACTGAAGGAAGATTTCAAAGACGTGCCCCAGAAGAACATCGAGATCGCCGACCTGCGCGCCTTCATCCAGAAGAAGCTGGAGCAGATGCTGAAGGAAAACGCGACGCGCACGGACTTCGCCACGCGGTTACAAGGCATTATTGACCGTTACAACGCGGGCAGTTCTTCGGCGGACAATTACTTCGAAGAGCTTTTGAAATTCGCGAAAGATTTGAAGGCTGAATCCGAGCGCCGCATCCGTGAGGGCCTTACGGAGGACGAACTTGAAATGTTTGATCTGCTCAAGAAGGATCGGATGAGCAAGGACGAGACGCAGAAAGTCAGGCTGGCCGCGAAATCGCTGCTACGCCGGCTGCGAGAGGAAACGCCAAAGGTTCTGGTTCAGGATTGGTTCAAAGACGTGCAAAGCAAACTGCGTGTCAGATCCGCAGTTGAAGCTGTTTTACATAAACATCTTCCAGAGAGTTACGACCGTGTCGTGTTTACCGAAAAGTGCAACAACGTGTTTGATTTGATGTTCAATTACGCCAGTCAAGGATTGAAATGGGCGGCGTGAGTTGAAGTGGGCCTTCGTTCTACCGGAATGACTTGAGCAGGTCGTCGAGCTTGAAGCGGACGGCCATATAGCAACCACCTCGCGCATCGACGGACCACGCGAACTAACAGAATCCCGCCACCGGATTTATTTCACGCGCAACCACTGCTGGTCGAGTTGCTCGTAGATCTTCGGGAAGACCCTGTGCGTCATGCCGATACCATGCACGATGTCCTTGTCCTTGACGCGCACCGCATTGTAGCCCGAATAAACCGCCGCCGGCGGGCAGGTCTCGTCAATGAAACCCACCGAGACACGCACGGGGCAGGTGATGCGGGCCGCAAAGTGAGCGCCGTCGAAATAAGGCGCGACCTTGAGCGCACTTTCCTTGTCTTCGGCTCTCATGTTCTCAATCAGCTTCGGCCAGCCGGAGTCACGTCCTTTTTGGAAACCAAGGAGGTCGGTCATGGCAGGCACATGGATGGTGCCCTTGGTGAAGTTCTTGTTGAGGCCGCACAGGATGAAGCCGAACCCGCCGCCCTGGCTGGTGCCACCGTAGCAGAAGCGTGTTTTGTCCACATCCGGCCGCGCCGCCAGCCAGTTGACCGCGCGGTTGATGCCGAGGATGATGCGATAATAGAAATAGGTCTCGCGCTTGGCTGCGCCGGACTGGCAGTAGCGCGGCGTGCCGTATTGCGCGTTCAACCGCTTGTCCTGATCCGCATATAATTTCTTTTGCGCCTCCGCGTCTGCCGCAGGTTCAAACGGGTGGACATTCATCACCAGATGGATAAACCCGCGGTCGGCCATGCCGCTATTGGGCCCCACGACGCCGGGCCCCGCGCCTGGCACATTGACCTCCGCCGGGAAAGGCCCCTTTCCCACGGGCACACTGAGGAATCCATACACGCGCACGCGATCAAAGGTCGCGAAGCTGACCTTGAAGCACTCGTGCTTGTCATTGCACCATTTGGCGACGCGTTCAACGCGGACATCGGGAGGCACTTCCGCATAGAGTTTCCTGACGGCAGCATCCCAGAAAGCGTCAAAATCAGCCGGGCGCTCGGAACCGGCAACAATCTTTTCCGGCTCATACGCGACGCCGAAGATGCCTTTGTAATCCTTGTCCAGCTTCACATTGGCCACGCACTTGAGAAAACCGGGTTCACGCAAAGCGCTGGCAATCTTCACGGGATTCCCCAACGAAAGATTAAAGATCTCATTGGTGATGACGTGGGTTCCGAAGTTGCTGATCGTCACGCTCAGACGGCCGGATTTGACAGGTTGCTTGTCTGCGCCGAGCACGCTGATGGAAAAAGTCGCAGGCTCTCCGCATGCGTAAACCGCGCTTGCGCGATCCGATGTAATCTCAACCGACTGTGCGAGCGCCACCAGTGGCGCCAGCGCCAACGCTATCATGTGTCTGATCATCATGTGTTGTGTGTTCCTTCGTTAACCGAGTCCGCGAGCTGCGTCTCGTTATATTATTAACTGCGGCGCCGTCAGAGAGCCAACCGAAAACCGGCAACCGGGTCAGTTTGAGAATGTCGGCTTGATGTTGAAGTTCAAGCTTTGGCTCGTCTGTGCCATCACGGCTGAGAGTCAAACTCTCATGCGGTTTTTGGACGGGATCACGCAGTCCTCAGTGGGGATCGAAGTTCACCGGAACTTCTCTTGTCGCGGTTCTCGTCGACCGCGGGAGATCGGCTGGATTTCTGGGTCTGCTTCGATAGCCCCGGAAGATCAGCAGAAGACCGACGATCAAGATCAGGAGTGATACCGCCGAGGAAATCAGGATGCAGAAGGGCACGTTGGGTTTGCACGGAGCCAAGGCGGGCTCCGCAAAGTTGACGATTGTCACTCGACAGGTTCCTCCCTGTTGGGGTTGGGCGGTCGCGAAGTCACGATACGAGACGGCCATGGCGTTGGCGATATCTGCGGCTTCCACCGGGGTTGTGCCGAACACATTGATCGAAATCAGTCCAACAGATTTCGGAATTGGAACGGCTGTACACCGTGTTCTCAAGATCTGGCAGCAGCGGTTCACAGCCGTGCTTTCAGAACCTAGCATTGACCATTTCTTGACCAATCCTTTTTTTCGGACTGTCTCTCGCAGAACCGGTTTGGACAGGACCAATTGGGCCTGGGTCTGCGTCAACAATTCCAAGCTCTGCGTAGTGTATTTGGTACGGCTATCCTCCGGGAAGATCACCTGGATCATGGCGTGGCCGGGGTAGATTTTTCGCATGGAAAACGTCACCACTGTGCCAAGAATAAACACGATCACGGCCAGTCCCGTGAGGAGAGACCCGAGAATAATCAATCGCGTGCTCTTTTTCATGGTTATCAGTTGCCCAAGATGTCCCGCACCGTCGTACTCCTTGAAGCGTGGGCATCATACGGGTTTTGGGTGCGGATGCGAGTGCAAAAAAACGGAGGTGCATTCTACGGCGCTCACCCCGATGAGCATGTGGGACTTGGCCGATTTTAGGATGTTGAGGTGGGTGGGGCAGGGCGGTTTGGCAACAGGCACAAGGTCAAATGGCCTGGCCAAAGGCGGCAGCAGGACGGCGAGTGAGAATTCGGAAGTCGGCAGCCACCGGCGCTTCAACGGGCAGTTTCAGTGCTTGCTGTTGTTAACGGTTTGCGCAAAGATGTGCACACAAAGGAGTCGGTTATGGTTGAGCGTGACAAGCAGACAATGGTCGAGATAATCGCAACCACACGGGGCACAGAAAGCGAGTTTGAAGACACCCCATTGGGAATGTCTCTGAAAAGGTTAAGTCAGGACCGATGCCTTCGTTCCAGAATCAAGTTCAACAACTCCATGGGGTTGGCGGAGGTTTATAACGAACGCATACGAGCCGATTCCGATTGTGACATCCTTGTGTTTCTGCACGACGATGTATGGATCGACGATTACTTCCTGGCAAACCGAGTGGCTGATGGACTCAACCGATTTGATGTGATCGGAATCGCAGGGAATAGGCGGCTGGCGCCGTCGCATGAGGGATGGGCGTTTGTAAACGGCGACTGGGATCGGCAACATCTGAGTGGCGCAGTTGCTCATGGAACAGAACCGTGTGGAGCCATCACCTACTACGGCGATAGCCCGGCGGAATGTGAACTGTTGGACGGGGTGTTTCTTGCCGTCAAGCGGTCTGTGCTCCGGAGTCGTGGCGTGGAATTTGACAGCCGGTTTTCATTTTATCTTTACGACCTCGATTTTTGCCGCACGGCTCGCAAAGCGGGTTTGACCTTGGGCACGTGGCCTATTGCGATTACACACCAGAGCGGCGGTGCATTTGGGAGCCCGCAGTGGCGTGAGGCACTGGATCTGTATAAGAAGAAGTGGGCAGTATAGGGTGTGCGACAATGCCGGTTGGAGCTTGAAACGGCTCATCGCGGGATGTTTATCTGGAGCGGGGCGGCAATCTGTGCGGTAAGTTCCAGACGCGCTCGCGCCTTCGAGCAACAATAGTTACAGTGCGGCCAACGGTTTTTGCGGGAGCCTCCAAGAGCAGTTACTTCTTCAATGGCCTGGCACTTCTCCAATGACTGCAGTCTCCGGCGTCAACCTGCCCAGTCAAACGGGGTTTGATTGCGCGCCGGGAATCGCTAGACGTTTTTTTCGTCACCCCTTATGCTGGCGGCTGTGAACCAATTCTGGTCTGCCACCAACGCTTCGCTGAATGACTGCATCAAACTCGCAATGGCCGTTTGCCTTCTCGCGGGAACAAGTTCGCACGCGGCAGAGGGACGTGCCGGCGACTGGCTGACTCGGATCGGCGCCCGAGTGTCGGCCCCGGCCATCTCCTGCCGATACCGCTTCCTGCTTGCCGACCCGCAGCCGTGGAAGGCATTGGCTTGGAGCAATGTAGTGGAACAGACACACGGGGCGCGGGCGGTCGGAACGCTCGACATCAACTCCGCGAAACGATTCCCCGTCACGATGCACGTCCGGCACTGCGACACGGACCTTGCGGGCAGGCATTTCTCCGGGGTTGGGATCCGGTTGGCTGCGGAGTCGACCAACGCTTTTCCGGTGGAGATCGAACTCGTCCTGTCGCTGGCTCAAGGTGACTGGCGCTATTACGTCCAGGATCTCTACACGCGCCAAAAGGCCGGCGAGGCCAGCCGGCTTCCGGCAGCGGTCAGCTACAACAACTGGCAGGCCAAGCGGTCGCCGCTGGACTTCGCGGCTGGGAGCCGGGGAGTCTTTGTGGCCCGCCTCGACTCTCTGGCGCATATGTTTTCTTCCGGCGCGGAGTTCGTGCCGGGCAAGGGGCTGGTCCTGCATTACAAATTCACCTGTCCCAGCGCGGCGAAGTGGCGCACCCCGGAACTCTCGATGCTGCTTTGCAAGGACCGGCTCGACGCGGCGGAACAGAAAGACCTGTGGTGCGAGATGTTCCTGCAAGAGAGCCAGCGGTTTCGATCCCAGGCAGGAATCCGCCGCGAAGAGGTTCTGCCGATGGCGAACATCCCGGTGGACGGGGGAACGCCGGGTTGTGCCCCCCGCGACCAGCTCAAAGTGCGCGGGACCTTCGACGAGTTTGCCGGGGAGACTTTGTCGCTTTGCACGAAGCTGAACTACCGGCGCGTGCTCATCGGCAGTCCGTGGATCAGCTATCGGACTGAAGGCATGACGGTCAAGGCGATGTCGACCGTGACCTACGACTCGCGCTGCGGCACGATCGATGTGGAAGTATCGCCACGATATGGCGGGCGGGCTGCACTGCGGCGGTTCTGCGACGCGGCGCATGCCCGCTCGATCGAGGTGTTCGCCTGGTATCCGGCGTTCCACTTGGCCAACTGTTCGCGGTATCTGACTGAGCATCCGGAGTGGATCATCCGCAAACCGGACGGTTCGCCATTCACCATGTCCTATTTCCACATCACGGCCATTTCGCCGCGGCTGGAGGCCCAGCAGCATTTCCTCAAGAAGCTCAAGGAGGTCAAGGAAGCGTGTGGATTGGACGGCCTGTGGCTCGACTCCTACAACGACATGCCTTTCCTGACGCTGGACTACTCATGCGAGCAGGGCGTGGAACACTGCCAGGCCGGCATCGAGATGGTGAAACGGTTTCAGGAGATCGGCCTGCGCGTGATCAACGAAGGCTACTCTCCATTCGGCGTGCGGGGTGACGGCGAAACGACCTTTTTCAAGGGCCAGGAGGACATGGCCGTCGAGACCTCGCTCTTCACCTACTGGTCGAACCTGGACAAGGTGCTGGAGAACGACGGTTACTTCCGCTTCATGGCAAACAAAGCCCCACTGACTGTGCCCGCGCCGTATCTTTCGACAGAAGCCCGGCCGGCGATCGCGCGTTGGAACGCGGCTTTCGAGCGCGTCGTGCCTTTCATGCAGCACCGTCGCCTGCTCCCGAACGACCAAGGCGTCCTGTGGTCAAACGGCGCCGGAGTTGCGATCCTCTTTGCCTACAAGGACGGCGAGTTCGAAATGGAGAAGGGGAACTTCGCGTGCGATTTCGTTGAGGGACAAAGGGTCGCCGCCCGCGACAGCCGTCTGGCGGTTCGCCGCAGCCACATCTACAAGATTTCCAAGAAGACGGAATGACGCGCGCCGCAGAGAAACGCGCAACATCAGTTCCGACTGAAGGGGTAGGTGGATTGATCGCTGGCAGTGGGGCGGCGGTTGTGACCGGGGAGGGGGCGCGTTGTCGGTGGGGCGTCGTCTGGCTCGATTCGTTCGAGTTCGGCGGCGAGGTTCTTCAATTGCTGGCGGCGTTGTTTCTCGGTCTCCTGCCACCTGCGCGCCAGGGTGCCCAACGCTCGCACACATCGGGCACAAACCCAAAACAGGGCCGCGATGCCGAGCAATAGGAAAACATAACGCATGGCGACAATTTAACGCAGGCTTTGGGGTTGCTGCAAGCGCACTGTCGCGGCGGATCAACGGAAGAAGAGGCTTGGGGCGGGGAACAACGTATCTCCCCGGAAAAATCAAAATGGCTGCCCGGCATGGATTCGAACCATGAAAAACGGCTCCAAAGGCCGCTGTGTTACCATTACACCACCGGGCAACCGAAACTGTGCGCCTGCCGATTCTGCCTGCGTTCAAAACGCCGAGGCGACTGTCATCCACATCGAGTCGCCAAACTCGGCGCGGGCCGCTGCCATCGCGCGTTCCGCACTGGCGCGGTCGGCCGCGACGCCGAACACGGTGGCGCCGCTGCCGCTCATCATCGAGCCTACGCAACCGTTGCGCGCGAGCGATTCCTTCAGCAGTTCCAGCATCGGATACTTGCGCAACGCGGGGCCTTCAAGCGTGTTGACCATCGCGTGCGCGGCTGCGGGCAGGTCGCCTCCGGCCAGCGCGTCGCGGATGACCTTAATGGCACCGCCGCGGCCCGTCAAGAAGGGCCTGACTTGTTCGTAAGCCCATTTGGTGGATATCCCGAAACCAGGGTTGATGAGGACGAAGTGGGCGGTGCGCAGGGTCCGAATCTCGGCCTCGCTCAGCGCTTCCACGAGTTCGCCGCGACCGTGGCAAAAGGAGGGTTTGGGATCGAGGAAAAGGGCGCAATCGGAGCCGAGCGTGGCGGCGATGGGCTGGAGTTGATCGCGCGTGAGGCCAAGCTGCCAGAGTTGGTTGAGGCCGGTGAGCGCGACGGCGCCGTTACCGCTGCCGCCGCCCATGCCCGCGGCAATGGGCAGGCGTTTGCGCAGTTTGATGTGTGCGCCGGCGCTGACGGTCACCTGACGTTGCAGCAACTCGGCGGCGCGGATGACCAGATTGCCGGAATTGGTGGGCAAACCAGGCGCATCGCACTCCATTGTGATGCCGTGGCTGGCATCGCGCGGTTCAAACTCCATTTCATCGCACACGTCCAGCGGCACCATGAGGCTTTCCAACTCGTGAAAGCCGTCGGGCCGCTTGCGGATGATATCGAGTCCGAAGTTAATCTTACCGGGCGAACGTAAACTGAGAACAGTGGTCATCGCGGGATCGTTGTCGCGGAAAGTATGCCGTCAATCAAGCGGAAAGGAAATTCCTCCCCCAACGGCGCTGAGCGGTGCTACAGAATGCGGGGCGGAAATCCGGAGGGATCAGCGAAGGCGACTGTCATCGCAGTAGTGTTTGTATTGCATCAAGTCGGTGCGGTCCTTGGCGATCTTGTCAGTGAATTCACCTATCATCTCCGAAAGCGCAGGATGACTGGCGCTGCGCACGCGAATGCTCCGTAACATGTTATCGAGCGAGTCCAACGCGGACACCCTCAGTAGAAACTCCTGCTTCCATGCTCCTTTATTGTTGTAGTCGGGGGGTCTTACGAACACCCTGGTGAATCTGGGGTCACCTTTATAAAAGATTTCGCTGTAAAGAACTGGTGAACGGTTCTTGAGGTTGAGGTTAAGGAAGTCCAACTCCACAA
>JBAZIR010000286.1:0-7972 GCA_041651735.1 Verrucomicrobiia bacterium | reverse complement strand
GCCGGGTTGCGCAGCGCATACACCGTCGCGCTTGCGGGCAGCGACCGTTGCACCTGTCCGAACAACTCCAACGCCTTGGCCAGATTCGGCGCGCGATCCGTGCGAGCTACTGCCGCCGCGTCGTCCAGTGTTGCGATGGAGAGGATTTGCATGCTCCAGAGCATTGCGGGCGAGTAGAGAACAGCCAGATCGTTGAGGTTCTCCTCGTTCGCCTCCGGGATGGCGACGATCCGGCACTTGTCCAGCAGCGCGCCGCGGAGCTTCTCCGCCACCGCGCCGACTTCGCGAATCTTCCCATCCACGGTCACATCGCCGGTCATGGCGAAGCCGGGATCGATCTGCATCCCATCCAGCAACGACAGCAGCAGCACCGAGAACGCGCCGCCCGCGGAGCCGCCGGCCTGCTTGGTGTATTTGTTGGAGTAGCTGAAGCGAATCTTGCAACCCGCCTGCCAGACCGGATGGCGTACCTTGAGCAATCGCTCCGCCTCCTCCATTGAGATTTGTGTGTCCTTGGCGACATCCGTGACAAAGTCGCAGATGGTTTCGCGGTCGCTGCTGACGCGCTCGGCAGTTGCGATGATGTCCTGCGCGCCTCCGACGCGCAGCCCGGCGTCGGTGCGGACGACGTAGAGACCTTTGATGCTGCTTTGGTTGCGCGCCAGGGACTTTGAACCTCGTTGAAGCTCGCGGTCAGCGGCGCCCGCCAGCCGTGCCGTTTGTTGCTTGTCCTCCTTGGAGGCTTGGTTGTCGGTCTTCGGTTTGACAGGTTCTCGTTTTGCACCAACAACTGGCGGAGGAAGCACGAAACGGCCCGTGGGTGTTTGCACATACACGCAATACGCCACACCCGCATCGGGATTACTGCCAAAGTCATTGTCGTTGTCGTTGATTCGCAGCACAACTTTGTCTACGTCTCGACTGAGGGAGTAGGAAAATGGTTGCAGGCTCGTTTCTGGAGGGACAACAGCGAGAACATGTTGTGTGCCGTTTCCCGAAATCTCAGCAATCACCAAACGGTTGCGCTCGCCACGCTCGACGTTTGGATCGTCAGGGCAAGCCGTCGCGTAATTGCCCCAAGCTTTCCACTTGCCTTCGACATACTGAAGATAAATGACCGATCTTGCCGGCAGCCGGCCAATCACATAACCCTCTTCCCTCTTGGCCGTGATCGGGACAATTTCGCCTTTGGCAATCATTTCCTTGGCCACGTTCCGGTCCGGCTGCTGGGCCGTCGTCATTTCGGGATTGGACAGCAGCAGCGCGGCTGCGAAGACGGAAAGTCTGGCTCGGTTCATGGTTTCCTCCGTGAATCTGTGTGGAAGACTATGCCGCGCGAGTGAGAAGACGACAAGAAAGATGTAATTTTCGAAACAGTGATTTTCGGATTGTGTGCGCAGTGCGTTTCACCGTTCAATGGAGAGGAAGTTGAGACTGTGAAACAACCCACACCACATCATCATTTGCCGGCCCTCGTGGCCCGTGTCATCGCAGAGGCGAGTCGCACCAAGCCTGCGGACGACGTGCTTCGCGCGACGTTGCGGACGGCGGGTGGACTGACGGCCGCCGAATCGCGCGAGGTCAGCCGCGCGGTGTTTGCCTATTATCGCTGGTTCGGCTGGTTGGACCAGACGTTGCCAGTCGGGGAACAGGTGGAGGGGGCGATGGAGATGGCGCGGCGTTTCGGCGATGCGCCGGAGCGGTTTTTTGGCGACGAACTGCTGGCGCACGCGGTGCCGGCGTGGGCGCGCGAGGAGATGGATGTCACGCCGGAGTGGGCCGCCGCCATCCAGGATGAGCCGGTGCTTTGGCTGCGGGCGCGGTGCGGACAAGGCGAGAAGCTGTCGAAGCGGCTTGGCGCCGGCGCTGTTCATGCGCGGACCGAGGCGGCGGCGACGGGGCAATTCACGCTGCCGGACGCGTTGCTCTATGATGGGACGAGGGATTTGTTTCAAACGGCGGAGTTTCACGAAGGCGCGTTTGAAATTCAGGACATCGCTTCACAAGCAGTCGGGCTGATATGCGATCCGAAGCCGGGCGAGACGTGGTGGGACACCTGCGCCGGCGAAGGCGGCAAGACGCTGCATCTTTCCGATTTGATGCAGAACAAGGGGCTCATCTGGGCCAGCGACCGCGCGGCGTGGCGGCTGAAGAAGCTCAAGCTACGCGCGGGACGGGCGAAGTGTTTCAACTATCGCGCGGCGTTGTGGGATGGCGGCGAGCGGTTGCCGACGCGGACGAAGTTTGACGGCGTGCTGGTGGACGCGCCATGCAGCGGCACGGGCACGTGGCAGCGGAATCCGCACGCGCGTTGGACGACGACGCTGGAGGATGTGCGCGAGTTGGCGGAAGTGCAGAAGCGGTTGCTGGCGAACGTCGCGCCTGCGGTGAAGCCCGGCGCCCGGCTCATCTACTCTGTATGCACCCTGGCGCGGTCGGAGACGAGCGCGGTGGCAGAGCAGTTTTCCAAAAACCACCCGGAGTTTGCGCCGCTGCCTCTGGCGAATCCCTTCCAACCGCCGACGCCGCCGACGCCGCAACTCTGGTTGTGGCCACAGGACACGGGTGGCAACGGGATGTTCGTGGCCGCATGGCAGCGCGCGAAGGTGTGAGCGTCGTTCCGGTCAGGGAGGCACTCAGCGGCCGAGAAGCGCGTCCACGCGTTTGTCGAACTTCTGCTGGAGCGCGGTCTGAACTTCTCTTTCTTTCTTCGCCGCGAAGATGGCGTCAACGGAATCAAACTCTCCGGACGGCTTCAGAAGGCGTTTAACCTCCTCGGCGTAGATGGCACGCAACATTTGATCCACCGATTGTTTTTTGACGTCAGCGGCGGCTTGAAGTTTCGGGCGCTCACGGAGGCTGACGTTGGCGGTGGCGGTGAGCCGCTTCCGGTTCTTGGCGTCGAAGTTTACGCGCAGATTTGCGCCACCGGGAAGGTCGAGCCACGCCTGCTGCGCTTTGGCGATCTGCGCGTTGTCGAAACCGAAGACGCGCAGGATGGTGGCAGCCATCAACTGGTCGCCGTCGGGATTCATGTGGACGCCGTCGCTGGTGAACAAACGGCCCGGTTTGCCACTGCCTCCCGCCTTGATCTGCTGCTGGAACACGGCGTTGAGGTCGGCGAACAGACATTTCTTCTCCTTCGCGAGCGTGCGCAGGAAGTTGTTGTAGGGGGCGAGCTTCTTGTTGTTGTCGTTGTCGATTTCCTCGCCGATGACAGTGGCGGTGAGGATCATGACTTTGACGCCGGCGGCTTGGGCCTTGTCCACGATGGCGGTGATGTTGGACTTGTAGGTGCCCTTGGCGGGTTCGCCCGACCGCAGTTCGTATTTACCGGTGGCAGCCTGGGCGTCGTCGAGCGGCACGCCCTTGTCTCCGTGCCAGACATCATTGACGCCGCAGCTCAATGTCATCCAGTCGGGCTTCCTGCTGAGCACGTCGCGGTCGAGGCGTTCGAGCATCTGGTTGGACTTGTGTCCGCTGATGCCGGCGCCAATGCCTTCAATCTTCATGCCGTTGGCAGCAAGTCCAGCGATGACGAGCTTCGAGTAACCGCCGGGATTTCCCCAGCCGGCTGCGGTGATGGAGTCGCCGAGGAAGGCAAGTTTCTGACCGCTCTTGATGGCGATATCCGCCGCGGGCAGGGCGGTTGCGCCGGCGAATGCCAGCGCGACAATAAGGGCGGCGATGCGGGCAGGGCGGCAGCTGTTCTTCATGGGGTCTCTCTGGCTCCGCTTACGGTTTTGGCAGGGCGGCTTCGATGCTGGCGACAACCTGTTTGGCAAGCACCTTCGAGCCGTCGTCGGTGAAATGGACATTGGCAGGGCGCTGGATTGCTGACAGTTGCGGCAGGGCGAACGCGTAGAGGTCGTCAATCACAACGCCATTCTCGGTCATGACCTTCTTCGCGACGGTGTTATAGGCGATCACGTCGACGTTTTTACGTGGCGGTTTCATTTCGGCGTCGGGCACCGGCGTGGTGGCGCACCAGATCAACTTTGCGCCGGTGGCTTTGAGTTGCTTGACCAATTCGCAGAGGTTCTTCTCGTAATCGGCCAGAGGCACCTGTTGCTTGCCGTCGTTCATGAACTTGAGATCGTGCAAACCCCAGTTGAAATGGATCACGTCCCACTTGCCGTCGCCTATCCAATTCTTGAGTTGCTTCAAGCCGTTGATCGTCGGACCGCCGTTGGTGGGGATGCGGTGGAGGTTTGCCTTGCCTTTGAGCAGTTCGCGCACGGGCAAAGTATAGCCGATGGAGATCGAGTCGCCGATGAGCAGCACGCGCGGCAGTTTTGGGTCGTCGGTGATGGGTGCGAAGGCTGGAATGGCTTTTCGGGGCTTCGCGGGGGCGGATTTCTTCGCGTCGGCGGCTTCTGTGGCAACCAAGGCGAACACGAGCATCGCGGTGATGATATGGAGTTTCATTTGATTTCCTGTGCCAGCACTTTGTAGAGATAATCGCCAACCTTCTCAGCCCACATCTTGCCGTGCGCGACGGTGCCTTTGAGGTTGAGGTGGATGCCTCTCCCCCCGGTGTCGCGGTAACTGCTGGTGAGCGTGTCGGTGTCGGGACCCTGGAGTGCAATGCCACGGTCCCAAAGTTTCTTCTGCGCCGAGCGGGTCGTCTCGGAGAAAGGCCGTTCGGGGCTGAGATAGGAAACGTGCGCGACGAACCACGGGAACTGCCAGCCGGCGGCGTCGGTTGAAGCGTGGATGACGTCGGTCAGGTTCTGGACGTAGTCCTCGGGTTTGCCGCCGACATCGGCCTCGCCCTGATGCCAGAGCAGAGCGCGGAAACCGTTGGGCCCGAGTTGGAGGATGCGCGTCATCATCCAGTTGTGCAGTTCACCGCCGGGCTTCCATGCGAAAACGCTCGTGCCACCGTGGCCGGTCACAGCCACGCCGATGGGCACGCGGAACCGGGCATACATCGCGTCGCCGAACGTCGGCCAGAAACTGCCGCGTTGCGTTTTGTCATGCACGCCCGGTTGCGGATCGTCCGCCAGTTGCCAGTGATGGCCACTGAACGAAGCAACCATCCCGGACGTTGGCGTCGTGCGTTCCTCGCCGCTGTTGGTGACGTTGGACTGGCCTGCGCCGACGAAGACTTCACCAATGCCGACCTTGTCCACGCCGCCTTTGGCCACCGGCTGGTTTTCCTTGAGCACGCGGACCTGGAGATCATACCACCCGCCGGCGGGCGCCAGCATTTCCAGGTAAAAACTTCGCGTCTGTTTTTCCATCGGCACCGGTTGCCACAGGTCTGGCAGCCATTTCCCTTCCAGGGACTTGCCACTGAGCCGCACCTCGACGGTGTCGCATTCGGGCTTGACCCGGCCGCTGACGATGATGCGTCCGCGGAACCGTGACTGGCGCTGGAAAACCTGGAAATTCTTCGGCGACAACAATGTCAGGTCCTGTTCGACCTCCTCAACCACCGGCGACGCCAAACCCATCTTGATAGCTTCGGTCTCGGAAGCCGTGCCGATCTTGAAAGTAATCTGCCGTTTTTCCCGCGGGTTCAACGCCGCGTCCCACATCATGCAACCCCGCCACGGTCCCCAGAACCTCGTGCCACCGTCAATCTCCAGCCGCGTCTTGTCGCGGAACCAGAGGGATTTGGGACCTTCATGGGCCAGCACCGTGCCGCGAACTTCACCCTTGTCCGCGCTGACCTCCGGATTGAAGACGATGAAGAATTTCATCGGTTCCGATGTGTTGTTCTCCACCGACCACACCATCGATTCTGCGGCGAACTCATAACGGATCGTCGCGCGATCATTTCTGGCTACAAGCACGTTCTCGGCGGGCTGCTCGATCTTCGTCAGCTTCAACGGTTCGCCTTGGTGAAAATAACTGCCGCGCGAAGAGCCGACGTCGGCCTTGAAAAACTCCAGGCCGCCGATGAGGAGGTTGGTGAGGCATCCGTCGTCGGCAATGATGGCTTCATACCGGGCGGCGATCACGTGATAAGTGTCGGCTTCGCGCCTGATGGAAACGTCGGAGGCGCTGGCAGGAAAAGCAACGGCGAGCCAGACAAGCAGATAGAGTGAAGACTGCCAACGCATTCTCATGATGACCGCGGAAACAATGGCGTCGCGACGCTGCGGGCGCAAGCGTTTCTTGAAACTGCTTGGCGCTGGCGGCAGGGCCGGCATGCGGCTACACTGGGTCCGCTCGGAATACCATGTTGGAAAGTGTGCGCCAAACAATCCTGGAGAGGCAGTTGCTCGCGCGTGGCGAGCGGCTGCTCGTCGGCGTGTCGGGCGGGCCGGACTCGGTGGTGTTGCTGGACGTGCTGGTGGCGCTTGCGCCGGAGTTCGGTTGGAAGCTGCACGTCGCTCACTTCAACCATCAATTGCGCGGTTCCGACGCCGACGCGGATGAGGCGTTTGTGCGCGAACTGGCTGCCGGCTACGGTTTGGCATTCACCTCGGGGAAGGGTGACGTGCGGGCGTTCGCGGCTGAGCATGGACATTCCATCGAAGATGCCGCGCGACGGTTGCGCCACGGTTTCTTTCAGGACACCGCCCGCGTGTTGGACGTGGTGAAGCTGGCGCTGGGACATACAGCGGACGATCAAGTGGAGACGCTGTTGCAGCGGTTGCTGCGCGGCGCTGGCACGCGCGGGCTGGCGGCGATTCGTGCGTCGAACCGGCTGGGAACGATCACGGTCGCGCGGCCGTTGCTGGACGTGTGGAAGGTCGAGGTGCTTGGCTACGCGCAGCAACGCGGATTGAAATTCCGCCAGGATGCGAGCAACTGGGATCCGCAGTTCCAACGCAACAAGATTCGCCACGAATTGATTCCCGCATTGGAGCGCGATTACAACCCGGCACTCAAGACGCTGCTCCACCAGACCGCCGAGATGCTGGCTGCCGAGGATGAGTGGCTGGATGCGGAAGCCGCGCGCGTGTTGGGGATCAGGCGTCAGGGGCCAGAAATCAGAAGTCAGAAGTCAGAGATCAGGGGGCAGGGGGCTGAAGGCGCGGCGTTGGTGGTGAAGCGGTTGTTGCGTGAGCATGTCGCGATTCAGCGGCGGGCCATCTACCGCTGGCTGCTGGAGAATCACGTCGGCGCGGCTGTGGACTTTGAGAAGGTGGAGACATTGCGCCGGATGGCTGCGAGCGGGCAGCCGGCACTTCTGACGTTGACGAACGACACACAGGTGTTGCTGAAAGACGACTGTCTGGTGCTGGAAAAGACGGACCCCGGAAATCATAGGGCAGGGGGCAGAGGTCAGTCCGGAGAGATTCGGATCGCGGTGCCGGGGATGACAGAGGTGCCAGAGCTCGGCATGGTTGTGGAAGTGGAGATGGTGACAGGAGGGGACGTTCCAAAGCCGGAGGTTGTTGCGAGTCCAAAATCCAGGATTCAAAACTCAGAACTGCTTCAGGAGTGGCTCGACGCGGACGCCGTGGGCGACACGATCACACTCCGATGCTGGCAGCCGGGCGACCGGTTCCAACCGATCGGGATGCCGGTGACGAAGAAGTTGCAGGATATTTTCGTGGACGCAAAGACTCCGGTGACGCAGCGGCGGCGCGTTCCGCTGCTGGTGGCGGCCAACGGCGAGATATGCTGGATGGCCGGCTATCGCATCGGCGAGAAATTCAAGATCACTCACGCGACGCGCAAGGCATTCCGGATTCGCATTCGCGCCCAGTGACGAAAGGAGAACCCAGCCATGATGGACAAACCCTTGGAACATGTATCCTCAGTCAGCCGTCGCCGGTTCATTGGCGGCGGGCTGGCCACCGTAGCGTCGGCGTTGCCGGTGTTCGCTGCGGAGAAAACCGGTGCGCCCGCGAAACCGGCGGAGTTCAAGCGGAAGATCAAACTGGGTGTTGTCGGGAACGGCGGACGCGGTGGATGGATCGCGAAGTTGTTTCAGAAGCACGGCGGCTATGAAATGTGGGCGGTGGCGGACTATTTTCAAGAAGTGGCCGACAAATGCGGTGACGCACTC
>JBAZIR010000285.1:0-7973 GCA_041651735.1 Verrucomicrobiia bacterium | reverse complement strand
ATCATGGACATATTGACCTCACTCAACCGTGACCAGGGAATCACCATTGTCATGGTGACGCATGAACCCGATATGGCCGCCTACGCAAAACGAATCGTGCATTTCCGGGACGGTTTGATCGAAACCGACCACACGCACAAGGAGAACGTCTGATGCTGATTAATGCCTTGCTCCTGGCGTGGCGCGAGCTCCGCCGCAACGTCATGCGTTCCTTCCTGACCATGCTCGGGATCATCATTGGCGTGGCGGCCGTCATCACCTTGGTGACGCTCGGCGATGGCGCGACACGGCAAGTTACCGAACAAATCGCCAGCTTGGGCAGCAACCTGATGATGATCACTCCCGGCAAACGCATGGGGCCGGGACAAAGCTCGAGCGCCCCGCCGTTCAAACTGGCGGATGTTGAAGCTATTCAAACGGAAATCCCTTCGTTCAACGCCGTCGCACCAATGTCGAGTTCCTCCGTCACCGTCATCCTCGGAAACGAGAACTGGGCGACAAGCGTTTACGGCACCACCGAACAGTATTTTCCTCTGAGCAATCGCCGCATCAAGGAAGGCCGCGCCTTCACCTCAAGCGAGTCGCGAACCGGCACCGCCGTTTGCGTCATCGGCGAGACGGTTCGCCAAAAACTGTTCGGACAGCAAAGCCCCATCGGCAACCGGGTCCGCCTCACGAGACTCTCCTGCGAAGTCATCGGCCTGCTCGAAGCCAAGGGACAGTCCACCATGGGAACCGACCAGGATGATATTGTCGTCATCCCCGTGCGCACATTCCAGCGCCGCGTCGCCGGTAGCGACGATGTCAGCATGATTCAAGTTTCCGTCAAGGACGGCATCCCCACGGAACGTGTCAAACAACAAATCACACGATTGATGCGCGCCCGCCGCCATCTCTCGTCCAACCAGGACGACAACTTCAACGTGATGGACATGAAGGAAATCGCCAGGATGCTTTCCGGGACCACGCTGATGATTTCCGCGTTGCTCGGCGCAGTGGCGATGGTAAGCCTGCTGGTCGGGGGCATTGGCATCATGAACATCATGCTCGTCTCAGTCACCGAGCGCACCCGCGAGATCGGCACCCGCCTGGCCATTGGCGCGCTGGAGCGCGAGGTTCTGCTCCAGTTCCTTGTTGAAGCCGTCGTTCTGTCATCCTTCGGAGGTCTGATCGGCATCGCGTTGGCTTTGGCCGCCTCCGTGGGCTTGGCCGGTCTGCTGAAGGTGCCGTTCGTGCTCAACGCGCCAATCGTCTTGATCGCTTTTCTGTTCTCCGCCGCAGTCGGGGTGATATTCGGTTATTTCCCGGCACGAAAAGCCGCGCGGTTGAATCCCATCGAAGCGTTGCGCCACGAGTAACAGCCTTTGCCCCACTTTCCGTTGTTACCCGCTAACCGCATCCACACTGATGCGATTCTTGTCCATTTCCCCGGCGACGTGAACGTGGCACACTCTCTGGTCACAACAAAGGACCTTCGAATATGACTGATCTCTCAGGACAGGTGGCAATCGTGACGGGCGCCTCGCGTGGACTCGGGCGCGGCATCGCGCTGGTGCTTGCCGAGCAGGGCGCGGATGTGGTTGTGAATTACGTTTCAGCAGAGACACAAGCGCAGGAGGTCGTGGCGCAAATCACGGCCTTGGGCCGGCGCGCGCTGGCAGTGAAGGCTGACGCCAGCGCCGCTGCCGATGTGGAGCGGCTGTTTCAGGCGACACTGGGTCATTTCGGACGGCTCGACATTCTTGTCAACAACGCCGGCACCTCGCAGCCCAAGGACATCTTCCAGATCGAAGCTGCCGATTGGGACCGCATCATCCGCACCAACCTCACCAGTTGTTTCCTCTGCTCGCAGGCCGCGATGCGGATCATGGCGCGTCAGAAACACGGCCGCATCGTCAACGTCAGCTCTGTCGTCGGCCATCAGGGGGCGTTGTTCGGCCATGTGCATTATGCCGCCACCAAAAGCGGCATGCTTGGCATGACCCGCACACTGGCCCGCACAGGCGCGCCGCTCGGCATCACCGTCAATGCGGTCGCCCCCGGCTGCATCGAGACTGAACTGTTGCACGAGACATTGACTGACGCCGGTGTCGAGGAGATGCGCGGCAAAATCCCCCTCGGTCTCGGCACGCCCCGCGACGTGGGCCTGTCGGTGGCGTTTCTCTGCGGCGAAGGAGGCCGTTTCATCACGGGCGCGACGCTAGACCTCAATGGGGGCATGTATATGCGATGAAACTCGGCCTCGGTTTCCATCGCTACCAAATCAGCCGCGACAATTTCCGTTTCGCCCGCCAGGCGGGTTGCACGAATGTCGTCGTTCACCTCGTCGAACGGCTGCGCGAAGGACTCCCGCCCGGCACCGACGAGTTCTGTCTGGGCATGACACGGGCGCGCGGTATCGTATGGAGCTTTGAGGAACTGGCGGCCGTCAAGAAACTGGCCCATGACGAAGGTCTTCAACTCGAAGCCATCGAGAACATCGATCCATCGTTCTGGTCCGACATCCTCCTCGACGGGCCGCGCAAACAGCAGCAACTCGAATCGCTGAAAGGCCTGCTTCGCAGCATGGGCCGGCTGCGCATCCCGATTCTTGGTTACAACTTCAGTCTCGCCGGCGTGTGGGGGCGCGTGCAGGGGCCGTTCGCGCGCGGCGGAGCGACCGTGCCGGCATTTCAGCCGAATCATCCGCTTCAAGATCAGCCGCTCCAGCACGGCCTGCTCAACAACATCGTCTATGACACCGCCGCGCCGCGCGGGGCCATTGCCAACGTTTCGCGCGAGGAACTCTGGCAGCGGTTGGCTGATTTTCTGAAAGCACTTGTGCCGGTGGCCGAAAGCGAAGGCGTCAGGCTCGCGGCGCATCCCGACGATCCACCGGTGCCGATGCTGCGGCAAACACCTCGACTCCTGCATCAGCCGGAACATTTTGAGCAGTTATTGAGTCTGGCTCCCAGTCCGGCCAACGCGCTGGAGTTTTGCGCGGGCACGATTCAGGAAATGTCAGGAGCCGATGTGTATGAGGCGGCGGATCGCTACAGCCGCCAGCACGCCATCGCTTACGTGCATTGCCGCAACGTCGTCGGCAAAGCTCCTGACTATCGGGAGGTGTTCATTGACGAAGGCGACATGGACGTGTCACGCCTGCTGCGCGTGCTGCACCGCAACGGTTTCGATGGCGTCGTCATCCCCGACCATACGCCGCAAATGACTTGCGCCGCACCCTGGCACGCAGGCATGGCCCATGCGCTGGGCTATCTACAGGCTGTGTTGAAGGCTCTCTGACGGCAATCAGGGCGTTACTTGCCCTTGGAAATCTGCGCCTTGTTCTTCGGCCAATCGGGATTCGGCAGCGCCTCCCAGACGCGAAAGTGGCGCACACCGCCTTCCACGCCAGCAACGAACATGATGCAGTGTTTCTCATTGCCTATGCGCGGATGCTCGCCGATCACGCTCTTGCCCCCAAGCGTTGACACCATCTCGTTGCCCTTGATCTCCACCAACACCGTCTGCCATTCGCCAAGCTGCACCGGCACGGCGACGGAGCCGAAAGCTACGGGCTTGGTTCGACCCGTGGCGGGATTGTCATCGTCCGCCTGCGACCGCAAGCCGGTCGGGCTGATGACGGTGGTGGCGACGTAATCCTTCACGTTCGTCGTGCGAATCTGCATGTAGCGGTTCTTCCGACCGTCGAGCGGCACATTGTGCAGCCGCAATTCGCACTGGATGACCACATCCTTGAACACAAGACCGTAGCAAGCCGTGGCGGGATGATTACTTTCCGCGATTTCGACGCCCTTCAACGTCCCGTCCACGACATCCCATCGTCCTCCCTTGGTCGACACATTGAACCGCCAGCCGCTGTAGCCGCTCGCGAAGCCCGAATGCTTCACGGGTTCGATCGGCTTGGCAAACTCCTCGCTGACGAGCAGCTTGCCGCGCTGCGTCATCAGGGTCTTGGGCAACGGATCCTCCGCGACGGCGCTGAAAGCGAATGCGCCGAGCATGACGCAAATGATGGCGTGATAATGTTTCATGGTGTTTTGAGTGATGTTGAATGGACGAGTTCGATCAAACAGTTACAGCCTTGCCGCTGCTCAGGAAGAACAACAGCTTCTCGGCTACGTGTTTGCCACTGATTGCCTTGAGCGCGTCCGCGTAGGAAGCAAGCTGAGTGGCGTAAAGTTCCGGGTCGGGCTTCGCATCGGTCTTGTAATCCACCACGATCAACCGATCCCCTTCCCTGAACAAAAGATCAATGTAGCCTTCCATCAAGCCATCCGGCGACTGCCACACAATCGGCACCTCGCGATGAAACTCGTCTGACGCGAGCACGCGCTTCATCAAATCATGCGTCAACGCCGTCCGGATGAACTTCTCGCCAGGCGCGAACAATTTCACCGCCGCCTCGACGTCGCGCAGATCGCATCGCGCCAGTGCCTCGTGGACGCCGCGTCCAATCTCGACACCTCCTCCCGCAACCGTTGTCTCCACGACGTAATGAAAATGTTCCCGCTCGCCCAAACTCGACGGTGTGCGTTTCTTCACGCCGGCAAACAAGGAAGCCTTGCTGTTCTCCCGCTCCTTCATCCATGCCGCCCGCCCGGCCAGAAGTCTCTCCACCACGGCGCGTTCTTGCTTATCCGGCTCACCCAATCCAACCTGCACAGGTTGTCCACGCGTCGCCGGGATCGCAAGCTTCGCGCGGTCTACAATCTCAACGCCGTCAACGGTCTGCGGATCGAACGCCTCAGCCAGAATCTTCGTATATTCGCCGCGCTTCGCCAACTGCGGCAGCACAAACCAATCGCGCGCGCGCGTGCAAGCCACGTAAAGCAGCCGCCGTTCCTCCGCGTCCTGGCGTTTGCGCTCCTCATCGCGCGCGGCGTTGAAGCCCGCGCTTCTCAGTCCGGACAGCCGCGCTTCCGGGCGCCGCGTGACCGGCTCAGCCAGCACCATGTCCTGTCCGCCGCGTCCCTCGCGCACCATGTCTGCCAGCGTGACAATCCCCCATTCCAACCCTTTCGCTTTGTGGATGGTGAGTATCCTCACCGCATCGTCCCTTCCCTTTTCCTGTTCCGTCGTGGGTGACTGACCTTCTTCAGCCCGCTCGATGGCAATGTCACGCAGGTGCCGCGCCAGCCCCCGCAGGCTCATGCCCTCGATGCTCTGCACGGCGCGCGCGGTATCCACGAGCTTGTAGAGGTTTGCGACGCGTTGCTCGCCCTGCGGACGCAGCAGAAACCGTTCGGGAATTTTCAATCTCTCGTAACATCGCTCCAGGAATGACGCGTAGCTGTAGCGGTTCCGCTCCTCATGCAGTTCCCGCAACAGGCGGAACGCCGTGGCGATGGTTCCATCGTCGCGGCATGGGTCCGCCAGGTAATCGAGCGGCCTGTCCTGCGCTCGCCGCCACAATACCAAGTCGTCGTCGCTCACTCCAAACAGCGGTGAGCGCAGCACGCTGACCAACTCAATCTTGTTGGCTGGGTTGTCCAACGCCAGCAGCAACGCGCAGACCGCGCGCACCTCCGGCCGTTGGAAGTAGTCCTTGCCCCCCTCGACCAGGAACGGAATGTCATGTTCCTCAAACACGCGCTCGTAAAGATCCAACGCCGTATAGTTCCGCAGCAACACCGCAAAATCCGACCACAGCGGCGCGCGGTGTTGCAGGTTACCGGCCTCGTCGCGGAATGTCACCGGGCGTTCGGTGTTGCCGTGCATATGGCGAAGCAATTGCGCGACCGCCCGTGCTTCGACCCGCCGCAACTGGTCCACACTCGGTTTTTCGCCAAGCTCCCCGATTTCCTGCCGCGTCGGGCCAAGCAGCAACACCCGCCGGGTATCGCTCCGCAACTCTGGATGCGTGTCGAGCTTCACGTAGCCCGGCTGGTAGGCCGTGCCCGCTGCCGGCGGCTGAATGAGTCGCGCAAATACATCATTAACCCAATCAATGAGTGGCGACATCATGCGAAAGCTGGTGCTGATGCTGCCAAACTCGCCCTGCACGCCCAGTAAGTCCTTCGCCGCGTGATAAATCTCGATGTCAGCCCCGCGAAACCGATAGACGCTTTGCTTGGGGTCGCCCACAACGAACAGCTTGCCCGGCGCGAGCTTCACCTCGTGCCACTGCTTCGCTTTTGGCTCCTTTTCCGCGAGAAAGAACACGATCTCCACCTGTACCGGATCGGTGTCTTGAAACTCATCCACCAGCAGACGCTCGAACCGCCGCTGAAACATCCCTCTCACCTCACGGTTGTCGCGCAACAGATCGCGCGTCTTCAACAGCAGGTCGTCAAAGTCCAGCAGCCCGCGGCGCTGTTTTTCCTGCGCGTAGGCGTTTCCGAAATCACGCAGCCAGAGCAACAGTCCCCGAACGAATACATCCGACGCTTCATCACACAGGACGGCCAGCCGCGTCATCAATTCGCGTGCATCAAGCAGGAATCGCTCGCCCGACCAGTTTTTCTTTGAGCCAACCCGGTCGAAATTGCCACTCTTGGGCGCGGTCTGCACCGTGCGCAGCAAGACATGCTCCTGCTCACGAGGCGTCAACGCCGCCCATACTGGCGCGGCCGACATCAGCGGAGCGATGCGGCGTATCATCGTGTCTTTCTCCGCCTCAATGCATGACGGCGTCAGCTTCACCAGCGCCTCGATCACCGGACCGACCTCAACCAATACGTCGCCAATCGCACGGCACGGCGGCAGGTTTTCCCAGTTCAACCGCGCGCGCTGCGCCACCAGTGCCTGCGCCAATGACCGGAGCGCGGGCAACTCGATATCGAGGTAGAGCGCGCGTGTCAGCACGTCAGCCCCTCCGTCACCCTCCGCGCCCATCTGCCTTTCAATCCAATCCTGCCACACCTTCTCTTGCACCAAATCGGTCTGCATCGCGTCGGCCACTTGAAACGCAGGGTCCACGCCCGCCTCAACCGGCCTCTCGTGCAGGATGCCAGCGCAAAAACTATGAATGGTGCCGCACTGCGCTTGTTCCAGTTCCTCCAGCACGGCGGGAGCGAACTTGCCCTGCTCAATCCCCTCCCGCAGCCGCATCTTCAACTCGCCCGCGGCCTTTTCGGTAAACGTGATGGCGGCAATCCTGCTCAGCCGCTGCTTCAGCTTCTTGTCGCCCACCAGATTAAGAATGCGCGTGACCATCAATGTGGTCTTGCCAGTGCCGGCAGCGGCTTCCACCAGGACGTTCTTGTCCAGCGACGTCTCAATCTTTTCGCGACTTGCAGCGTCGGGTAGCACAACCTGTTTTGCCGAAGGCGCTTTACTACTCATTGCTTCCCACCTCCTTCGATTCCTCCGCTGACGCGTCCGGCGCGGTGGCAGCAAGATAATCAGCGATCGACTCGTCGGCACTCTTCATCTCCCAAAGCGTCTCAATCGCCGCCTTGGCCATCGCCGTCCCCGCTGCATCCGCGCCGTCCGGCGTGACGAAGAATTTCCCTGCGAGAATGCTTCGCACCAAACCGCCGAGGATTTCCTTGAGCCGGGGTTCGGCCAGCTTGAGTTCTTCGCGAATCCAGCCTCGCTTGACGAAGCCGCCGCGCCGTGTCGCAAAGTAGTAAGCGCCCGCGCCGCACACCTTGCCGTTCAAGCTTTCAGTGGCAAGCATGTAGACGGGGATTTGCAGCGCCCGTGCGCGGCAGAAGCTGGCGTCCTTCACCTTGTCGGAGCGGCCGGTCTTGTAGTCGAAAACAAACACTTCCTCCAGCGGGCCGCGGTCCACCCGGTCAATCTGTCCTGCCACCAGCAGTGTTGTTTTTTCGTCCACAGCAATTCGTGCCGGCGGCGGGTCCGCGGCTTTTCCAAACGCCCACTCCGTCACCACGGGCGCGAAACCGGCCGCCGCGTTGTCGTATTCGAACCCGAGCCAGTGCAGCAGATCGCTGCGTATCTTCTCCTGCTTCACCCGCCATACGAGCGGATAGCCGGTGACACCGCGCTGGGCGAACTCCGCAAAT
>JBAZIR010000284.1:0-8006 GCA_041651735.1 Verrucomicrobiia bacterium | reverse complement strand
TGGTCCGGCAGACATTTGCTGAAGAATTTCACTAGCGCTTCCGGCGGCTGAATGGAATCAAAAGGCAAAACCTTCGGGCGGATGGTCAGCACTTGCACATCGAGCGTCGGATCCTGATAGAGCAGCGGGAGCATGAACTCCATCCCGAACGCCGGCGGCCAGAGGTTCAGCAGGTAGAGCGACGCCCCGCGCGGCAGACTCGGCGCCTCTTCCCGAATCGTCGCAATCTGCTGGCGCACGAGATTGGAGGGAAAACCCCACATGAGATTCAGGAACATCGTCATCATGCCATAGCCCACCACCACAACGCCAACCGTCGCCATCACCAGGCCGCGACGTGACAGCTTCAGGCGCGACCATCGCTGCGCCAGCCAGCCGCTGTCATCGGCGCGTTCCAGCAGCGCGCCAAGCATCAGGCAAAAGCCGAGCGACGGCACGTAAAGGAACCGTTGCGCTACTAGAATCGGGAATGTCGGAGCCAGCGCCAGGACAGTGAACAACAGAAAGAAACTCCAGCCGCGCGTGCCGCGCATCAGCCGGCTCGTCGCAAACCAGATCACTGCCAGCACCGCCGCGCACACCAGCGTCACGGGCAGCGCGCCCGCTTTCTGGATCAGCTCGCTCGGATCAATCGGGAACAGCGGGAACGGAACGAGGAGGTGCAACAACTCATAGCAGGTGTTGAAGAGGACAAACGGCACGAACGTCGCCGAAAACGGACTGTGCATGTATTGGCCGCCCTCATTCATCGCTGAAATACCGGCGAGGAACCTGATGTGCGTCAGCAGATAAACCGTCGCGATCGCCCAGAACACCGCATGCCTTGCCGCCAGCCCGCCGAACCGCGGCCGCCGCTCACCGGCAACATGAGCGCGGTAGAATTCATAGGCAAGAAACACCGCCGGCAGGATGATCGCCGATTCTTTCGACCCGAGCGCCAGCACAAACGCGACGACCGCGCCTGCGTATTGCCAGGGCCGGCGTTGCCGCAACCACCATCCAAACGCCGCGAACGAAACCATGAAGAAGCACCCCATCGCTGCGTCGGCGTTGGCCGCCACCCATTGCACCGTTTCGGCGTGGCTCGGATGCGCGGCAAACATGAGCGCCACCGCCACCGCCACCCAACGCTGAGGGAACATCAACCGTGCAATGCCAAATACCGCCAGCGACGCCAGCGCGTGCAGCGTGATGCTGATGAGATGATAACCCCACGCGTCGAGGCCAAACGCCGCTGCCGCCAGTTTATAAAGGAGCGTCACCATCGGCCGGAAAAAACCCTCGCCCTGGACGTGGTGCAGTCTTTGCTCGTTGAACCAGTAGGCCTTGAAATCCTCGCCGCTGTATTGCCAGGACTGGAATAGCTCCGACCAAGGCGTCCTGGCCGCCTCGTGCAGATGCCAGAAATCGTCGATCATGAAGTAGTTGCCAAGGGAGTTGAAATAGACAACCACCGTCACCAGCACGATCACCAGCGAAGCCCATCGCTTTGAGCGCACGCTGCGCTCGGCCACGCGGCTGACAATCCCCCGGGCGCCAGTGGCGCAGGATTGCCCGGTGATTGTTGGAAGCTGCTTTCTTTCTAAACGAACGCTCGCTGACGTCATCCCACGTTCTTTCTGCGGCAGGATATTAAAAAAACCGCGCCCTTCTTGCCAAGTGCAATATGACAGAAATGTAATGAAGAGTGGACAGCAAACACCCTGCGTCGTGAGTTCACTTCTCTACAGCGTCAGAAAATTCTTCAACAGCTTCTTGCCTTCGGTGGTCAGCACGCTCTCCGGGTGGAACTGCACGCCCCAGATCGGGAATTGCTTGTGCCGCAAGCCCATGATCTCGCCTTCGGGCCGCGTCTCGGCGGTCACCTCCAGGCAATCCGGCAGCGTCTCGCGCTTGACGACGAGCGAGTGGTAACGCGTCGCCTCGAAGGGATTCGCCAGCCCTTGGAACAGGAACCGGCCGTCGTGGTGGATGGGCGAGGTCTTGCCATGCATCATCCGGTAGTTGCGGATGACTTCGCCGCCGAACGCGTGGCCGATACTCTGATGGCCAAGGCAGACGCCGAAGGTCGGAATCGTCGGGCCGAGTTGGCGGATGACCTCCACGGAGATGCCTGCCTGGGCTGGCGAGCACGGGCCGGGCGAGACCAGGATGCGCGCCGGTTTCAGCGCGCGCACGTCGCCGAGCGTGACCTCGTCGTTGCGGACGATTTTCATCTCCACGCCCATCTCGCCCAAATACTGAACGAGATTGTAGGTGAAGGAATCGTAGTTATCTATCACCAGCAACATGGTTCCTCACTTTCGAAAATCCTCCGCCAGCGCAATTGCTTTCCGCAGCGCCATGGACTTGTTGACGGTTTCCTGAAATTCGTTCTCCGGTGTGCTGTCGTCCACGATGCCGCCGCCGGCCTGGACGTAGGCGCGGCCGCCCTTGAGCAGCGCGGTGCGCAGCGTGATGCAGCAGTCGAGGTTGCCGTTGAAGCTGAAGTAGCCGACCGCGCCGGCGTAGGGGCCGCGCTGCGTCGCTTCCTGCTGCGAGATGATCTGCATGGCGCGAATCTTGGGCGCGCCGCTGACGGTGCCCGCCGGGAACGTCGCGCGCATCAGGTCATAGACGGTGCGATCCTTCTGAAGCTTGCCCTCAACCTGGCTGACGATGTGCATCACGTGGCTGTAGCGTTCGATGACCATGAACTCATCGACCCGCACACTGCCGAAATCGCACACGCGCCCAATGTCGTTGCGCGCGAGGTCCACCAGCATCAGGTGCTCGGCGCGCTCCTTCTCGTCTGCGAGCAGCTCTTTTGTGAGCGCTTCGTCCTCAGCGGGTGTTTTGCCGCGTTTGCGCGTGCCGGCGATCGGGCGAATCTCGACGTGGCCGTCCTCGCAACGCACGTGCACTTCCGGCGACGCGCCGACGAGCGAGAAGTCGCCCAGTTCGAGGATAAACATGTAAGGGGAGGGATTGACACTGCGCAGCGCGCGGTAGATATCGAGCGGCTTGGAGCGCACCTTGGCGGAAAACCGCTGACTGAGGACCACCTGGATGATGTCGCCGGATTTGATGTATTCCTTCGCCTTGCGCACCATCGCTTGGTAACGCTCGACGGTCATGTTGCTCTCGACCGCCAGCGGCGCGGCATCGTGCCGGAACTCGACGTGCCTTGCCGGCAGCGGCCGGCGCAGCCGCGCGATGATGGCGGCGATGCGGCAGCAGGCCTTGTCGTAGGCGGCGTCGGCATCGCCGGTCACGTGCGCGTTGGAAACGACCTTGATGGTCTGGCGGACGCGGTCGAAGATGACAATGGTGTCCGTCAGCATCAGATACATCGGCGGCGTGCCGAGGTCGTTATGCTTCGGACGGGGCACCACCGGCTCGACGTGGTGGATGAACTCGTAGCCGAGAAACCCGACGGCGCCGCCACTGAACCGCGGCAGTTCCGGCAAGGCCACCGGCCGATAGCGCGCCATCACCTTCTCGACCACTTCCAGCGGGTCACGCTTGAACTTGACGCGCGTGGTCTTGCGGCCTTCGCGCACCACGACAGCGCCGCCGTCCTGCACGAGCGTGATGCCAGGGTCCGCGCCAAGGAAGGAATAGCGGCCGATGTGCTCGCCACCCTCGACAGACTCGAACAGAAACGCCGGGCCTTTGCCGCGCAGTTTTTGATAAGCCGACACCGGCGTCTCCAGGTCGGCCAGCAACTCGCAGTAAACCGGAATCAGGTTACCGCGACTCGCTAAACTGCGAAACTCGCTCTTTGTCGGATAATACATGTCTCGCTCTTCGGTAATAATGTGTCGAATGAACCGCAATCGCCAAACCAAAACCCACGATGCCCCAGCCAACCGCCTGCGCCAGCAGGTCGTCCGTCAGAAGCACCACAGCGCCACCCACCGCGCCATAGAGCAGCCCTTGCGCCCAGACGCAGCCGAGCACCAGTCGCTTGTTGGCGCGGCCGAACTGCGCCTCCAGGTGATCGCGGAACTCATACTCGCCCATCGTCCGCGCCACCCATGCTGCCTGAAAGTTCCGCGCAGCCACCAGCACGCTTGTTACGCTCATCAGCACGGCCACAAACGGTATGGCCGCCGCCACCAGGCAGACGAGCAGGTTCACTGCAATCCCGCCTTGCCAACCCAGCCGCCGCGCGATCGGGTTCGCCTCCAACAACAAACTCGGCGTCGCAATCCACGTGCTCAAGAAATCCAGTCCGCGTGCGACCATCAGCAGCGCCAGCCCGGCCCAGTAGGCCAGCCCGAATGGCGGTGCATAGAGTTCGCTCATGGCTCATTTCTTCCCATACACCTTCGCCGGATCGAACAGCCGCGCCTCGCCAAGGTCTGCCAGACTGCCGTCGGCCTTCAATTCGCGGAAGAAGCAACTCTTGTAGCCCTCGTGGCACGCCGCGCCAACCTGCTCGACCTCGATGAGCAATGTGTCGCAGTCGCAGTCGATTGTCACGCGCTTGACGGTCTGGACGTGGCCGCTGGATTCGCCCTTGAGCCAATACTTTTGCCGCGAGCGGCTCCAGAACCAGGTCTTGCCGGTCTCCAGTGTCTTCGCCAGCGATGACGCGTTCATATAGGCCACCATCAGCACGCGACCCGTGCCGCTCTCCTGAATGACGGCCGGAATCAGCCCGTTGGAGTCGAATTTCAGTTTATCGAATGTCGGTTCAGCCATTGTTTCCTTTCAAAGCCGCACGCAGATTCCCTTGTCCTTTAAAAACCGTTTTACGTCCGCCACGGTGTATTCGCCAAAATGGAAAATCGAGGCCGCCAGCACGGCATCGGCCTTGCCGCGCTGCAATACGTCCACCATGTGTTCCCGAGTGCCCGCGCCGCCGCTGGCGATGACCGGAACACGCACTGCCTCGCTCACCGCGCGGTTCAGTTCTATGTCATAGCCGACTTTCGTGCCGTCGGCGTCCATCGAGGTCAGCAAGATCTCGCCCGCACCGAGTGACACGACGCGCTGCACCCATTCGATAACGTCAATGCCCGTCGGCTTGCGGCCGCCGTGGGTGTAAACCTCCCACCGTTGCGGCGATGAGCCGGGCACGCGCCGCGCGTCCACCGCCACCACAATGCACTGGCTGCCGAACCGCTCCGCGCCCGCTCGCACGACGTCGGGATTCTGCACCGCCGCCGTATTCAGCGAGGTCTTGTCCGCGCCGGCCTTGAGCATCGCGCGGATGTCTTCGACGGTGCGGATGCCACCGCCCACCGTAAGAGGCATGAAACACTCGCTCGCCGTGCGCTGCACCACGTCGATCATCGTCGGCCGGCCATCGCTGCTGGCGGTGATGTCCAGGAACACGAGTTCGTCAGCGCCCTGCCGGTCGTATTCGCGGGCACACTCCACCGGGTCGCCCGCGTCGCGCAGGTTCAGGAACCGGGTTCCCTTCACCACGCGTCCGCCGGTGACATCCAGGCACGGTATAATGCGTTTGGCTAACATGGTTTGTTGAAATAAAAAACCCGATGACTCACAAATCATCGGGTCCTCAAGCGCGGCGCAACGGTAGCGCGATCAGGGCTTGAGGCCCGATCCATGCCACCACCAATGTTGCGCCATCTTGTTCATTGCGCCCGCAGTCTAGCCGCACGCCTAGCGAACGCAAGCGGTTTTTCGTCCCTCGACGCGGCAGAGGTTTTCTGGTAAAAAGGGTCCACACGGACGGAGATAGTCGGCAATCAATCAACCAAGGAGCCCCACATGAGCACACCAGCATCACCTGCATTCAAGATCGTTGGCGGTGACGGCAAGGAATACGGCCCCATTGACCTGGCCACGATTCAGCAGTGGGCGCGCGAGGGTCGTGTCGCCGGCCAGACGCAAGTGTGGGACTCGCGCACCGGCAACTGGCAACCCGCCGCGCAAATCGCGGAACTGGCTGCCATCTTCAGCGCTCCCGCGCCCGCGCCAGCCACCGCGCCCAGTGTCGCTTCCGCCGCCCCGGCACCGGGCTTGGAACTGGCGACCGAGGTTCTTCAGCGCGACTACACGGTTGCCTTCGGTGACTGGTTCGGACAGGGATGGGATTTCTTCAAGGCCAACATGGGCTTCGCGCTCGGCGCATGTTGGATCGTTTTCGCCCTTGCCTTCGGCGCCAGTGCGATCGGGATGATTCCGTGCCTTGGCCATGTGGTGCAACTGGCCTTTAACCTCATCGTCCAGCCGGTGCTGATTGGCGGGATGTGGTATGTGTTGTTGCAGCGGCGGCGCGGTCTGCCCGTGGGATTGGGCGATGTTTTCGGCGGCTTCAATATGTTCTTCGCTCAAGCCATCCTCGTGAACCTCCTTATGGCATTGCTGATAGTCGCCGCCGCCCTGCCGGGCGGAGTCGTTATCGTTGCAGGCGCAATCGCGATGCATTCGAACCAGGTGCTCGGCGTAATGCTGATCGCGCTCGGCGCGTTGCTGGTGCTTGCGCCCGTCTTCTATCTCAGCATCTGCTATACATTCGCGATGCCACTGGTCGCAGACCGGCGGATGCAGTTCTGGCTGGCGTTGGAAACCAGCCGCCGCGTCGTGGCCAAACATTGGTTCGCCGTCTTCGCCTATAGTCTTGTGGTGGGATTGTTGAATTTGCTCGGCCTTCTTGCCTGTGTTGTCGGAATCGTTTTCACTCTGCCCCTGTGTGCCTGCATGCTCGTGGTTGCCTATGAGAACATCTTCAATCGGCCAGCCTGACGCGCCCCACGCCAAACCAACCCACTGACGATGAGTGACACAATACCAGCTTCTTTCCGTGTCATCGGAGGCGACGGTCAGGAATACGGGCCGGTGGACCTCGCGACGCTTCAAGAGTGGGTGCGGCAGCACCGTGTGTCCACCTCGACAAAAGTATGGGACTCGCGAACCGGCAACTGGCAACCCGCCGCGCAAATCTCTGAACTGGTCGAAGCCCTTGGAATCGCCCCCGAGCCGCCTGCTGTCAGTCCGGTGATGCCTCCCCCGGTGCGGCACACAAATGTGCTTGCGGTGTGGAGCATCTCGCTAGCAGTCATCGGATTGAGTTGCTGCGGCTGTTCCTCTTTCGTCGCGATCATCCTCGGCATCATCTCGCTGTCGCAGATCAAGCAACGCCACGAGAGCGGTCGCGGATTGGCCATCGCCGGCATCGCCATCGGCATCTTCTCCATCCTGCTGGGCGCGTTGTTGGGATTGTTGTGGGCCGTCTTCAGGTTCCGTCTGGAGAACTTCGGCACATGAACGAAACATCCTCCATTTCCTACCGCATCCGCGGCAGTGACGAACGGGAATACGGACCCGTGGACTTCGCCACGTTGGAGCGATGGACGCGCGAGGCGCGCGTGACGAAAACGACGGCGGTCTGGTCGTCGGCAGACAATCGGTGGCAAACAGCGGGCCAGCGGCGCGAACTGGATGCAGCGTTCGCGGCGTGGCTCGATGCGGGCGCGCCACCCATCGTCGGCCCGCCGGTGAACGCGCAGGCGATCTGGAGTTTCGTGCTGGCACAGTTCGGTCTGTGCTGCTGCCTCCCGGCGATACCGGCGATCCTCTGCGGCTTTGTCTCGATCTCACAGATTCGCAAGCGGCACGAGCGCGGCCGGGTGTTGGCGGTCAGCGGGATCATCCTCGGCTTCGCCGGGTTGGCGCTGGGTGTGTTGGGCATCATCTGGTGGTGGCTTCTCGCGAACCTCGATCCCGCGGCACAACAACAACTGCTCGACGGGTATATGAAACAGTTGCAGGCGTTGCAGCCGAAGTGACGGCGGCAAGGTTGGCAACGTCGTTGAACTGAAACGCAGAGCCTTTGCGATCTTCCGCGCGTGCTGCCTCTGCGCCGAACCTCGTTTTCTTTCCGCTTCAACTTTCCTTCTTGTGACAATCACCATTGCTGGTTACGCTCAGCGGCTGTGGCAGCAACAATCACCATCCTCGGCAGCGGCTCGTCCGGCAATTGCGCGTTCGTCGAAACGTCGCGGCTGCGGCTGCTCATTGACGCTGGCTTCAGCGGCCGGCAGATCGCG
>JBAZIR010000283.1:0-8071 GCA_041651735.1 Verrucomicrobiia bacterium | reverse complement strand
GGACCCGGTTCTCAACTGACCGTCAGCGACAACGGCACCGTCGCGGCCCCCTACATTGTCGCGGGAAACAACACAACTTCCACTGGCAACGTCATCACGGTTTCGGGCGGCAATCTTTACGCCACCAACGCGGCTGGCACCGGCTTGCTCGAGATCCGGCGCGGCTCGCTGACGTTCAACAGTGGCACCGTGACCGTGAACCGACTCATCGTTACCAATCTCGCCAGCAGCGTAGTCAACTTCAACGGTGGCATGCTCCACAGTGGCGGAAGCACCATCAACAACAGCTTGTTGTTCCGCGTCGGCAACGGTCTCAGCAGTGCAACGCTGCATCTGTTGGGCGGCAGTCACTCTTTTGCCAACGGGCTGTTCATCAACACCAACGCCTGGCTGACCGGCACGGGTGCGATCACCGGCGCCATCACGGTTTCGGGCGCCATTGCCCCCGGCGACTCGGCGGGCATCATCACTGGCAGCAGTTCCCTGACATTGCTCGCCGATGCACTCTTGCAGACGCAGTTGGCCGGCACCAACGCGTGGCTTTTCGACCAAATCAACATCGCCGGCGCGTTCAACTTCGGAGGCACCCTGACCGTCTTGCTTGATGGCTACGTTCCGCAGATGGGCGACCGGTTTGACCTGTTCGACTTCAGCGGGAGCTCGGGAGCCTTTAGCCAGACCAATCTGCCAGCCTTGGGCGGAGCCTTGTTCTGGAACACCAGCCTCCTCTACACCAGCGGTGAGATCTATGCCGACTCCAACGGCAGCATCCCGCTCACGAATATCATCAATAATATCACTGTGAACAATCCGGGCGCCTACATGGTTGGCACCAATGGCGCGGCCAACGGCTTGATCATCACGAATACAGGGGTGCTTATTTCCGGCTCGGGTGTTGTCGGGAACTCGCAGATTTCGAGCAACAACAACGCGTGGGTGAGCACGGGTTCGTTGTGGACCAACACGGGCGATCTGATGGTCGGCGCAACAGGTTCCTACAATCGCCTGGAGATCATCAACACTGGCAGGGTGATGAACAGCATGGGCTACATTGGCTACGGTGCCAGTGCGAATAACAACAGCGTGTTGGTCAGCGGCAGTGGTTCGATCTGGAGAAGCTCCAACGGTTTTGCGGTGGGTTACAGCGGCTCGTTCAACTTGTTGGTCATTACCAACGGTGGCGCGGTCATCAACTCCACGACCGGCGGTGTCGGCGTCTTCCCCGGCGCGAACAACAACAGCGCGCTGATCAGCGGCAGCGGTTCGGTTTGGAGCAATGGCGCGGACTTTTGTGTGGGTCTCTATGGTGCGGGAAACCGGTTGACGATCAACAACGGTGGCCGGCTGCTGACTGGCGATACCAGCATAGGCGGGGAGACAGGTGCGACCAACAACTCTGTGCTGGTGACCGGCAGCGGCTCGCTATGGTGCGTCACCAACGGCGGCGGCTACTTGAATGTTGGCGACAACGGTTCCGGCAACAGCTTGATCATCTCCGCGGGCGGTCAGGTGATGAGCACGAATAGCTCTATTGGCAGCCAGATCGGATCGAGTAACAACAGCGTGTTGGTGACGGGCAGCGGCTCGGCTTGGTACAACAATAGTAATCTCTATGTCGGCAACAGCGGCTCCGGCAACAGCCTGACGATTGCCAACAGCGGTTACGTTTCCAGCGTGAAGGGCGGGTATATCGGCTATAACGAAGGTGCCGGCAACAACAGTGTGCTGGTGACCGGCACGAATTCGACGTGGGAGCTTGGCAAGGGCACTTGGGATAACGGCACCTATTTTCAGGTGGGAGGTTCTGGTTCCTCGAATAGCCTGACGATTGCGGATGGGGGAAAGGTGAAGGTTGAGATGATCAATATGGTCATCGGCAATACGGCGTCGTCAAGAAGCAACAGTGTGGTCGTAACCGGCACGAATTCGAGTTGGCAGGGCAGTTCCAGCACCATTTACGTTGGCTATAACGGTTCGTCAAACCGGTTGAGCATCGTTAACGGAGGTCAGGTTTCCGATTTCTACACATTCATCGGTTACATGGCGTCGGCGAGCAACAACAGCGTGTTGGTGAGCGGGACAGGTTCGACCTTGAGTGTTTCTCGCTCGGTAATCGTCGGCACTCATGGATACGGCAACAGCCTGACGATTGAGAATGGCGCCACAGTCACTTCCCAGGGTGGCACCATCGCTGACCAAACTGCCGGCCGTAACAATAGCGTGTTGGTTACCGGCACAGGTTCGGTCTGGAATCTCGGCAATGATGATTTGTACGCGGGCTCCTGGGGTGCCTCGAACAGCCTGACGATTGCGGCTGGAGGCCAGATCCTCAACAATCGTTATGGTTACATCGGTTACAACGATCAGCAAGCCTCCAACAACCTCGTGTTGGTCACCGGCAATGGCTCGCTTTGGAGCAGCCTGAGCAATATCTATGTGGGTTTCAATGGCCCGCTGGCTCAACTGACCATTAGCAGCAACGGCACGGTGACGGCTCCCTGGATGATTGCCGGCAACGGATCCACCTCCACGGGCAACACCATCAATGTTAATGGCGGCAATCTCTACGTGACGAACGGGTCGGCCACCGCCACGCTGGAAGTTCGCAGGGGTGCCTTGAACTTTAGCGGCGGCATCATTGCTGCCGACCAACTCATCGTTGCCAACAACAGCGCGAGCGCTACAAACTCGTACTTCAATTTTAACCACGGCACGTTGACCACGCGCAGCGGGTCGCAGATTGTCGCGCCGATCGGCAGTAATTTCTTCATTGGAGCCACAACAAACCAGACCGCGACATGGAACATCCTCGGTGGCACCAACACCGTGACGGTGAGCAGTTCCCGTGCGACCATCCTCGGCGGCGGCGCGGGCCTTACGAGCATCGTGAGCGTGTCTGGCGCAGGCACCGTATGGAGCAACTCCAGCGATTTGCAGGTGGGCGCTGTCAGCAGTGGCAATCAGTTGGCTATCACCAACGGTGGCCGGGTGGTGAGCAGCATGGGTTTCATCGGCTACAGCCTTGGCGCGAATAGCAACAGCGTGCTGGTCAACAACGCGCTCTGGAGCAACACCAACGGTTTTGGTGTGGGTTACGGTGGCTCGTTCAACTCATTGATCATCACCAACGGCGGTGCGGTCATCAATTCCACCACGGGTGGCGTCGGCGTCCTCCCCGGCGCCAATTACAACACCGCGTTGATCAGCGGCAGCGGCTCGGTTTGGAGCAATGGCAATGGATTCGCGATAGGGCTCTACGGCATGGGCAATCGGCTGACCATCAATGCTGGCGGCTGGTTGGTGACGGCGGACGCTTCCTTTGGCGAAAACGCCGGTGCCAACAGCAACGTGGTGGTCGTGACCGGTTCGGGTTCGGTTTGGAGCAATCGCGGCGATATGACGATCGGTTACGCAACGGTCGGCAACCAGTTGGTCATCAGCAACGGTGGCGTCGTGCGAACGCTGGGAGATTTCCGGCTTGGCACCAACTCCTCGCTCCTGAACAGTGGCGCGCTCTACGTCGGCGGAGACTTTGAGAACGCGGCTACCAATCAGTTTGTTAACGACTTCTCCGGCACCAACATCTTCAACGGTTCCTCTGCCGGCGGTTCATGGGTCATTCAGGACGTCGAGGTCGCCAGCGCGTTTGCCGCCGCCGGTCTCGGCGCCGCCACCAACTTCTATTTTGGCACGTTCCTGGTGGGCGATGCCGTATCGGGCAGCAACGCTTGGGTTCGCTTGGTGGACCGGCAGGTCAATAAGACGGGTGGCGGCAACGAAACCTTCGGCGCCAGCAACGTCGTCATTGCGCTGGCGCAATCCGTCCTCGACCTCAACAACCGGACGAGCTTCATTCGGAACCTCAGCAATGCCGGCACGATCCTGCAAACCAACGCGGGGCCGCCGGGCGCGGTGACTCGACTTGACGTGGTCAATACCTTCACCAACGCCGGCACGGTCTTGGTCGGAAACGGCAGTGTGCTCCAGTTCTCCAACGCCTTCGTCAACGCTGGCATCGTGGAACTGCTGGCTGGCGGCGTGATTACCAACTTCGTTGCGGCGGGTGGCGTGCTCACCAACAGCAGCTCTGGTTCCATCTTTGGCGACGGACTCATCGCTGCGCTTGTTCGCAACGACGGTGTCATCACGGCCACCGGCGGCACGTTGCGGCTCACGGCCGGTTTCTCCGGCGACGCTCTGGGCACCCCCATCAACGCTGGCGTGCTGCGAGCCATCGGAGCGGGAGCGACGCTTGACGTGGCGCAGTCGTTCATCAACAGCGGCACCATCGCCATTACCAACGCCACCTTCAGCGGCATGGGCTTGCTCAACCAGAACGTCGTGCGGGTGGACAACCAGAGTACGGCCACCTTCAACGGTACCGTGACCAACGCCGCCGGCGCGTCCATCCGTGTGTCCAACCAGAGCCTGATTCGATTCAACGGCGGCGTCACCAATAACGGCACGATGTCGTTCGTCAATCCCTCCACAGCTATCATTACCGGCACCCTGTTGCTGGGTCAGAATGGCGTGCTCTCCATGCCGCAAACCAACAACGTGTTGATCTTGCGCGGGAACTTCCTGAACGGCAGCACCAACAGAATGGATTTCAACACGCGCTACGGGACGATCTACGCCGGTGGCTCGACGCCCTTGACTGGCGCGGGTGCCGCGACGAACACCTTCGAGGTGGCCAGCACCAACCGCGGCGCCTCGTTCCTCGGCTTCGACCGGAATTTTGCCGTCGGCACGCTCAACATCACCAACCACATCGAGTTCGTGAACAACATCAACAACGGCGGCGGTCTCGGCACCAACGAGGCGCTCTACGTGGATGTCCTGCATCTGTTCAACGGAGCGACATTGAAGTTGAGTCAGTTGACGATCTACGTAGGGATCGAGTTCATCTACGAAGACAGCAACGGCACCAAAGTGCTGAAGGGTGCCGCGGGCAGCGCCATCACCGAAGCCAACAAGGATGGCTACGGCTTGGTGAACGTCTTTCTAAGCAACGGTGGCCAGATCGTCTTTGTCCCCGAGCCATCCGGTGCCGTGTTGTTGTTGGCGGGAGCGGGCTTCGCTTGGATCTCCCGCCGCCGTCGCACGCGCCAGTCGTAGGATTAAACCCGACAGACCGTGGCGGTCGCAGCGGCGACGTCCTCACCAGCGACATTTCGCTTCCGGGGTTCGATGATGAAAAACGTGGCCAGACGGCCGCTGCGCGGTTATAAGGCGAGGCACCATGAGATTCCTGTGCGCGTTGTTGATGCCGTTGCTGACGGCCAGTGTGCTGTTGGCGGCGGAGAACACGGTGGTGGTCAACATTGAGCCTTCCAAGGAGAACCCGCGAAACTCCGAAGGCTCCTTCGTTGCGCTCAAGTCGGGGCGGATTCTTTTCTTCTACACACAGTTCTACGGCGGCGCGGCGGATGAAAGTCCCGCGCGTATCGTTTGTCTCCATTCTGACGACGGCGGCCGGACATGGAGCCGCGAGCCGAAGACAGTGGTCGAGAACAAGGCCGGCGCCAACGTGATGAGCGTCTCGCTGTTGCGATTGCGCAGTGGGCGCATTGCGCTGTTCTATCTGCTGAAGAACAGCTGGATTGATTGCCGTCCCATCGTCCGATTCTCGAGCGACGAGGCGGAAACGTGGTCGGAGCCGGTCTCCATGATCGAAGCGCCGGGCTACTTCGTCCTCAACAACGACCGCGTCATTCAGCTCAAAGACGGCCGGCTCGTGGCGGCAGTGGCTTTCCATCGCTCCCGGGCTGCGGACCCGAAAAGCTCGCGCTCGTTCGACGGCCGGGCCATCGCGATGTGGTATTTCTCGGACGATGAAGGCCGCTCGTGGCGCGAGGCCAGCACATGGTGGGCGTTGCCGGCGCGCACGGGCAGCGGTTTGCAGGAGCCCGGCGTGGTGGAACTGGTTGACGGCAGACTTTTTTCCTGGATGCGCACCGACCAGGGTGCACAATTCGGTTGTTACTCCACCGACCGCGGCAAGAACTGGCCGATGCCGGAAACCACCTCGCTTCAATCGCCCGTGTCGCCTGCGAGCATCGAACGCCTGCCGGATTCCTCGGACCTGCTGGCCGTCTTCAACGACCACTCGGGCGCGTTTGAGTTTCCGAAAGGCAAGCGCACGCCGCTGGTGACCGCGATCTCCTCCGACGGCGGCAAGACGTGGTCGCATCGCAGGCTCATCGAGAGCGATCCCGGCGGCTGGTATTGCTACACGGCCATCCACTTTACGAACGACGCGGTCCTGCTGGCCTACTGCGCCGGCGACACGAAGGTCGGCGGCTTGAACCGTCTGCGCATTCGCCGGCTGAGCTTGGACTGGCTGAAAGCTGGCCGTCCATGAGCACACAGTTGTTTCGCCCAGAAACCCAGGAGTCTCTATGAACCAAGACCTGTCCCTCACGATGACCCGCCGCCAATTCGTCCGAACGACCATTGTGGCTACATCTGGAGCTGCATTCAGCATCGGACGCCCGGCTCACGCTGCGCCGGTGATCAAAATCGCGGAAACGAAAGTCATCAGCCATCAGCCGCAATACTATTGCGGCTGGCCGACCGTGGCGCGCCGGCGCAACGGCGACTTGCTGGTGAGCTGGTCCGGCGGACGAGAGAGCCATGTCTGCCCGTTCGGCCGCGTTGAGCTGATGGTGTCGCACGACAACGGCGCGACGTGGTGCTGGCCGCAGGTGTTGCTCGACGGTCCCATTGATGACCGTGACAGCGGCGTGTTGGAGACAGCGAAGGGCAGCATTCTTGTGACGACGTTCACTTCACTCGCTTACGAAAAAGGTTTGCTCGCCGCCGAGAAGAAAGCAGCCGGCGCAAAAGGCGCGTGGGCGGCCGAGAAACTCAAGGCATGGCAGGCCGCGCACAACCGCATCGGTGCCAGGCAGCGCGAGGGTGATCTCGGCCAGTGGATGATCCGTTCCACCGACGGCGGTGTGACGTGGTCGGCGCGTTATTCAAGCATCGTGAACAGTCCGCACGGGCCCATCCAGCTCAGCGACGGTCGGCTGCTCTACGCTGGCAAGGAGCTTTGGACCGGCGAGAAGCGGATGGGTGTTTGTGAGTCGCTGGACGACGGCCAGACGTGGCGCTGGCTCGCCAGCATCCCCGCCCGCGAAGGCGACGACGTGCAGAAAGGCTACCATGAGTTGCATGCTGTCGAGACGACTGACGGTCGCATCATCGTCCAGATTCGCAACCACAACAAAGCCAATGCGGGTGAGACGCTCCAGACCGAATCCACTGACGGCGGCAAGACGTGGTCAGTGCCGTATCCCATTGGCGTCTGGGGCCTGCCGTCGCACCTGCTGCGGTTGCGAAGCGGCAAACTGCTGATGACCTACGGTCATCGTCGCCCGCCGTTCGGCAACCAAGCCCGCGTCAGCGACGACGGCGGCAAGACGTGGTCGGAACCGGTGATCGTTTCTGGTGACGGCGCGGGCGGCGACCTCGGCTATCCAAGCACCGTCGAGTTGGCCGATGGCACGTTGTTGTCAGTGTGGTATGAACTGATGAAAGGCTCGCCGCGCGCCGTGCTGCGTCAAGCGCGGTGGACACTGGAACTCTAAGACATGAAATCAATAACACATCTGATCTGCATTCTCTCATCTCTCCTGGCCTCGCCCCTTCTGGCTGGCGACATGCCGCTCCAGACCGGCAAAGGCCATCGCTTCGCCTGCACCGACTACACCGGTGGCAAGGTGTTCATTGTCAATGCCGACGGCAACGTGGAATGGGAATACAAGACCGGCTCGTGCAACGATCTCTGGGTGCTGCCCAACGGCAACCTCCTCTTCAACACCGGCACCGGCGTGCAGGAGGTCACACGCGATAAGAAGATCGTCTTCGACTACAAAGGCTCGCCGTTCAAACGCACCGTCAAGCAGAAGGATGGCACGACGAAGCAGGTGGAGGGGCCGAGCGAAATCTATGCCTGCCAGCGGCTTGCCAACGGCAACACGTTCATCGGTGAGTGCAACACAGGCCGGCTGCTTGTGGTCGCGCCCGACGGCAAGATCGTCAAGGAGGTGCGGTTGCTGCCTGA
>JBAZIR010000282.1:0-8086 GCA_041651735.1 Verrucomicrobiia bacterium | reverse complement strand
GGTGAAGCTTTACTAAGGTGCAGCAGCAGATGGATGGCTCCGATTCATCGGTCATGATGGATTGCCTTGGGGCCGTCGTCGTCCTGATGCCGGTTATCGTAGTGATCGTCGTATTGTGGAAAGCGTTTCGCGGCGCAGGCGCCAACGTCAAGGCGGGAAGCCTTGAATCAAACGTGCCGAAGCAGTGAACAGTGGCTACAAAAAGCTGACGCCTCCAACACCAACCTGCCGACAGTGATCACGAAGCTAAACGAGTTGAAGAAGTAGAATCAAGGATGGACACGGATGGGAAATTGATGCAGACCGCTTCCCCAACGCAGCAAAATCGCCATCAATGAGCTTGTAAATTCTCGATTAGCGAGTAATACACTCCCTGAGACGCGTGATCCTATGGGAATCCACGACAGAGATTACATGCGGAAAGGTGACCCCGAAGAGGCGAGTCGCCGATACGAGGAGGAACGCATGGCTGCAGAGTATGGAGATGTTCGTGCCAGACACGCGGGAGAGGGGCGCAAGGCAATAATCATAGTGGCGGTCATTATTGTCGTTGTTATCGTTTTGGGGGTTCTTTGTTCCCTATAGCTGCATCATCATCCACTAACGCTGCGTGAGGGCACCGGGCCACATCACACCTGCCATCGTTGCAAATCAGTGTTCATCCGCGGTTGACGGTTGTTGCTGCGTCTGAGCTTCTCCAATTGTGCCGGACAAGGAGGGGGCTTGACGGAAGGGAAGAAGCCGAAACAGACGCCGGTCTTGGTGCGGGTTTACAGCGATTGACGAAACTCGTCCTCCGTCACACCAGCCTGCTTGAGCACGCCGTGCAGCGTGCCTTGATTAATCTCTCGGTGCATGGGCACCACACAGCCACGATCCCCTTTACGCAAGATGACGTGGCTGCCGCGTTGGCGACGAAAGACGAAGCCGAGGCGTTCAAGCGCCTTGACCGCTTCCGCGCCGGAAACGCAGGGGAGTTTAGGCATGAGCCGGCTCGACCTCAAACGTGGTCAGGATGGCCGCTTTGTGTTCCGATTGAGGGAACTCTTCGAGATAGAGCGCTGTAGCCTCCTTCAAATTTGCCAGCGCTTCATCGAGCGTTTTGCCTTGGGTCGTGGTCCCGGTCTCCGGGTTGAAGGCCACGAGCCAGTCACTCTCCGCATCGGGATAAACAACCGCCGTCAATGTTTGCATCGCCCAACATTATGCCACAGGCGCGGACTGCCGCAAGCGTCTGGTTTCCCGCCTCGCTTCACGGCTGATCCCCTACGCCGCCATGCCACGCCGCCCTCTATTTCGTTTTCGCTTTTGCGACGGGGCCTGACGCTGGCGGCTTCGCCTTCGCGGTCGCAGCGGCTTCGGTTGCGGTGAAGGCGCGATGGTAGATTTTCAGGCCGGCAATCCTGCCGGCGACCTGGAAGGCGGCATCCTTCGGCATGCCACTGTAGTGGCCTACCAGCAGGTCGCCGGACCATGGCAGGGTAACAGCGCTGCCGGCTTTCTCCGCCACCTGCACACCGTCTTGGAAAACGCGCGCGATGTGGCCGTCGTAGGTGCAGACGACGTGCATCCACTGCCCCGCCACCGGCTTGCCACCGTCGCAGTCGAGACCGCCGACGTGCCATCGCCAACGGCCACCGATACGCTGGAGGAACCAGCCCGCTTGGTTCCACAATCCGCAGCTCACTGGAATCGGCATCTGGCCCGCTGCCTCCATGTTCACCCACAACTCGACAGTGAGTGGCTGGGAAAGGTCGAACTGTTCGCGATGCGGAAACGCCACGTGGCCGCCGCGCGTCAAATCGAGCACACCGCCGGCGATGCGCGCGCCACCACGAGCCTCGCCAATCATCTCTTCGCCGCCGTCGAACCGTCCGCGTGTATCCTTGTCGAACGCGGCGGTGAACACCGGCTCCTTCACGAGTCGCGCGGCGGCCACGGCGGCGGGCGTCGGCTCGCCTTCGAGGCCGTGCTGACTGACGGCGCGCACGGTATAGGCGTATTCCACCTGCGGTTCCGCCGTGCCATCCGTGAACCATGCGGAGCGGATCGGTTCGGCGGTGAGCTTGTCGCAGGACAGGCGGCCCGCCTGTCCACTGTTCGATGCTGACTGGACATGCGGGACACCTGTCCTGCGAGCGCGATAAACATTGTAGCTCAGCACGCGGCCTGCCACGGATTGCCAACGCAACCGCACGCAGCCGGATGACGACGCAGCCGTGAAACCCGCCGGCGCGGACGGCGGCACAGGCGGCGGCACGTCGAGCGCGGCATAGACCGGCTGACTGCGCTGCGAGCCCCGGGTGAACACGATCGCGTAGTTCTGCCGCCCCGCCGTGGCCGACGTGTCCATAAAGCTGGCGAGACCCGTGCGCGTCAGCAACGTGGAGTCGCCGGGCGTGAAACCGGCTTTGATGGAACGATGCACCTCGGCTTCGAGGCCAATAGTCCGTGCGGAACGCTCCCACGCCAATTGCACGACACCGTCATCACCGAGTGTCGCCTGGAGCGGCGGCAATGGATCGGGCATCATCGGAGGATTGAACTGACGGCACGCGCCGGAAAGTATCTCCGCGCCCGGCATGTCCACGCGCGGCGTCAGCAGTGCCCGTTCGCGGCCGTTGCGAATGGACGCGAGCATCGTCTGGTAGTGCGTGTCGCCCGTGGAGGCGAAGCTCACCAATGGCGCGCCGCTCATATCGGGCGGCGTGAACGGCACCGGCGCGAATGCGTCGAGCGGTTTGACAGCGTGGGCGTAGCCGTTCCAGAGCAGCCGCACCCGATGCCACTTCGGGTCAACCTTGCGGTCGCGGCAGAGCCCGAGGCCGAAGCCGTCCGCTCCCGGTGGCAACGGCGCGCGCAGGATACGGCTCAATTCCGGCCGCTGAAGATTGAACCAATCGCTTTCGAACCCCGCGCCGTGACAGCGCACGCAACCAGCCTGCTTCATTCCGGTCATCAGCGTCTTCTTGACGCCCTGCCATTCGGTGAGCTGGCAGCCGTATTGGGTGCTGTCCCACGTGCCGTGATAGAGGCCGTTGGAGTCCATCCACGCCATCAGCAGGTCGCGCTCGGCGCGCGTGAGGCCGGCAATGCGCCCGCCGTGGCCATCGAGCAGCAGCTTCGCCAGCGGCGCGGCCCCGGAACCGTGGCTGCGCGGCTGGAAAATCTGCGACGACCAGTGCGCCGTGCCGTTCATGCAATCAATGCCGGCGATCCAGTAGGCGACGAGCTGCGTCTCACGGCGGTTGGCAAGGTTCTCGTAACTGATGCTGAAATGTTCCGTCCAACCGCCGGTAAGGTCGATACCGCCGCCGAAACCCTTCTCACCACCGTGGCAGCTCGCGCAGTGTTTATCCAACAGCGGCTGGATCATCGTCGGATAGTCCATGTAACCCGTCCCCCAAGACTCCGGTTGGAGCCGGGCCGGCCCTCGCGCGAGGACACGCCGCATGGTTTCGGGCGACGCAGTGCCGTATTTGTATTCATGGCAACCGATGCATGAGCGCGTCGTGCCGGGCGCGGCTTGAACAAACGTGCGCATGCTGTGCACGAGCCGTCCGTCGCCGTCGAGCGCTTGGAAATACACGGCCCGCCCCGACGGCACCTCGAAATAGACCGAGCCGTCTTCGTTCACCGGCACCATCCCGAGGAAGTTCTTCACGCTGAACGCCAGCGCCGCGCTGACAAGGAAGGTCTGGTTATAAGGCTGCGTGCCGCCGTCACGACCGCTGACGCGCGAGGTTTCCTCGATGACACGCAGCCATTTGATGTCGCCGCGTTTCACGCCCTGGAGTCCCTGGTAGATGTCCTGCACGAAGAATCTCCCCGCCTTTTCGCCGCGGTTGGTGGAATCGGCGATGATCTTTGGCTCGGGACGCGGCTTCACCAACATCGGCGAGTGCAGGCAAATCTGCGGGTCCGACATCAACACGAACCGATGCCCTGCGCGGTCCATCATCTCCAGCGCGTTGCGCTTCTGGCCCGCAGGCCGGCCGCTGAAGAGCACGAGATTCTCCGACAACGGCCACGGTTCGCATGAGTCGCCCTTGTCGAATATCGGATCGTCAGGATGCTCGATGTTCGTGATCGCCTTCGGGTCGTTCTTTCCGACGAGCGGATCAATGAACCCGATCGAGCCACGCGGCGTTGAGTTGTGTTTCGCCAGCGTGCCGACAATCAGATGCGAGCCGGGCACGGGCCTCGCATCGAGAACCGATTCCGGGAAGACCATGTTGTTGGCGTAGAGAGCCGTCTCCTGCGTGCCATCTGGGTTGATCGTCCAGAGCGACTGGATGGTGAGCGCGTTCTTGTCCACGTATTCCCAGCGGCCAAAGAGGATGCGTCCGTCAGGCAGGACGCTCGGGTCGAATTCGTTAACATTGTTGACGGAGATCGGATGCATGTCCGAACCGTCGGCGTTCATCACATGGAGGATGCTGACACCAGCATTGGCGCACGGCACCAGACCGCTGGGGCGCGTCGAGAGAAATACAATCCGGCCGTCGGGTAAGTAGGCGGGCGCAATATCGTGCTGGCCGCCATGGCCGCCTTTGTAGATGGCGCATGCCGGTGTCGGGTCGGTCACTCGCCGCAGGCCGGTGCCATCTATGCGAATCTCGTAGATGCTGGTGCTGCCATTCGCCTCGCCTTTGAAACAGAAGAGGACCTTCTTCGCGTCCCACGAAAGCTCCGGGTGCGTATAGACGCCATGTCCCGGCGTGCCCGGCGTCGTCTCGTCCACGAGCGGCCTGATGCGCCACTGGTCGCGCGGAGCCGACGGGTTTTCGAGGACGTAGATGCCGCCGCCGCCCGGCGGCCACTTGTAGAACGTGTCGTAGATGTGGATGCCGGTATAGGAATACCGTTTCACGAACAGCAACGGCGCATCAAGCTGGCTGCGAAACTGTTTCTCGATCTCCGGGGTGAGCGGTGGCGCAACGACAGGCGCGGCAGAAACAAGCGCCGTCATGACGAACCCACCGACAAACAACATCAACGCTGCCGGATTCTTCTTCATGCAAACCAGCTCCTGCCAACAACCTTCACTGACGCCGCAACGGAACAGCGCGGCCTTCCGCGACTACTTGCCGGCCAGTTCGGCGCATGTCGCGTTGAAGAACTTCACGCACTGCGCAATCTCCGGCAGCGACTCTTTCCAGTTGTGCTCGTATTCGATGCAGAACGCGCCGCGGAACCCCTGCCGCTTCAGTTCCGCCAATTGGCCCTTGGCGTTGCCGACGCCGGTACCCCAAGGCACATCGTGGGCCTTCGGGTTGTTCTTCTCGTTAAGGTCTTTGAAGTGCAGCGCAATGATCCGGCCTTCGAGCTTCTTCAGGCACTCCACCGGGTCAAGACCCGACCGAACCCAGTGCCCGGTGTCGGCGCAGACGCCGATGCGCGAGTCGCGGCCCTTCACCAGCGACAACACGTATTCGGGATCCCACAGCTTGTATTTCGGATCCTTCGCGCGCTTTGGATGATTGTGGATCGCGACCTTCATGTTGAACTCCTTGCAGAGCTTCTCCACGGTATCGAGCGCGTCCGGCTCCATCTCGGCCACCAACACGTCAATGCCCATCTTCTTGGCGAATTCAAATATCGCGCGCGTCTCGGCCTCGTCCGCGACCGGCTTCACCACGCCCATGTTCACAAGCTTCTTGATGCCACAGGCCGCGAGTTTCTTCTGGATCGCCTCCACGTCCTTCGGCGGCGCTGTCATTGTCTTCACCGGCTTTGGCCCGCCGAGGTTCACGCTGCCAGAGATGCTCATGTATTTCAGGCCGAGGCTGGCCGTCTTATCGATGGCGTCGAAGATCGGAAACTCCTTGAACGTGTAGGAGTGGATTGCCAACTGCCAGCCGAGCTTGTCGGCGGCGGCGCAAGCCTCATCGGCTTTCGCCGTCGCAGCGCACGCCATCATCATTCCTATCGCCAGCCACAAGAATCGCTTCATATTTTTTCCTTCTTCAACAGACTTCCGTTCCAGTCCAACTCAGCCAATCAACGTCTCCGCCAGATACGCGAAACACCGCGAAAAGAAAAGCGCCATGCTCTGCCGCCGTCTCAACCGCGCCACGGCCGGTCACGCTTCGGAATCTTCGCCAGTACTTCGCTGGCAATCGCCGCGTCCTCCGCTACCTGGAAATCGAACATTCCGGCCAGAATGAAATCCGCGCCGCTCGAATACGCGTAACGGAACGCTTCGCGCGGCAGAATCGCGCCGGCAGCCATCACCTTGAAGCCGATCCACGGTTTCTCCACCGTCTTCATGTATGCGATGGTCTCCTCCGGGTTGCTGCACCAATACACCGGCGGCAATTCACGCCACGGCTTGCTGATCTCCTCCTTCTTCGGTGCGGTGGGATAATTATGATGGTGGATCGTCTTCACATAGAAGTCGCACGGCGCTTTCGCTGCCTCCAGCGCCTTCAGCGAATCCAGCCAGTGGCATCCCGCGCCTGTCGGCAGCCCGGTCGCCTTGATGATCTCCACAAACTTGACGACCAAATCTATCTTGCCTTGCGCCATCATCGGGTCCGTCGTCGCCCCGTGGACATAGATGCCGTCAGCGCCCGCGTCCACCAACTCCTGCACCACGCGTTTGTAATCCTCCACCGTCCTCGCCTTCGGCTCCGGCGCGACGATGAGCTTCATCTTGCCGCCCGTGGCCGAGCGATGCTGCTTCAGCAAACGCATCACCCGCGGCTCGTGGTGAGTCATGAACGTATCAATGCCGTTCGCCTCCGATAGCGCAAACGTCTGCAAAATCCTCTCGTCAGTATTGTAACGCAGCGACAGGTCATTGAGGTAACGCAACTCGCGCCCGTGCATGTGGCCGGTAATGATATTCGTACCCAAAATCAGCCGGCTGATCTCCAGCCCCGCGACCTTCCCCTTGGGCAACGTGCCCTGGGGCTTCACGCCGCCGGCTCCTGGTGCCGCCGCGTCCGCCGCTGCCGCCTCGCGCGCCACGGCGGCTCCCAACGAGCCAACAACAGAACAGGTGATGAACTTTCTTCGGGAGAATTTCGATTTCATAGTGTCAGTTTTCATTACTGGTCGGCGTTTAACAATAGTACTAAGGAACCGGGCGAAGTTTATTCCAACCGAGTGTCAGTTTTTCTTTGTGTGAACTCGCTCTGCATAATACTGCAAGAACTGTATCTGACGAGGCGTTTCGATGGCAACTCTCTCGATTGTTCGAACTCGTTGAATTGCCCCGGCGGCGCTCTCGCCCTGTGCAATCAAATACGTGGCGAGCAACGTGCCCGTCCGTCCAATGCCAGCCTCACAGTGAACGGCAACCGAGCGGCGCGCTTCACGCTGCTGGGTGACAAAGCGAACAAATTCCTCTGCCTGCTCCATTGTTGGAGCGCCGCCATCGGGAACTGGTAAACACATGAACGAAAAACCAGCCGATTCGTAAACGGACGCATCGCTCGGAATATTCAGAAGCGAGACAACCGCACGGACACCGGCCGAATGCAGGTCTGCCAACTCGTCCTCGAAAGCCATCAACGCACCTCCACCTGCTATGCGGCGCTTAGGATGGATAAATGGCATCGGCATGCCGGCAAGGACGCCGGGAATCACCCACCACAACAAGTTGTTATTCTGATCACTGCTCATGTAGATCGCGACTTGGCGCCGCAGTTAAGTTTGCCAGCCTCATTCGTCAAACCAGCCTCACTGCCAGCGTCTCGCCAATCTCCACGACCGCGCAGTGTCCGGCGGTCACTGGCCCGGGATTGACGACGCGAGTCCTGCCGATGAGGTCCTCGCCGCGTGATTCGTGGATGTGGCCGCACAACACGAGATCCGGTTGTTCGCGCTCGATAAACGCTCGCACCGCAGTGCTGCCGACGTGCAACCCGCTGTGGATGCGGTCGCAGGCCGTGTCCTTCGGTGGCGCGTGCGGACAGAAGATTTTCAGGCGACAATCCTTCACTTCGGCAAAGCCGGCCTCGATCCGCGCCGCGATTTGCTCCTCCGTGATCTCGTAAGGCGTGTGCAATGGCGACTTCGGTCCCGCCGAGACACCGAACAATCCAACGCCGCCCATCACCACGCCGCGTCCGTCGAG
>JBAZIR010000281.1:0-8087 GCA_041651735.1 Verrucomicrobiia bacterium | reverse complement strand
CCACCAGCATCCAGCGACCGGCCCAATCAATGACAACGTTGACTTCGACGGTGGCGTGGTAACGTGGATCGCGAACCTCGCGGGCGACAAGCCATTTGGCAATGACGTGGACCCGACGCTGAATCTCGACGTGCTGGAGGCCTGCTTCCGCAACCACGAGCGTTGGCAGATCGTCGAGAACTCGCAGCGGTTGGAAACACTGCGGCGCATCATCCGCTTCCAGGATCGCCTTGCCGACACCGGCGCATTTGCCAATCCACGCTCGCACATCTACTACCTGCCGGAGCTTTACTGCGCCTACTTTGGCCGATGCTACGCCGCGTTCCGCGCGCTGCCGGAGCCAAAGCGCAAGGCACTCGACCCCACCGGCAGCTTCGAGATGATCCGCCGACAGGTGCTCGCTTACGTGCAGGACGAGCTGCTCACCGTGGAAATCAACGTCTTCGACGCAGCGCTGGCGTTGTTGGCGCTGGCGAAACTCGGCGCGGAACCGGCATCGTTTGCGCCCGCCCTGGCGTGCATGGACCGCAGCTTTGGCGAAGGTGGCCGGCGCGCGCCGTTCAAGGCTTACGAGTGGAACAAGATGAAGACGCCGACGCGCATCCTCGTCGGCAGCCCGGAGGTGACGTCGGCGTTCGTGCTGTCGGCGCTGGTCCATGCGCGGAAGCTGATGAAGAAGTAAACGGCCGCCTGCAGTTTCGTTGAAGCGCGCGTGGCTGGCGGCGCAGGAGATGGAGTTAGGACCGATGGTCGATCTTCACCGCGGCATTGTCATCGGCAAGTCGCCGCGATGGAGCAATGTACCCTCCGCCGATTTCCAGGGCGCGATGCGCCACATTCAAATCTACGGACGCGCCCTCAGCCCGGTGGAAATTGACAGCCTCGCCCGCGGCCGGCGGTGAGTGCGTTGAAATCCTCTACCGCTGCAACTCCAACCACAGCGCGCGGTAGTATTTCATCAGGCGCACCGGGTCGGTGGTCTCGGCGATCTCGCAAAGGGTGAAACGGTCGTAGTTGATCTGCTTGAAGCAGGCAAACAACTCGCGCCACGGATAGGCGGGATTGCAGAGTTCGTTGATGTGGCAGCTCTTGATGTCCTTGGTGAGAAGGTTGAAGTATTCCTTCACGGAACCGTTGACGATGTCACCAGCGTTGGAGTTCCAGCAAACGCCGACGGCGCGATGATCGCAGTGGTCCATGATCTCGCGGATGTGCGGCGGGTGGGAACTGTCCTTGCCGTGGACCTCCAGCCAGATTTCAACGCCGAGATCACCGGCCACCTTGCCGCACTCGGCGAGGGACTTGCCGATCTGCTCCAAGGTCTTGTGGACGGGCACGTCCTTGGGGATGCCGTTGGGGCGGACCTTGACGCCGCGCGCGCCGATGTCGGCGGCGAGTTGGGCGAACTCGGCGCAGGTGGCAATGTGCTTGCGGACGACGGCCGGGTCGGGCGAGTGAAACTCACAGGTGGAGCCAAGTCCCCAGATGGTGATGCCGCCGTCGGCACAGCGTTTCTTGACTTCCTTGCGCTGCTCCGCTGTGAGCGACGGTTCCACGCCGTGGGCGTGGGTGGTGCGGAACTCCACGCCGTCAAAACCGGTGGCCTTACAATTCTTGATGATGGTGGCGAGGTCCCACTTGGGGGCGAGGTTGTAGGTGACGAGTCCGAGTTTCATCGCGCTGTCAGGTTCCTTTCTGTTGACGCGGGAGTGTGACACGACGCGGGGAATTTTCAAGAGCGGGAACAGCGGCAGTTTTTTGCTTTTCATCCGGCCGGGTTGGCCCACTATACGATACGACACTTTTCACAGAGGAAAGGACACGACCATGTTGAAGCAAGGTATTCTGAACCCGGCGATCAATTCACTGCTCAGCCGCGTGCGCCACACCAACACGCTGGTCATCGCCGACCGCGGCTTCCCGTTCTGGCCGGAGATCGAAACGGTGGATATTTCGCTGGTGGACGGCGTGCCGACGGTGTTGCAGGTGCTCGCCGCCATCCGGTCCAACTTCGTCATCGGCCGCGTGTTCATGGCGGAGGAGTTCATCCGCAACAACACGAAGACGGTGCAAAACGCCTTTACCAGGACGCTGGCCGGCGTACCGTTCGGGTTTGAGGCGCACGTGGAGTTCAAGAAACGCGTGCCGCGCGCCATCGGCCTCATCCGCACCGGCGACACGATCCAATATGCGAACACGATTATCGAATCCGCCTGACAAATCCGCGCCTATGACCGAACAACTTTTCCATAAAACCGCCGCGCAGCTCGACGCGCGCAACCTGAAGGAACGTCTGGCCGCGCTGGTCAAACTGCGCGGGCTGGAGCAACGCGGCGCCATCAGTTCCGCGACGCCGAAGATCGGCCCCGCGCTGCCTTCCTACGACCACGTTCACACCAACGCCTCCTACGGCAACGCCGCGCCCGGTGTTTTCTCGGTGGCGCGCATGGTGTGGGCCGCGCACGAGGCGCGGGCGTTCTCCATCCTCAGTGTCGAACACGAATCGGTGGCGCACATGGACGAAGCGATCCAGGCGGCGACCATCGTCAACCGCGGCATGGAGCAGCCGTTGCGGCTGGCGCTGGCGGTCGAGTTCAAAGCGCCCATCGCGCTGAGTGACGCCGTCTCGAAGAAATTCAGCGACTCAATCCTGAAGGCTTGGGGTCAGGGCGAAGCGGCGTGGGTGGTGGCCGTCGGCGCGCGCCGCACGCCAGAACTGGAGCGGCTCGTCCGCCGGTTTCAAGAGGCGAAGCGCATGCGGTCGGAACAACAATTGGAAAAGTTGAACAAGCACTTGAAGCTCAAGCGGCCGCTAAAACTCTCCGATATCCTCACGTCCGAAGGCAACGTTACAGACCGACAGTTGACGCTGGCGGTGGCGCGCGCCGAACTGGGCGACGTGGACGAGAAGACACTCGCGCGTCGCGGCAGCGAGGTGCGGCGGATGCTGAACCCGGGCGGCCCGGCGTACGCGCCGTTTCCGCCGGGCCTGCCAACGTATCAGGAGCTGGTCGGCCAGCTTGCGCGTTGGGGCACACTGCCGACGTTCACCGCGCAGCTTCGCGAACAAACGCTGGAGGAGTTTCTGCCAACGTTGAAATCGTGGGGCATGGCGGCGCTGGACACAGCGGGCATCGAGCCCTACGAGCCGAATGCGGCGCGCGATATCGCGACATTCGTCCGGCTGGCGGAACAACACAAGCTGGCGTTTTTTGGCGGCTCCGACTACCGCGGCGTCGGCACCGGTTGGCAGGAGCACGCTGCGTGGATGGATCATCCGTTGATCCGCGCCTCTATCGAGCGCGTGGCGCACCGGTTCTGAACCTCGGGTTTGGGATCAAGGGCGGACGCCAGAGGGTCACCGTGCGAGTGCAGGGTTGCACCTGCGGTTGCGAACAGTTAATATTTATGACGAGACTTTTAGAAAAAATGAAGACGATCTCCCTGATGGTCTTGTTGGCGACAGCGTGTGTGGTTGCTGTTGCGGACGATGCGAAACCTCCTGTGATGCCAAAGAAGAATAAAATCGTCTTTGAGTATTCCTACCCGCCGCCGACGACGCAAAAACCACCAACCGCAGCCGAGACAGCGCCGCTGCCGCGCACCGGCTCGAAGGACTGGTTGCAGCGCGTGGATCAGCGTGACCGCAAGCTGATGGCCCCATGGGAATGGCGGCGCCTGAACGCGGGGAGAGATGCGTATTCCTTTTCCGAGCCGCCGCCGTCGGTGAACGGCTTCACCAGCCGGTGATCGCTTCCTACCCGCCATCCACTGTCCGCTGACCATTTGCCGGTGGCAAAGGCGATTCCACACGTTTCACTTTCCCGGCGGCAAATTTCGCCACCTGATGCGCGACGCGGTGCAGCACGCGCACGTCGCGGTTCTCCAATACGGCTCGGCTGAAGACGCGCCGCAGCGGACGGGCAAACGATTCCGGATCGTCATGATGCGGGCGGAAACCCACCTGTACCATCGCGCTGACGAAATGCTGGATGGCACGCTCGATTTCAAGGTCGGGCGCAAGGTCAAGCTTGGGGCCGGCAATCTTGCCGAAGCTGCCGATGAAAATTTCGTAGGCGACCACCTGCACGGCCTGCGCAAGGTTCAGCGACGGCACCCGATGGACCGCTGGCACGGTGGTGCAGAGATGACAGCGGCCCAGTTCGTTGTCGTAGAGGCCCTTGTCCTCGCGGCCGAAAACGATGCCAACACGGAATTTCTGCGAAACCTCAACGATGTGCGGCACGATCTCGCGGATCGGCTGCACCTGCGGAACACCGACGTCGCGCGAGCGATGCGTGGTGCCGACAATCCGGTGGATTCCCTCAAACGCCTCGTCAAGCGAACCGACGACGCGCGCGCCTTGCAGCACGTCATCCGCGCCATGCGCAAACGCCTGCGCCTGGCGGTTGTCCTTGAACCTGCATCCACCCACCACGATGAGTTCGGTGAAACCCATCGTCTTGATGGCGCGCGCGGCGCTGCCGACATTGCCGGGCGTTTGTGGCTCGACGAGGATGAACGCAACATTGGCCAGGTTGCGCGGCACCGTCAGGTCGAGGACTTTGTGCGAAGGTTTTTTCATTGAAGCAACGTCCAGTTGCCAGATGCAATTGGACGCAAACCTTAGAGAGTCCGTTGTGGCTTGACGAGTGGTTTTTCGCCAACATCCCGAAAGGAACAAGGCAGGCCGGGCTCCCCTTCCGGCCAGATCAAAACCAGACGCAAGCGAAGAGCGTCTTCCTTCTTCGATACGTTCAGCGGCAATGCCTGGCCGCCGCATGAACAACCGCCATGAAACTAGGGATTGGAGGGAGGAGGAGGCGGGGGCGCGCCGTCGCCGCCTGGCGCTGGCATCGAACCGGGTTTGATATGAATGGTGAACCCTTGCTTGCTAACGGCCTCGCGAAGTTTCTCGTCCTCGCGCATCTTGCGGAAGAAATCCCGCACCTGGTCGCCGGTGACTTTCTGCTCCTTGCCATCGGCGTCAGTATACGTGAGCGTGGAGGTGCCACCGCCAAAGGGACCGCGTCCGCCGGGACCGCCACGGCCACCCGGCCCGCCGCGGAAACCGGCTGTCAGCCCCGCCTCGCCTTCGGGTTTCTCCAACACCAACGTATAGACGGTCTTGGCCATGCCCTCGTGGATTAGTTCAAGCCGCATGGTTGTGGCGAAGTTCCTTTTGTTCAGAAGTTCCTGAAGCGTGTCCGTCTTCGTCAACGGCTGGCCGTCAGCGCGGAGCAGCACGTCGTAGCGTTCGACGCCGGCCACTGCGGCGGGGCCTTCGTTGGAGACATCCATCACCATCAACCCGGCGTCTTCGGGCATGCCCTGCAAATATTTCTTCAAATGCGCCCGCGTGGAGCCCATCAGCGGCATGACACGCACGCCAATCCATTTCTGGGGCGTCTTGTCCGCCGCAGCGGCGGTGTTGGTGACCCGCCTCGATTGTGCCTTGGGCTGTGCGGGTGCAGTTGTATCTGCCTGGCTGAACCCGGAGGTTGCAGGGAGAGCGAGCACACATCCGGCAATAAAAATCTGCGTCAGTTTCATATTCATTTTGCTCCTCAGTTGGAGGTTACGACAAGTCGCTTCCGCCGCACACAGAGTCCCACTCTTGCCGCGCGCTTCACGACACATTTGGGATGAACCGTGTTTTTGGGGGGACAGACTCATGAAGAATCGCGATAAACATTCCCTTACGAAAACCGCAGTTTTTCCTCCAGTTCGCGGATACCACGAGTCATCGGCAACTGCTTTCCGTTGTACAGGACCACAACATACTCGCCCTTGAAAAGCGGTTGGAGTTCCCGGACTTGATCGAGATTGACCAACACGGATCGGCTGATGCGCAGGAACAGTCCCGGGTCGAGCTGCGCCTCAAGCGCTGCAAGCGTCTCACGCAGGACATGGTTCTGCTTGCCGGCGTGCAGCACAACATAGTTGCCCGCTGACTCGATCCACTCAATCTGATTGACCTTCACCAGCGCCACACGTTCGTTCTCCCTCACGGTCAACCGATGGAGATAGACCGGCGCGGGTTTGCGTTCGCCCAATAATTGCAGCAGCCGCTTTGAAACGTCGTCGGTCTGCCGCCGCGCAATCTGGTCGCGCACCCGCTGCACCGCCTCCTTGAAGCGCGATTGCTTGAACGGTTTCAGCAGATAGTCCAACGCATGAACCTCGAACGCCTTCACGGCGTGCTGGTCGTAAGCCGTCACGAAGACAACCGCCGGCAACTTGTCTTTGTCGAGCCGGCTCAACAACTCGAAACCGTCCATTTCCGGCATCTGCACGTCCAGAAACAGCAGATTCGCCGGCTGCTTCTTCATGGCCGCGAGCGCTTCGTCGCCGTTGGCGCATTCGCCGCCGACGTCGATGTCCGGCTCCTTGGCGAGCAGGGTCCGGATGCGCTCGCGCGCAAGCGGTTCATCATCCACGATGAGTGTTTTGATTTTCAAGCGGCGTCCTTCCACTCCGGTTCGGGATTCAGAGGTTCAAAACGAAGCGGCACTTGCAGGCTGACAGACACACCGCCATCCGCCAAGGGCTGCATGACCAGTTGCGCGTTGGCTCCGTAAAGCTCATGGAGCCGCGCGCGGGTGTTGGCCAAGCCGATGCCAGGCCGGTTGGAGACAGGAGCCGCGCCGAACACGCTCGTGCCAGTGTTGCTGACGGTCAGGTTCAGAAACACGCCTTCGCGCTCGGCGCAAATCGTGACGACGCCAGGATTGCGCATGGGCTCAATGCCGTGCCGGATGGCGTTCTCCGCCAGCGGCTGCAAGATCATCACCGGTACTTGCGCGTTGATCGCGGACGGATCGATCTTCTTCTCAATGCGTAACCGGTCGCCCAGCCGCATCTGCTCGATCTCCAGATAGCAGTCCAGAAACTCCAGTTCTTTGCGCAGCGACACCTCCTGCAACTCGGAACGGTCGAGGGCCAGCCGCAACAGGTTGCTGAGATTGGCGATCATGTCGTCGGCAGCATGCGGGTCCTTGTGGATCAGTGTCGCGATGGCATTCAGCGCATTGAAAAGGAAATGCGGGTGCAGTTGCATCTTCAGCGCCTGCAACCTCGCCTGCGCCAGGCTCGCGGACAGTTCCAGTGCTTTGCGTTCGCGCTCCTGCGAGCGGCGATAATAGGTCAACGCGTAAACGGCGCAAACAATCACCCAGTAGACGGGCACGTGGGACCGCGCCCGCAACCAGAACCACGAAGTGGGCGGGGGCCTGCGCCCGCGGCGATCCGTCGGTCCACTGCGCGGCTGCTCGGTCTTGGATTCTGTCCGCTCCCCCACGGAGAACGAAGACACATTCGTGCCGCCAACCCCGGAGGCCGACGTTGTGCCGGCCGGCAGGCCAAAGCCACGGTCAGTTTCGGTTCTCGGCCCAAAAGGGGCCTGGCGTCGCTGCAGCCAATCGCTCCTCCACGGCGTCGGCGGCAACATCCAATCCGCGATCCAGCCACAGGCTGCCACGGCCAGCGCGCAGCCGGCAATGTGACCGGGCACACTCAGCGGCAACATCTTTCGCTCGAACGGCAACAACCGTGCCAGCCAGACGACCCCGGGCGACAACAATGCCCACGGCGCCCAGTCACGCATGGAGATCCGCAGCGATTGCTCCCAACTGAACCCGACGGCGAGAACAAAATAGCCGGCCATCGCCAGCGTCAGCAGCGTCCAGAACGCCAGACACGCGCCGCACACGATCAAGATTTGGCTCCGGCGCTTTCGCACGTTCGACATCATAAACCGTTCCCTCTGATACGCACAAAGACTAAAACCGCCCCCACCGCCGGACAACGACACCGGGACGAAAGCTTCTCTTCCCAAGGCCGACCGGGCAAAAGCAGTGATGAATGACAGAGAACGAAAACCGCCGGACAACAACGTCCGGTTTGCGCCGAGGTCACGCTCTGCTGGCAGATCGGGCGCGCGGCAGCTTTGACAACCTCAGTCTTGCGCGCGCAGGCTGACGTTCACTTCTCCCGGCGGACCAGCGGTTGGAATGTCTTGTGGATGAACTCAATGTCGGACTGCACTTGCGGATAAACAGCAGCAGGCGCCCACGAGATGACACGAT
>JBAZIR010000280.1:0-8104 GCA_041651735.1 Verrucomicrobiia bacterium | reverse complement strand
CGAGCAACGTGCCCGGCACGTCCACCGCGACCGGCTTCGCCATGTAAACATGCAGGCCCGCATCCACCGCGGCCTTTGCCTGCTCCGGGTAGAAATACGGCACATCCTCGATGGCGACCGCCTCGACGCCGCTCTCCAGCAGTTTCTTGTAACCCGACAATCCGCAGAAACGCCGCGCCTTGTCCACACCGAGCAGTTCGCCGGTCTTCTCTGCGACACTCTCGAAGTAATCGGCCAGCGCATGGATCGTGTAGCCGCCGTGCTTCTGGAAAAGTTTGGCGATCCACGTGCCGCGCCCGCCGCCACCGATGAGACCGAGCTTGATCTTGCGGTCGTATTGCTTTGGCGGTTCTGCCTGTTTTTCGGCGGCGTCGGCGGCCAAGGCCACAGAAGCGCCGGCTGCCAGCGCGCCACCAAGGAAATCACGACGGGAAACAGAGGGTTCGTTGTTCATGATGTCATCTCCTGCGTAGCCGCGTCACGGAGTGACGCTGTTACTGAACGCTTTGTATAACTCCACCGCTTTCTCATCCGTGGTCTCGCCGCAGATCATCAACCGCGACTTCGCCTCAACCGACTCGCCGTTCTTCAGGTCGCGGCCGAACAATGAGAAGTAAACCGAGCGATGACCTTCTTCATCCTGCGGGGTCGCAATGGCGAAACAATCCCCCGCGCGAGCCATCAGCACCGCCGCCAGCTTGCGCTCGGCATCGCGCCGAATTGCCAGCGGGACAGCAAGCTTCGGCCGGATGCTCCACTCCACCGGACTCGGCGGCCGTGTCCACCGGCCATCCTGGATCATCTTCACAGCCGCCTCGTCGCGCGGGAACATGTGCCACTTGCCCGCGTCTTTCGACGCGCTGACGAACCCCGGCTTGTCGCCCGCATAAACGACGGTGGCCGGGAAGCCGTCGAAATACGACGCCAGAAACACCTCGAACCGCTTCAGTTCCTTCCGCGCCGTCACACGCGTCATCAGGTCGAGCGCATTTGCCGCCGACCAGCGATAGACCGCCATCATGTCGAACGGATGCGCATCGTCCGCCGTCCAGCGCACCTCCACCGCGCCCCTATCCAGCAGCTTCGCCTCGCTGACCCAATCCCATCCCGCCTTGCCGTAGCGCGCGTGGTCGTCCAGCAGCCGGTAGTGCGAGAACAAGCCGAGCGACTTCGTCAGCGGCGCGCCGCTTGCGCAATCGAACGCCGGAATCAATCCCTTGGACTGTCCCCCACCGCGCAACGTGCCGCGCAGCGCTCCGGTATCGAACGTGAACTCCTTGCCCGCGGCGACGAAGCCGAGCTTGTTTTCCGCCGCCAGCGCGCGCAACACCGCACCCGATGCTGTGGCAGCAAGTGCGCCGCCGATGAATTGTCTGCGGGAACAGTTGCCCGTGGTTCTCATCAAAGTCTCCCGGTTCTACTTCTTCAATCCCTTCAGCACGCCGCGCATCCACGCGACGCTGGCCTGGGTGTTTTCGTCGGAGCCGTGGCATTCGATGGAGACTGCGCCGCTCCATTTGATCTTGTGGAGATACTCCATGCACTTCTTGATGTTCTCCGCGTTGACGCCACCGCCGACGGGGACGACGGAGCTGCCGATGCCCGTCTCCTCGCCACGCACGGAAGCCGCCAGTTCAGGACTGACGTCCTTGATGTGGAGGTGGGTGACGTAGGGGCGCAGGGTCTTCAGATACTTCAGCGGGTCATGGCCGGCGATGAAGCTGTTGCCGGTGTCGAAGTTGCAGCGCAGATACTCGGAGTCGAAACGCTTGAAGAGCTTGAGCATGAACTCGGGGTCGTTGGTGTAGGGGCCGTGCGGCTCGACGTTGATGATGATGCCGTAGTCCTCGGCCCACGGCAGGCATTGGGCGTAGTTGTCGCAGGTGACGCGGAAGACCTCGGCGCGCGTCATGCCCGGCGTCTCGAACGCGCCGTCCACGGTATCCACCATCGGGCAGCCGATGTCGGCAGCGAAGCGGATGCTCTGCTGGAGGTATTGGACGCCGAAGGAGGAACCGTTCGGCCCCATCATCGGATAGGAGCCGTCAATCTGCGTGACCTTCAGGCCCTTCTTGTCGAGGTAGCGGCGCAGGGCGAGCGGGTTGGCCTGGAGCGAGATGCCGGGGTCGTAGCCGAGCGCCTGGATGAAGTTCTGGCCGTGGATGACGGCGAACTCGAGGTGCTTGATGCCGACGGCGGCGATCTTGTCGCATGCGCCTTCGAAGCTCATGCTCAACGGCCGCCAGTTGTCCGTGTGAAGTCCCAGTTGGATCATGTTCATTCTCCTTTGGTTTTGGTTCGGTTCAGTCTTCAAATCTCGCTGTAGCCGTGCAGCAGGAATGTGGGAGGGGCCTCAGCGCCCCGACCCTCCGATTCCACGCGCAACCGGTCGGGGCACTGAGGCCCCTCCCACATTCACAGAAACTGGTTCCAGCCGGACTACAGACGAATATCATTTCGATTCCTCAATCATCTAGATTCAGCTCAAACTTTCAGTCCGGTCAGGTCGAACTCCAGCTTCTTGTTCTCCTTGATCAACTCGTCCATCGTCAGGCAGCAACGGCGCGCGCAGGCTTCGCGGCCGAGCACGGCGGTGAGCGCATCGTCGCCGGCTTGCTGCGGCGTGGGGTTGTCAAAACGACCCTGCACAATGTTGTCGTAGAACGTGGCGATGTTGCGGATCGCGCCCTGATCGTAAAGGCTCACGACCTCGCCGCCGCCGTAGTGCTTCGGCCCGCTGCGCAGGTAGGACTTACCGCGGTAGCTGACGAGCGCGGTGGCCTTGTCGCCATAGGCGTCGAGTTTGAGCGCCCAGTCCAAGTCGTTCCGCAACGACTGGACGCGGTGCGACCAGAGCAGCCCGTCGTCGAACTCGTAGGTCACCAGGTAGATCTCACGGAACTCGGTGCGGGGGTTGGCCCGGCAGACGCGCGTGCGCCCGATGGCGCTCGCGGGGCGCTTCCCGACGACCCAGAGGACGGCGTTGATGGAGTGGATGCTGAGTTCGCTGATGACATCGCCCGAAAGCGCCGTGGTCGGCAGCCACCAACGCAGCCGATCTTCGACGGTCTTGATCGGCGGCTCGCCCCACGGCATCGAGAAGCCGACGCTATCAATGTGCCCCAGTTTGCCGAGACCGCCCTCGTGGATGCGTTTGACGACCTCGATGTTGATCGGGTCGGTCCACATCTGGTAGTCCACGAGGTAACAGAGCTTCTTCTGCGTCGCCAGCTTGCCGGCGGCCTGGACCTTGAGCGCGCCCGGCACATCCACGGCCACCGGCTTCGCCGCAAACACGTGGCAACCGGCCTCAATCGCCGCGCGAGCGTGGTCGGGATGAAAATGCGGGACGTTCACCACCGTCACGGCCTCGACGCCGCTTTCGAGCAGGCGCTTGTGCGCGCTCAAGCCCGAGAACCGGCGCGCCTTGTCCACGCCGAACTTGTCGCCGGCTTTCTCTGCGCGCTCCGGAAAATAATCCGCCACAGCACAAACCTGGTAGCCGCCGTGTTTCGTGAACAGGTCGCCGAGCCAGGAACCGCGTCCGCCGCAGCCGATGAGGCCGAGCTTGATCTTGCGCGCGAACTCCTTCGGCTTCGCTTCGCCTGCGGGCGCATCCGCTGCGACGGCTGACAGGGTTGCCGACGCGCCGGCGGCCAGCGCGCCACCGAGGAATTGACGGCGGGAGAAGAAATGGTGTTCGTTCATAGTCGGTCCTTTCAGATCATCAGGGCGTCGGCGTTTTGCCGGCGGCCCACGCGGTGCCGCGGCGGAAGAGTTCGAGCACGGGCGCGTTGAACGCCTTCACGTCGTGGCCCAACGGCGAATGAAACACGCGCCCCTTGCCGACGTTCAGCACGAATGCCATTGCATAGTCTTTCTTGTCCACCTTCGAGGTCGCCTTCGCGAGCACCTCGATAGGCACGTTGCCGTCGAGACAGGTGTAAAGCTCGTCCTCGGTCTCGAACGGCTGCAAGCCCTTCATGATCGGATGATCCGGCTGGGCGATCTCCACCTTGAACGGCCCGCGAGGGTCGTGGCCGCGCATTTTTGGATTCCAAACGCGACCGGCGAGGTTCACAAACTCCGGCCATTCCATCCACGCACCGCAGGTGAAGTGGACCAGCACCAAACCGCCGCCGTTCTCAACGAACCGCTTGAGGTTTGCGCGCGCCGCCTCGCCCGGCCCCGGTGTTTTCCAGTTCATGTAGTTCAGGACCACGACGTGGTAGCGGCCCAGCGCCGCCGAATCGAGGAAGTGCGCATCCTCGATGACGCGCACGTCGGCGCGCGGGTCTTCGCGCAAGCCCTGCGCCAGCACCGGCGTCGTCAGCGGCCATTTGTGGCCGGGATAGTCGCAGCCAGTGACCACCAGCACCTGCATCGGTTTCGGCGTCGCCGCGGGCGGACCCGCATAGGGATAGCCGTCGGACGGTTTGGGATCGGCGGCGGTGGCGAAGAGGACAGCGCCGGTCATACAAAGAGCTAACGTTGGAATGAGATTTGTCTTCATGTGTTTGTTCGACGGTTCATCCGTAACTGTTCAAAGTCTATGGGTTCGCTTTTTTGCTCAACGGATCGAGAAGTATGTGTCCAAAATCAACCTCTTGCGTATTGCGATGACGCTCGCCTTGGTACGTATGCAGTGTTGGCTGCCATCGAAGACATTAGAAGAATAGCCGTCGTTGAAACCCACGGAACCCGGCAGACAAGCGCGGCCATTTGCCGTCCGAACCATCCCCGGAGGGGATTAACATGAGTAGCCGCGGGTGAAACCCACGGAACCGGAAACCCAAAGACGACTCGACCCCGGAGGGGTCGAACCTGCGTCCGATTGCTATTCAAGATACCGTTCATCAAATTCAATCCCTGCTTCCTTCAAGAACCGCTTGTACTCGTCTGCAAAAGTCTCGGTGCGATGATGTTCTTCCTGGTTCTTGATGTATTCGATCAAGGCGTCTTTCTCGTCCTTGGAATATGTGAATGCGCCGTATCCGTCCTGCCAATGATTGAAACCAGGGAACACCTTCCCGTCTTTGATCCACGTGGATGAGGCGATCTTGATGTCTTTGACGAGATCGGCCAGCGCCACGGTCGGATGCAAGCTGGTCAGGATGTGGACGTGGTCGGCAACGCCGTTGAGGCGATAGAGATGGCATTCGTTCTTCTTCAGAACGCCCCAGATGTAGGCAAACAAGTCGCGACGGCGGTCGGCTGACAGAACCGGCTCCCGATCTTTCGTCGCGAAAACGATGTGATAGATGATCTGCGTATAGGTCGCCATCGTCGTTCTGCTCGTTACGCGCTGACACTGGGTTCAACCCTTCGGGGTTGTTTTCCATTATGTTTGTTCGCTTCCGCAGGTTTCACCTGCGGCTACTCATGTTGATCCCCTGCGGGGATCCAAACTCTGATTTCCTTTACCGCTCGTCGCAAATTCATCCCACCGGTTCGAACCATGCTGGTCAAATCAACTTCGTCACGCCGGGCACATAGACGGGGTAAGTGCCGTCGGGACCGATCTTGACGGGCGGCTCCATGTCCATGCGGCAATCTTCGCACTTCGGCGCAAAGAAAAAGTCGGACTTGTTGATCTGCTCCCACGTCACTTCCGCGCCCGTGTAGCAACTGATCTGTCCCATGATGCCGATCATGGTGCTGCGGGCCATGTAGTCGCCGTTGTTGATGGTCTTGCCTTCGCGAATGGCGCCGAACAACGCCCGGTGCTCGGCATCGTAGGGATCCGCCTTACCCTCAAACCGCCATTTCGTCTCGCCCTCGATCTGGCAGCGTGTCAGATCGCAACGGCCCTTGCTGCCGAGGATGATGCTGGACACTTCGTTGTAGCAGCGGACCTCGGTCCGGCAAAAAGCGTAGGCTCGCACGCCATTGGCATAGTGGTAGATGACCGAGTGGTGGTCGAAGACGTTGCCGTGTTCCGGGCTGAACGATGAAGCACGACCGCCAAGGCCATGACATTTCAGAGGAGGCGTTTCCTTCAAGGCCCACGTCGCGCGGTCCATGTTATGCACCAGCGACTGCGGCACGTCGTCGCCGCTGAGCCAGACGAAATGATACTGGTTTCCGAACTGGCTCTGCAATTCGGTCCAACCTTCCTGCCGGCGATAAACGCCGTAAGGTTGCCGCAAGAAGTTCTCCTCAATGGCAACGATATCGCCGATGGCGCCGTCGTGGAGGCGTTTCATCGTCTCGATGTAACCGGCGTGATAACGGCTCTGCAGGCCGGAGACAACGCAGAGCTTCTTCTGCTTCGCCAGTTCGCACGCCGCCATCAGCGTCTTGATGCCGTGCGGGTCAATACCGTGCGGCTTCTCCACAAAGACGTGCTTGCCCGCCTTGATTGCGGCCATCGCATAGAAAGGATGGAACTTGGCGGCGTTCGCGATGAGCACCACATCGCTGGCTTCGATGACGCCCTTGTAGCCCTCCAGCCCGTCGAAGCAATGCGCGTCATCCACCTGCACCTGATCGGGCTTCTTCTTCTTGAGCACCTCAAGCTTTCCCTTCACGCGATCCATGAAGATGTCGTGAATCGCCATAAGCCGCACGTCAGGGCCGGCGTTCATGGCGTTCTCGGCCGCGCCGGCGCAACGTCCGCCCGCGCCAATCATGCCGATCTTGATGACACCGCCGCCCGCCGCATGCGCGGCGCGCTCGACCGACAGGCTGCCGACAGCCGCGACGGCGGCAGCGGAAGTCCTGAGGAACTGACGACGGGTTGCCTCGTGGGTGTTGGTTGCGTGGGTCTGGTTTTTCATGGCGATCTATACTCTCCGGTATGTTGTGGGTTAAAACAAAACTAGGCGGCTTTGACTGCGCGTTTTCCGCAGCCCAGGATCTCCATCAAGCTATTGACGATCTCGTTCTCTTCTGCTGGCGAACAAATCTGTGGCTCAAACATCGCACGCAACTTGATCCCCTCGATGGCTTCGAGCATGAGGTTTACTGCGCGCTCGGGTTTGTCCACCTCCATCTGTCCGGAGAGCACCGCCGCACGCACGAGGCCGATGTAAAACTCGCGCACACTGTCGTAGAATTGCTGCCAGCCACGCCGCACTTCCGCGTCGTGCAGAGACAAGCCCCAGATATCCATCGTGAATACGCGGTTCTCCGTGTCCAGCAGACAAATCCGCACCGACCGCCGCAGCACGCGCTCCAGCCGTTTCATCGGGTCGCGCACGGGCGCAATCTCGGCGTTCATCCGGCGATGGAAGTCCCGGTAATAGTGGGCGCAGGCAGCCTTGATGAGTTCGTCCTTGGACTTGAAATGCCAGTAGACACTGCCCTTGGTCACGCCCGCGTGTGAAGCAACCTGGTCCAGGCTGACCTTGTCGATGCCGCGTTGCGAAAACAGCGCGAACGCGCTTTGCGCCAATCGAACCGGCATTTGAGGTGAAGTTCTCGCCATGCCAATATCTCCAACTGGGCGCAAACCATACTGACCGGTATGGCAATGTCAACCCTTCATTTTACGATTAAGCTAAATTGGTTTTGCTGCGCGCAGGACAGGCCGGCTTACTTGGCGATCTTCGCGGCGAAGTGATACGCGCCGGATTCGACTGCCAACACGGCGCAGTTCTCTTCGTTCCGGAGGAACGTCACGCCCTTTGCCTTGTCGAGCGGCTTGCCGTTTTCGGTGACTTCGGCATGACTTCTCGCGGGAACGAACACGGTGGCTGTGGTGTTCGCAGGAATGCTCACGTCGAGGATGAACTTCTTTCCGTCGCATTTCCATTCACTGACGATCCTTCCGCGCAACGAATCGTGACTGGCGCGCACCCATTTCAAGTCGCCAGCGACGATGGGCCGAATGACCATTTTCTTGAAGCCCGGCGCGGCCGGGTCCAGCCGAATGCCCGCGAGCGTCTTGTAGAACCAGGCGGAGATGTCGCCGAACATGATATGGTTGAGCGAAGATTTGCCTTCCCAGTCTTCCCAGAGCGTTGTCGCGCCGCGCTTGATCCAGTCGCCCCAGCTTGGCGGCGTCGTCTGCGTGGCCACTGTATAGGCAACGTCCGTGCGGCCGTTGTCGGTCAGCGCGTGGAGGAGATATTTCGTGCCAAGGATGCCACAGTCGAGATGC
>JBAZIR010000279.1:0-8140 GCA_041651735.1 Verrucomicrobiia bacterium | reverse complement strand
CTACTCGATCTCGCCCGCCGCACCGTCAAGGAAGTCGTGACCTCCAACCGCCTGCCCGCCGTTGACGCGAAGACGCTGCCGGCGAAGTTCGCTGAGCCCAAAGGCTGTTTTGTGACGCTCACCGAGAACGGCGCGCTGCGCGGCTGCATCGGCCACATCATCCCGCAGTTGCCGCTCTATCAGGCCGTCATCGAGAACGCCCAGAGCGCAGCGACACGCGACCACCGTTTCCAGCCGGTGCGCCCCGACGAACTCGACAAACTCCAGGTCGAGGTAAGCGTGCTGACTGTGCCGCAACCGCTTGCGTTCAGTTCGCCGGATGATCTGCTCGCCAAGTTGAAACCGCATCGCGACGGCGTCGTGTTGCAGATCAACGGCCGCGGCGCAACGTATCTGCCGCAAGTCTGGGAGCAGATTCCCGACAAGGTCATGTTCCTCAACACACTCTCGGAAAAAGCCGGCTGCGCACCCGATGCCTGGCGCGGGCCCGGTACCGCCGTCGCCATCTACCACGTCGAGGCGTTCAAGGAATCGGAGCTGTAACATGACCGCCGCGGACACGCCGCCGCCACCCGCCGGCCGCGCAAGCCGCCTGCTGCTGCTCGCCGTCGGCGGCCTCGGCGCGGCAGCCGTCATCGCGCAGTTGGTGCTGATGCGCGAGATGCTCGCCGCTTTCGCAGGCAACGAAATGGTGCTCGGCATCATTCTGGGCAACTGGCTCCTGCTGACCGGCGCGGGCGCGTGGCTGGGCCGCGCGTCGGGCCGCCTCCGGAACCGCGAGGGTGCGTTCATCGCTGCGCTGATCTTCATCGCCGTCGCGCCGCTCGTGCAGGTCTTTCTGCTCAGCGTCCTGCGCAACGCCGTCTTCGGACGCGGCATCCAGGTCGGCCTCATCGAAACCGTGCTCGCCAGCTTTGTGGTGTTGCTCCCCTTCTGCGTCGCGTCTGGCTGGCTGCTGACGCTGGCCTGCTCCGTCGCCACGGGTGGAAAAACGCGGTCAATCTCAACAGACGCCTCCCCTCACCCTGGCCCTCTCCCCTCGCAAGCGAAGGGAGAGGGAACACCGCAACTGCCGCAACCCTCCGCGCCAGATAATTTGGGCGCGCTCAAGGCGAGGGACTCATCCCTCTCCCCGCCTCAGCGGGGAGAGGGCCGGGGTGAGGGGCCGCGGCAACTGAACCGTTCCAGCTTCGACGAAGACGCCGCCGCCGCTATTGGCCGCGTCTACGTCGCCGACTGCATCGGCAGCATCGCCGGCGGCGCGTTGTTCAGCTTCGTGCTCGTGCGGTTGTTCGATCACCTCGGCATCCTCTATTTCCCGGCGATGCTGAACCTGCTGCTCGCGGGCGCGCTGGCGATGTGGTTCGGAAGAAAACTCCTGCTCGGCATCGCCGCCGTCCTCGTGGCGGCGCTCGTGGGCGTCATCGTCTTTGCCAATGCCGACGCGCTGGCCACGGCGATCCAGTTCGAGGGGCAGCATGTCGTCTTCCGCGGCAACTCCCCCTATGGCAAACTCGTCGTCACCGAGTCCTTCGGCCAATACAACTTCATCGAGAATGGCCTGCCAATCATCTCCACCGACAACACCCAGCAGGTCGAGGAGACCGTCCACTACGCGATGGCACAGCGGCCCGGCGCGCGGCGTGTGCTGGTTGTTTGCGGCGGTGTCTCCGGCACCGCGCGCGAAATTCTCAAGTATGGCGTCGCCGAAGTCACCTGCGTCGAACTCGATCCGCTCATCATCGAGGCGGGCCGCCGGTTTCTCCCCGCCAACCTCAACGACCCGCGCATCAAGCTCGTCAACACCGATGGCCGGCTCTTCGTGAAACAAACCACCGACCGCTACGATGTGGTGATCGTGGACGTGCCCGACCCATCCACGTCGCAGCTCAACCGCTTCTACACAGCGGAATTTTTCGGCGAGGTCAAACGCGTGCTCACCGACGGCGGCGTGTTGTCGTTCGGGCTGGGCCGCTACGCCCACTACGTCAGCCCGAAACTGGCGCGGCTGCTCACGTCGGCGCGCCGCACGCTCGACACGGCATTCAAAAACACACTGGTGATTCCCGGTGGACGCGTCTTCTTCCTCGCCTCCGACGGCCCGCTGCATGACGACATCGCCGCGCGCATCGAGGCAGCAGGCGTCCCCACCCGCCTCGTCAATCGTCATTATCTCAAAGCCACACTCGCGCCCGACCGTATGGAGGATATGCGCCGTGCCACGAACAATCGCCTCGACTCCCGCGCGCTTATGGGAGCGCCTCCCAAATCAAGTTTTGGCTTCGGCCTGATCACGCGAGAGGCCAAGGAAGCCAAGATCCGCACCATCACGCTGTCCCCCGCCGTGAACCGCGACTTCAGCCCGGTGCTTTACTACTACCATCTCCGTCACTGGATGAGTCAGTTCAAGGTGAGACTCGGTCTGCTGGAGCCGACGGTTGTGGTGACGGTGCTGATATTGCTAACGGTTTATCTGATCCGTCTTCGCGCCGCGCCGCTGGCGGTCTTCGCATCGGGATTTGCTGCGTCGGGATTGGAAGTGGTGTTGCTGCTGGCGTTCCAGATTCTCTACGGCTCCGTCTATCAACAACTCGGCATCATCGTCACCGTCTTCATGGCAGGCTTGGCAGCGGGAGCGTTTGGGATGATGAGAGGGCTGAAGCTCTCCGAGCTTCGCCCGTCCTGCTCCAAGGCAACGGCGGGCGAGATTGGAAGATCTTCCCACTTAACCACACCACCAGCGACGGGCAACGAGCCTCCTGAATGTGGGAGGGGCCTCAGCGCCCCGACCGGGAGCAACGTCACCTGCCACAACAGTCGGGGCACTGAGGCCCCTCCCACATTCAGCGCGCCCGACGCGCGCGGACAGGAGTGTCCGCGTTACAGGCGGCTGCTGGCTTGGCTCGCGTTCGCCGTCGCGGCATTTGCGGCGTTACTGCCGCTCTGCCTGATGGCGCTCGCTCGTGTCGGCGGTAACGGCGGATTCTTCCTCGTGCAAACGGCCATCGCCCTGCTCACCATCCTCCTCGGTGCGCTCGTCGGTATGCAGTTCCCGCTGGCGGGGCGCGTATGTACCGCACCAACTTCACGCGATCACCGCAGCCCCTCACCCTGGCCCTCTCCCCATCGAATGGGGAGAGGGAATACATCTGTGCCGATTGCGACAAGTTCAACGCCAAGTGACTCACCTGATAGCGCGCAGAACTTCCCCCTCGCCCCCGCCGAGGGGGAGAGGGCCGGGGTGAGGGGGCAATCCGATGGCATGGATTCGGTTGAGAACGCCACCGCCACCGCGTCACAGCTCTACACGGCGGACTTCGTCGGCGCGTGTCTGGGCGCGTTGTTGCCGAGTACGTTGCTCATCCCGCTCATCGGTGTCCCCGCCGTCTGCCTCCTCATCGCCACCCTGAACGCCGTCGCGGGCGTCGTGGTGCTGAGAAGCAACCACAGATGAACACAGATGCACACGGATTGAGGAACGAACATCGTCATCGTCTTCATGGCGGGTCTGGTGGCAGGGGCGCAGGGAGGTTGCGTGCTGAATGTGGGAGGGGCCTTAGCGCCCCGACCAAGAACGAGGTGGCCTGGCAAAGCAGTCGGGGCACTGAGGCCCCTCCCACATTCAGCGCGCCCTACGCGCGCGGACAGGAGTGTCCGCGTTACAGGTGACTGCTGGCCCGGCTTGCTTTCGCCATCGCGGGTGTCGAGGTGCTGGGGAGCAGGCAGAAGGAAAAACGCTTGATGGAAGCAAACGGGGAAGGGACAATTCTGGTCAGAATGAAGGCATCACCAAACATTTTGCGCAGGCTGGTATAAGCGGCGGATGGGATGACAACTCCATGCTCACGATAGACCGCGCCACTCCTGAAGATGCGGAAACGATTCTTGCGCTGCAGAAACTCGCGTATCAGTCGGAAGCGAAGCTGTATAACGATTGGTCGCTGCCCCCTCTGACCCAGACCCTCGAGTCCCTCCGAGAGGAGTTCACGACTTCGGTGATTCTCAAGGCAACGGTGAACAATCGTATTGTCGGTTCGGTCCGGGCCAAGGTCAGCGGAGGCACTTGTGCCATCGGCCGGCTCATTGTTCATCCAGAGTTTCAAGGACAGGGCATCGGCTCAAAGTTGTTGCAGGCGATCGAAGCGAGTTGCGCAGGCGTGGCAAGGTTCGAGCTTTTCACCGGAAGCAAGAGCGAAGCCAACATTCGCCTTTATCAGCGCCACGGCTATGCCCTCACGCGAACCCAAACGGTCTCGCCAACCGTGACCCTCACCTTCCTTGAAAAGCCGGCGAACACAGTCCTCTAGCCTTTCCATCAGGCGAAGTCACATCTGTAAGCTCGCACCGGCTGTTTGCCGCAGCCGTTCATCCCGTCAACGTGCCGCGCCCCCTCCGAAGTAGGGCGAGGCGTCCCTACCGAGCCGCCCCCCCAAGAACACACACCGCCAACCACAACGGCTCAGCGGGACGCTTCGCCCTACCCACCAAGGCCCGTCGAGTGACCCAGCCGCGAGGATGACACTGCAAAAACGCCCACCGGAAAGCACTTGATGCAATGAGGTTCGGGGAGGACAATCCGAACGAAGATAAATGGAGGTTACTTAAGATGAACCCTGAACATATCAAGGCATGGGCTCAGATCATTGCCGCTATAGCGTGGCCGCTCGTAGTTCTAATTCTTGTCATGATGTTTCGGAAGGAACTGTCAGCCCTCGCGACACGGCTCAAGCGCGGCAAGGTGCTCGGTCAAGAGATCGAACTAGACGCACTTGACGCCACTGCGAAGGCGGTAGATGCTTCCATACCTATACCATCGCCGAAAACCGTCACTGCTTTAACTTCAGCGAATTCGCGCCCCCCTGAAGAGGCGAACGGTTCAACATCTTCGAATAATGAAGAGAGGGTTAGGGAGATTGAACGCCGTGTCCTTGATGAGGCGGCGCGCAGTCCTAAAGTAGCGTTAATGATTCTAAGTTCTGAGATTGAACGTGAGGTTAGACGCCATTTCGCTGTGCGCGGTCAGCTTGAGGGACGTGCCACCTACCCACTCTCGAAAGCGATCAACTCTCTCTATGAACAGTCAAACCTGCCCCCGCTAGCTTCAACTGCGATCGAACAGTTTGGCCATGTTCGAAACCGCATTGTTCACGGTGTCGCAGCCAGTGAGGAAGAAGCAATTAGAGCAATCGACTCCGGTCTGGTTATTATCCGAAGCATTGCCCGTATTCCAACAGCGCGCCATCGAGTTCATAAGATCAACGTCCAAATATTCTCTGACCCTCAATGTTCCAAGCCAATGAATGGCAAAGCAATTATCCTCGAATCAATAGGTCATGGCGCGCAAGCCGGTAGCTACCAGATCTTTCCAACAACGAAGAACCATTTTCAGGAAGGAATGGAAGTAACATGGGAATGGGACTTCAATCAGCAGTGGCAAGAGGCTTGGTATCGTGACCCGGAAAGCTCCAAGATCAAACACGCTTGGTCAAGCTCAGTGGAGTTTGCAGGAAGAGACATCAATACGATATGAGGACGCAACGCGCTTTCAACGGTATCCTGCGCATTGATTCGTGTGTCATTTCCGCTATGCTCCGGGCCCATGATGAAAACTCTTTCGCTGCTGGTGCTGCTCCTCTGCCCTGTCATCCTCCGCGCTGACGCGCTCAATCCAATCCCGCTCTGGCCCGACGGCGCTCCGGGCGCGCTCGGCAAGACGGAGTTCGATATCCCGACGCTGACGCCGTATTTGCCGGAAGCGTCGAAGGCCACGGGAGCGGCGATTGTGATTTGTCCCGGCGGCGCCTACGCCGGGCTGGCCAAGCACGAAGGGCAGGATTACGCGCTCTACCTGAACCAGCACGGCGTGGCGGGCTTTGTGCTGCGTTACCGGCTCGGGTCGCACGGCTACCGGCACCCGATCATGCTCGGCGACGCCGCGCGCGCGGTGCGGCTCGTGCGCGCGAAGGCCGGCGAATGGAAGGTGGACCCGAAGCGAATCGGCATCATGGGCTCGTCGGCGGGCGGTCATCTGGCCTCGACGCTGGTAACGCATTTCGACGCGGGCAAGCCCGACGCGAGCGATCCTGTGGAACGCCAGAGCAGCCGGCCCGATGCGGGGATATTGTGTTACCCGGTCATCTCGATGCTGGATGCGAATACGCACCGGGGCTCGCGCAAGAATTTGCTGGGGGAGAATCCGGCGGAGGAACTGGTGAAGCTATTGTCGAACGAGTTGCAGGTGACGAAGGAGACGCCGCCGTGTTTCATCTGGCACACGTGGGAGGACAAGGGCGTGAAGGTGGAGAACAGTCTCAACTTTGCCGCCGCGATGCGGCAATGCGGCGTGCCGTTCGACTTGCATGTTTATCAGCAAGGCCGGCACGGCATGGGCCTCGCCGACAAGGAGCCGTTCGCGAATCCGCATCCGTGGGCGAAAGACCTGGTGTTCTGGCTGAAGGCGCAGGGATTTGTGAAGTAGCAGAGACGTCGCGATGTTCGAACTGCTCCACTGGGACATTCCGGCAGATGAACCTTTACGGTGAAATGTCAAAGCGGTTTCCTGAGGTGTCCGACGCGATTCAGCAGTACGAAGACCTTCCCTATGTCCTTATGGGGCAACTTGCCTCTTGGGTCGCGAAGAAAAAGCCCCAAGAGTTGACGCCGGAGTTAATCAGCAGGATTGTTGAGTTCGCGAAATGGTGTGAAGAACAACCGCGCGACGAGACCGCTGAAGATGACTTGTTTACGATTCTGGTGGTTGGTTTCTATGAAAGCCTTTTCAAGTCAGACACCACTCGATTGCTGTTACCCAAGCTCATTCTGCGAGAGGACATCGTTTACAATGCAGAGTATATCAAAACATGGGTTGGCGAGGAGAACTACAACAAGGCTCTCGCATTGTATGGCTCAAACACATAGTCACGTGGAAACACGAGCCGCTTTCCGACAGGAGCATTTATGAAAACGAAATGGCTGGTCGCACTGGTATTGTTCGCCAACGTCGCGCGTGCCTGGGCATGGGGCGAGCCGCACGCGCACATCTCGCAGACGGCGGCAGACCTGCTGCCGGCGTGGCAGAAGCCGTTGCTCGGCGACCAGGTGAGTCCGTTCGTGCATCGCTACTGCATCTATCCCGACATGGCGTTCAAGCCGGAGGCGAAGCCCTACATCATGTCGCCGCCCGCGGGCGTGAAAGCGCTGTTGCATCTGCCGGCGGGGATGGAGCAGAACAAGCTGGTGTTCGACTATTACCTGCCGCGCGCCATTGCGTTGTTCCGCGAGGGGAACACGACGGAGGCGATGAAGTATTTCGGCTGCGCGGCGCACTACATCGAGGACAGCAGTTGCCCGTCGCACATGAGTTACGGTGAGATCGCGGTGCCGGAAGGCGGGCCGATGTTGTCGCAGATCGACTACATCCGGCGGCTGATGCCGCTGCCGGAACGCACGGACATGGAGTGGTTCCACTCACGGATAGACCACTGCCCGTTCACGCTGGCGGAATTGAAAGCGGCGGTGAAGAGCCACCGTCCGCGACTGCTCGGCGCGAGCACGGAGGAACTTATCTTCAACGTCGTGGAGCAGCACTACCAGATGAACCAGCGCGCCCAGCGGCATCTCATCCCGATGATGGAGGCGCTCGGCGCGAACGACATGCGCAAGTTCAAGGCGCAAGGCATCGCCGCCGCCACCGAGAGCACGCGGTTGTTGACGGATGTGTTTTATACCGTGCTCTGCATCGCCCACAACCGGCTCGACACTCCCCTGCCCCGCGAAGTCAGCCTCGCCGACTTCACACCCGTGAGCGGCCCGCCGTTCTCGTGGAGCGACAAGAACCATCAGGGGCGCTTCCTGCGCAACGCGTCCGGATCGTGGTTCGCGAGCGCCGGCGAGTTCAAGAGCCTCGGCCGCCAGCCGCTCAAGCTGAAGATGGCCAACGGTGACGTGAAGACGTTCAAGAAGGGGTTCGGCGTCGGTTGGCGGACGGAATACACGTTCCTGATGCCGACGAACGTCTTCGCGACGTTCAGCGTCTGGGTCGGCAACGACGCCGCGCTGGGCGCCGGCAGCACCAATACATTCGAGGTGCTGGTCAACGGCCAGCCCGCCGCGACCTCAACGAAGATGCCGGGCGTCGAGA
>JBAZIR010000278.1:0-8278 GCA_041651735.1 Verrucomicrobiia bacterium | reverse complement strand
TAGCTGCCAGCTCACCGCCACGCCAGCCAGATAGCCATCGTAGTAAGTGCGCGAGGCCGCGCTATTGGGTTCGTTGACGGCATCATAGCCAACAAACAGGTCCACTTTCGGCCGCGACGCGCTGCGATCCACGATCAATTGTTGTTTCTGAACAGCAATTTCCTTCTCGCGCACCTTGACTTCGGGACGTTGCGCCAGCGCCTGGGCCAGACATGTGCCCAGGTCCAATGTTCGCTTGGCATATGTCAGCTCCCCTTCCACCTCGAAAGCCGGGGCTTCATCCACGGTCGGGCGTGGCACAACGAGCGCATCACCGGGAACAATTTGCTTGTAGTCGCGCCGTGCGCGGGCGGACGGCGTCTTGATGGCGAGCAGTTCGGCAAGCTTCGCGTGGGAGTTCGACAGCCGGTTCCTTGCTTCCAGCAGGGCCGCGCGTTCCAACGACAAGCTCACCTCGGCGCGCAACGCGTGCAGGCGATCCGCATTGCCCACTCGCTGCCTGTTGCGCTGGTTTTGCAACTCGCTCTCCAGGAACACGACCGCCTGTTCGTGGACGGCAATCTGCGCTCTGTTTTGAAGGATTTCGTAGAAGGCCACTCGTGTCTCCATGATGACACGGTCCAGCATGGCTTCGTATTCCAACAACCGCGCCTGGCGGTTGAGCCGGGCAATCTGCATCCTTCCGCCTACTGCGCCGCCCGAGTAGATTGTCTCGGTCACACGGACGGCGACGTTCCATAATTCCGGCCGCCGGCCCGGGAGTGCGCCGTCCATCGTCATGTAACCTTTCTCGACCCACGTGTAGCCGCCGGAAGTGGTCAGACTTGGCAGATAGCCCGCGCGTGCTTCAACAATGCCTCCGGCCGCTTCCTCCAGTTTCTTCTTCGAAACCAATACGTCGGGGTTTTGGTCCAAGGCGCGATTGATGCACTGGTCGAGCGTCAATCGGGGCGATGACACAGAAAGCGGCGTGGCTGGTGGCATCGTTGGCCGTTCAGCACCCCACGATGCCATCGGCACGGCAGCCACCAGACAGAACCAGCAGATTATTATCCTTCTTGGGAACAAGGCGGCGGGAGTCTATCAAAGACTCGCGCTTTGCCAATGACTTTTCGCGACGGCAACGCGAAACAAAGGCATTGCTGCGTTGCTACGCGGCTGGCTTTTTTCTTTGCGTCTGCGTTGGACGATGCGCTAGAGGTGGGATGCCATGATCAAACGCTTTCTTCCTCTTCTCGTTGCGTCGCTGTTGTGTGCAACGGTGGCTCACAGTGCGTCAACCGCCGCGCCGTGGCTCGAAACCCGTTACCTTGCGGGCGGTGGCTACTGGCCGCTGCGCGTGCCGGTCAGCATCAGGAATTCCGGCGATGCGACGATGGCGGGCGAGCCGGTGACGGTGAACGTGGCGGCGCTGGCGGGTCAGCGCATGGAGTCGCTGCGCGCTTGTAATGAGGCGAGACAGGAACTGTTGTTTGATGTGAGCGACAGCGGCGGTTGTCCGAAACGAAGCGGCGTGCTGGCAGCTGACGATCGCATCACGATTCCGGCCGGGTGTCCGGCGAAGGGAATGACCACGGTTTATCTCTATGCCGGCAACGATGCGGCATGGGCGGTGCCGGAGTTCTTGCGAGCGGGTTTCATCAACGGCGGTTTCGAATCGGGCACGAACACGCCGGCGGGTTGGAGCTCTGGCAGCACGGACGAGCGCCATCGTGCAACATGGGAGACGGCGGGCGGGCGCAGCGGGCGATGCGTGAAGGTGGAAGTGGACGCGGGCGCGGAACCAAGCTGGGTGCAGTGGAGCCAGCACAACATCCCGGTGACGCCGGGCCGCAGCTACAAAGTCAGCGGCTGGGTGCGGGCCGAGAACGTCGTTGGCCGGGCGGGTTGGTTCGTTCATGTGAACGGCGAGAAGCCGCAACTCGTCAACAAAACCGTCGGTGTCGGCGCAGGTTCGTTTGGTTGGAAGGAAGTGAGCATCACTTTTACAGCGCCGCCGACTGCGGTGACTGCGACTCTCGGCACAGTGCTGCATGGTACGGGCCGGGCATGGTTTGACGACGCACGGTTCGAGGAAGTAGACGGAGGCAACAGTCTGCGCGTAAGCGTGGGTAAGACAGAGCAGTTGGCGCTGGCAAGAGCAGAACGGAAGAAGCTGGAGTTCTCACGCCAGTGGCCGTGCTGCGCAGTCGTGCGCGTATTCAACCTCGCGGATGCGCCGGCCTCCGGTGCTTTGGTCCACGCGGACTTGCGCCCAGCGATGGCGAAACTGCGTGCCGTGCCGACGAATGCTGTGCTGCGCATTGTGGATACGGCGACCGGCGAGGTGGCGGCGAATTGCGTGCGACGCGGCAGCACGGTGATGTTTGACGCAGCATTGCCCGCGAAGTCGGAGCGCGAGTTCGCGATCTATTTCAGCGCGACGCAACGCGAGGCAACGAACGCCTTTGCGTCGGCTTACGAGAAGTTGTTGACCAGCCCGCTGAACCTTGCAGCGAACGGAAGCTTCGAGTCAGGCGCGGACTCGCCGGAGGGATGGTTGACGACGGGCAAGGGCGGCGGCTTCGGTGCGGACGCGATGTTCGGCAGGCGCAGCGCCGCGTTCACGCTGCTTCCGGATGCGAAGAACACATGGGTCGGCTGGCGGTCGCAACCGATTCCCGTGCAGACTGGCGCGAGTTATTTCTATGGTGGATTTCTGAAGGGCACGGGTTTGTCCGGTTCGGCGATGCTGCACGCGCACCAACTGGGCCGCGACGGCAAGGTTGTTGGAAGCGGTGGCTACGTTGGCACACAGCCGGCGGTCGGCAGTGATGCGGGCTGGATGTTCAGTTCCACGGTGATTCACGTGCCGCCGGATGCCGCGACGATTCAACTGCACCTGACAACGAACGCGCGCGTTGCGCCTCCGCAAGGCGGCGTGGTGTTGTCGGATGCAACGACGCTTCAAGCGCACATGACTGCGGGCGGACGCGGCACGATTCAACACGACGGCGTGTTGCTGTGCCGTGTCGTGGCGGGCGAGGTTGTGGGATTTGAGAGCGGGGAGACGTCCGGCGCTCGGAGACCATCGCTGCAGGTCTGGGAAGTGAATCCGCTCGTGAAGGTCTTCCGCGATTCGCTGCCGGGCCGGCCGGCGAAGTCTGTAACGCTGGAATGCGCGCGCAACGAATATGAGCCGTTCCAACTCGTGTTGCGCAGTACCGCTGGGTTCGGATGCGCGGAGGTGGCTGTGTCGCTGTTGAAGAACAAGAAGGGTGCGGTGCTGCCGATGGTGAAAGTGGAGCGCGTCGGTTACGTGCCGATTGACTGGCCGAGCGGCTACTTCCAGACGGACGTGCCGGCATGGCATCGGCGCGTGCCGCGCGGACACGGTTCCACCGACGGCTGGGCGGATTGGTGGCCCGACCCACTGAAGCCAAACGGGCGCTTCTCCGTTGCCGAGGATTGCGCACAACCGTTTTGGTTCACTGTGCACGTGCCGCGCGACGCGTCGCCGGGCGAGTATCGTGGCACGGTTAGCATTCGCGATTGGGACGAGACGCTGACTACAGTGCCCGTGTGCGTGAAGGTGCTGCCGTTCACGCTGCCGGAGCGGACGCGGTTGAAGGCCATCTTCGATTTCCGCAGCGGGCCGGGTGGCGAGATGGGCGCGGGCATCAAGACTCCGGAAGGACAACGCCGATGGCTGCGCTTCATGGCCGAGCACCGGCTTGGCACCGACCACATCCCGGCGCAGCCGAAGTTTGAATACAAGAACGGCCAGGTAACGATGGACGCGACGGAGTTCGATGTCATGGCCCGGTATTGCTTCGACGAACTCGGCATGAATGTCAGCTACACGCCGCCGTTCTTCTACGCGTTCGGATGGGCCTATCCGCCGAAGAAGATCTTCGGGCTGGAGCCGTTCACGCCGGCGTACAATGATGCGCTCAAGCAGGCGTATCGTCTCTTCACCGACCACCTGAAGCAGAAAGGCTGGCACGACAGGTTCATCTATTACATTTCCGATGAGCCGCACTTCGACCATCCGTTCGTTGTCGAACAGATGAAGAAACTTTGCGCGCTGCTCCACGAGGTGGATACGACGATTCCGATTTACTCCAGTACGTGGCGGCACTGCGAGGCGTGGGACAACTCGCTTGATCTTTGGGGCGTCGGTCAATACGGCTGTTTCCCGGTGCCGGAGATTGAGCGCGTGGTGAAGGCGGGTAAACACTTCCTGTTCACGTGCGATGGGCAGATGGCAACCGATACGCCGTTGCTGGCGACGGAGCGGATGCTGCCCTACTACTGTCTGAAATACGGCGGCAGCGGCTTCGAGTTCTGGGGACTGTCGTGGTGGACGTTCGACCCGTGGCAGTATGGCTGGCACACGTTCATCAACCAGAGCGACGACGGCAAGCGGCACTACTGGGTCCGCTATCCGAACGGCGATGGTTTCCTGGCATATCCGGGTGTGGACGGACCGGTGAGTACGATCCGGTTGGAGCAGGTCCGCGAAGGCCTGGAGGACTACGAGGCCATGGCAATGTTGGAGGAGTTGGTGGCGAAAGCGAAAGGGCAGGGGAAGTCAGTTGCCGCCGCCGAACGCGCGCTGGCGCAGGCGCGAGAATTGGTGACGATCCCGAACGCCGGCGGCTTGCGCTCGTCGGAAATTCTGCCGGACCCTGACCGCATTCCGACAATCCGCAAGGCGGTGAACGCGGCGATCTTGTGGCTATACACAGAATGAGCCTTGCTTCGCAGGAGTTGACATCTGGTGGATCGAATGTTCACCGCGATTAATGATCTGGCTTGCGCGATTATTCGGACTTACGAAATCCAGAAGAATGTCCAGCTCCATCTTTTCTTGAATACCCGAGTAGGTTTGTCGAAATCATCGCCTTCGATGTTGAAATCAATATCGTAGTAAATAAGCCCGCGCCTCCAGCGAAACAAAGACCAGTGGCGACGCGGCTGGCGCTCCTCGAAACTGGCACCCTTGGAATCTGGTTTGCCAAGAATAGCTTCCACTCTCGTTACATCATCGCCGACGGAAATTCTAGACCATTGTAAGAAAAACCAAGACGGCCAGAAAAGCGCAAGCGACAATAGCAGGCTCACACCGATCACAATAGCCAACGCCCTTTTCATGCGTTCATTATCAACCCTTCCGAACGGAAGCAATAATCTGTTTAAGGCGACGTCCTACGCATCCTTCGGGAAGATGTCGCGGAGGAACTTCAGGTTGGCCTTGTAGCTGTCGAGCATCTTCGCGCCCTTGGGCACGGCGCCTTCGATCTGCATCCAGCCGGCGTAGCCGATGTCGTCAAGCGCGGCGCGGACTTTCTTAAAATCCACTTTGCCCTGGCCGAGCAGCGCTCCGTTTTCCTTCATGTGGAACTCGCAGATGTGCTTCGTGCCGAGCCAGCGAATCTCCTTGTAGATGTCGTAGCCGCGGTCATTGGAGTTGCAAACGTCGTAGTAAACCTGCACGGCGGGCGAGCCGATGCGCTGGATGATATCCATGTGCGCTTCGGCGCTGAGCCAGCTTTCGATGCCAAGGATAACGCCGGCTTTTTCCGCTTTGGGCGCGACCGCCTTGAGACGTTTGATGGCCTCGTCGGTGCCGGGCTTGTCATCGCGGAGGTCGCCTTTGCTGAAGAACGCCAGCAGGACCACCTTCACGCCGAGCGCCTTCGCCACGTCGATGGAATCGCTGACCCATTCGATGGGGCGCGGATCGCTCTTGTAGGGAATGCTGTTCATCTCGCCGATGGCCAGCGAGGCGATCTCGACACCGGTTTGGCGTGCGGCATCTTTGAATTGATGCTGCACGTCGGCCTGACGCAGGTGCATGTTGTTTGCGACGTTGCCGAAGCCGACCTGCACACCGTCAAGACCTATCTCCTTGGCCACTTCAAACGCGGCGGGTGAACTCGTCTTGCCGATGGATCCGTCATACGCACCAATCTTGAACCGTCGTTTCCCCGGCGCGGCCAGCAACGGCGCGAGCGGCGAGGCGAGGGCAAGCGCGGCGGTTGATCGTGCGATCCATTCACGGCGGTTCAAGCGGAGTGTGGATGTGTTCATGAACATGTCTTTCAATTTTTGGACCATGTTCAATTTGCGCCTCCATCGCTCCTGCTGGAAGCAAAATCTTGCCCGCATTTCAGCATGCAGCAATCTGGCAATGAGCCGGAATCTCAGTACATCACGCACGGACCCGCAGTCGCGACGTCCGCCGATGGCTGCCAGCCTGACTCAGGGCTTGCCTGTTGTGTGGTTCGGCGGCTGGCTGCTGAGTTGCACCAACGCTTCCTTGACGCGAGCCGCCTCTGTTTCGTTCATGATCAGGAAACGATCCCGGCCGTTTCGCTTGGGCGTGAAGCGTGTGAAACCATCCTCTTCCACCGTCACAACGCCTGGTGGCGACAAGCTGAAATAACCGCGATCAGGCATGACAGCGTGCAGGACTGCGGTCAGGTCCCATGTCGGTCTTTCGTGCGGCGGCGGAATGTACAGGTAGTAAGACTCGGCGGCAGGATGATGGGGCGTGTAGCTGAAGTCCCGTTCGATGCTTTGGACGGGGAACGGCACGGCAATGCCGATTTCAAAACCGCTCCAAACGACGGGTGTTGGCCAATCCTTGGCCAGCTTGCGCGCTGCCGGAATGTCCTTGATGACGTTGTATTCGCGGTAGTGGTTGTTGTGGTTGATTGTTTGGAAAGCGCCGGCCATGACCGAGAGCAGCTTTGCCTTGCGTTTCACCAGCTCACGGCCCGGCAGCGGGGAGATGTCGTCAGGCTTCGAATCCAGCAGATCGGCAAAGTTGGTGAAGAAACCGACTTGCACGAGGACCAGCGATTGATCGGCGGCTTTCGCCAGCAGTTGCCGCAATAGCTTGACGGGATCCGGCGATTCGGCGCTGGATTTCAACTGATGCGGATAGCGCGGAGCATTGTCATCCTTGATTGCCGCAAGCCCGAGAAACTTGCCCTGGCCGGTGTTGGGGCCGCGGCGAGTCACAGCCACGGGAATATTGGGTCGTCCATAAAACGTATTGATGGCGTCCACAAACGGCCCCGAGAGTTCATGCGGGTTGGTGACAGTGACGGCGAGCAGCCTGCAGTCGCCGCGCGTAGCCAGCGAGTGAATCATCGCCAAGGCAAGCACGTCATCGACATCGTTGCCGATGTCGGTATCGAACACGATTTGGACGGGCGGAGCTTTGGGGGGTGGCTGGAGTGGTGGTGTGTCGGCGGCAAAGACGCCGGTTGCCAGTATCAGGAATGCAAGCAAGTGGAGTTTGGGAGGATTCATGGTGTTCTTTGTTTCAGGAATTCTTCGATTGTTTTGCGGGCTGGTGCGGAGGGTTGCGCGCCGAGCTTGGTGACCGAGAGCGCGGCGGCGGCATTGGCGAATCGGACGGCGGCGGGCAGCGGCTTGCCCTCTGCCAGTGCGACGGCCAGCGAGCCGTTGAAAATGTCGCCCGCAGCGGTGGTGTCCACGGCTTTCACTTTGAAACTGGGCACGAGTTGCTTGCCGTCGGCGTCGGCGATGAACGCGCCGCGCGGACCGAGCGTGAGGATGACCGTTTGCACGCCGCGCGCGCGCAGCTTGTCGGCGGCTTTTGCGGCGCCAGCTTCGTCGGTGACTTTGATGCCGGTGAGCAGTTCGGCTTCCGTTTCGTTTGGCGTGAGGATGGACACGAGTTTCAGCAACGAGTCGGGCAGGGGACGTGCCGGGGCGGGATTGAGGATGACGGGTACGCCGGCTCTTGCAGCAATCGCGGCAGCGGCTTGAACGGTTTCCATCGGCGTTTCAAGCTGCATGACGAGGACGGCAGCGGAACGAATGGCTTTCGCCGCCTTCTTCACATCTCCCGGCGCGAGTTTCGCATTCGCGCCGCCCGCTACGGCGATGCTGTTCTCTCCGTCTTTGGCGACGAAGATGAGCGCGACACCTGACGGCGCGGCTTTGTCGCGGAAGACGTGCTTCACGCAGATGCCGTCGCGTTTGAAACCCGCGATGGCCTGATCGCCGAACATGTCCTGACCCACGCGCGCAACGAACGTGACGTTGCCACCTGCGCGGGCCGCGCCAACGGCTTGGTTGGCTCCCTTGCCACCGGCGGCGGTGACGAATTCGCCGCCGAGGATGGTTTCGCCCGGCCGCGGGATGCGGTCGAGCTGGATGATCATGTCAGTGTTGGAACTGCCGACGACAACGATGGAAGAGGATGACATTGGAGTAATGGAGTTGTGGAGTGATGGAGTATTGGGTTGGTGGATTT
>JBAZIR010000277.1:0-8329 GCA_041651735.1 Verrucomicrobiia bacterium | reverse complement strand
GTTGCTGCCTGAGGGGCAGTGAGGGCTTTACCCTAGGGTTCCACCCGATGGGACGAGTCATGGATGCCCCGACTAGCCGGGGAAAGCGATCTGGCGGACACTGTGCATGTGAGAAACAGTGACCATGACCACGCCAACGACATCTGAAGCCAAGGTTAGCAAACGGAAGGTTCTGCTGATAGACGAGCATCGCATATTACGGGAGGGGCTTCGCGAGTTCATCAATTCGCAGCCGGACCTTGTGGTGTGCGGAGTGGCTGAATACGCGCCGCAGGCAACGGCCGAGGTGGAGGTGTCGAAGCCGGACATGGTGATCATAGACATTTCCCTGAAAGGCAAGATGAGTTTTGATCTCATCAAGGAGATCAAATGCCAGCATCCAGCCATTCCGGTGCTGGTTTTTTCCATGCAGAGCGAGTCGGTCTACAGCGTGGCAGCCATGCAGGCTGGCGCAGCGGGGTTTGTGGCGAAGACAGCGTCGCCGGAACAGTTGCTAGCCGAGATTCACCGTGTCTTGACGTGAGAGTGTGCTTGATTGGCGAAAGGACTTATATGACCAGGCTCTCGATCGTGATACCAGTGTATAATTCCGAAGCGACCCTCGAACGATTGTGCGAAGAGCTGATCAAAGACCTGAGTCCGTCGTATCGCCTGCAACTGGTGTTGGTCAACGACGGAAGCCGCGACGGTTCGTGCGCAGCGTGCCAGAGACTTCGTGAGCGGTATCCCGAGGTGATTGACTACATCTCGTTGACCAGGAACTTCGGGGAGCACAATGCTGTGATGGCGGGGCTTCATTACGCCGAGGGGGATTACGCCGTCATTATGGACGATGATTTTCAGAATCCTCCGATGGAGGTGTGCAAACTCGTTGAGAAGATCAAAGAAGGCTATGATGTGGTTTACAGCCGATACGATGGCAAGATGCATTCCGCGTTCAGGAACATTGGCAGTCGCCTGCACAACTGGATGGCCACGCACGCGCTGGGCAAGCCGGTGGACCTTTACCTCTCCAGCTTCAAGATTCTGTCGAAGTTCATGGTGGAGCAGATTATTCGATACACGGGGCCGGATCCTTATCTGGATGCCATCATCCTCCGAATAACGCGCAGTATTGGAGTTGTGACCGTGCAGCATCAGCCGCGCAAAGATGGGGTGTCTGGCTATAGCCTCGGCAAACTGGTTTCGCTCTGGGGAAACATGTTCGTGGCGTTTTCCCTTTATCCATTGCGGCTGGTGGCGTTGTTGGGGGTGATTATGTCGCTGATCGGTTCTTTCTATGGTGTCTATATGTTGCTGGCGTGGATAACGCCGTTGATCAAGGATCCGGACAACTTCCAGAAGCTTAACGCGGCCAACTGGTTCTTCCGCGGTCTCGTATTGCTGGCCATTGGCATCGTTGGCGAATACGTGGGGCGCAACTACATGCACGTCAACAGTGATCCACAGTTCGTTGTGCGAGACGCGCAGACGCGATATCCGCAGGAGATACCGGTCGTGCCGAGCCATTTCAGGCCGCACCGGCAGGCGTCCCAACGACAGCATCGTTCCCATGATCAACTTACGGTTCCCTAGCATTGCCATCGGCATTCTTGTTGCCACGGGTGTATTGCTTTACGGGTATACGCTGCCGTTTCCGTTTATCTTCGACGACCACGTTTACCTGGTGGATAATCCGCTGGTAAAGGATGCACACAGTTTTGTCTATAATGGTGATTTCGTGGCGTTCTCAACCTACTCCAGAAGGTTGGGACTGGATCCGGATCTCTCCACCAATTTCATTCTGCGCCCAGTGACCTATCTGACCTTCTACATCAATTACGTCATTGATGGAATGAAGCCCAGAGGTTTTCGAGCGGTCAACATTGCGATTCATTGTGCCAATGCTGTCCTGCTCTTCATGATCCTGTTGCATCTCCTCCGCGAATCACGAAAATCCGGTTCGTTGACCGCTGTTTCCGAGGGGTTCATCTCGTTCACCGCTGCGCTCTTCTTCCTGGTGCATCCGCTTCAAACTGAGTCCGTCACCTACATTGTGCAGCGGTTTACCTCGTTGGCGGTGTTGTTCTATCTGTTTGTGATCCTGACCTACTTCATTTCATTTTCGACCGCGAACAAGATCACCGCGAGGTTCTTTCGCTGGACATCGGTCATTGGAATGATCATCGGGATGTTGTCGAAAGAAGATCTGTTTACGGTGCCCTTCATGCTGGTCGCCTTGGACTGGCTCGTCATGGGGATCCCGCTGAAGATCGTGTGGAGACGGGCGCTTCCGTATTTCTTTTGTCTGCCCATCATCCCCGTGCTCATCATGGTGACGGCATGGGCACAGAATAGCGGCACCGCAAGTCTTGCTGCTGCTGTCAACATAACCAACCCGTATCCCGACCCGGCCTATCCGTACCATTACGCGTTGACCCAACTGAGCGCGGTGCTGACGTATTTACGGCTGATCCTCGTTCCCTATGGGCAGAACCTGGATTGGGAATACCCTATGTCGAAATCACTGTGGGGCGCGCAGGTTCTTCCATCAGTGGCAATCATCGGATTGATCGTTGGGGGAGCTTGGTGGTGGTATTGCAGGCGCCAGGAGGATGCGCGCCGTTCGTTGGCCTTCTGTTCGGTCATCTGGTATTTCGTGACGATCGCGATTTCTTCCAGTTTCATTCCGCTGCCGGATTTGATGGTGGAACATCGCTGCTACATTGCCTCCATCGGTGCGTTTACGGCATTGGCCTGCTGTATCGACATGGCAAGAACGTATTTCGCCGATCGACAGGGCCTTTCACGTGTCGTCACGGCGTGTGCGGCTGTGTGGATTCTGGCGTTGATTGGAGCCACGGTGGCGCGGAACGAAGTGTGGCGTTCCGAGATTTCGAACTGGAAGGATGCCATATCCAAAAGCCCCGGGAAATTCCGTCCCGTTATGAATCTGGGTGTGGCCTATGTCGAGCACGGCAAGTCCCGCGAAGGCGTCGCGTGTTTCCGGAAAGCGCTCCAAATAGAACCGGCTCTGATCAGTGGCTACGAGAACCTCGCGACCGTGGAAAACACATTGGGCAATTTTGGAGAAGCGCTCATCGTCACGCAAGTGGGGCTGAAGTGTGCCCCCCAGAGCATCAAACTGCATTTCAATCAGGCGGTGGCATACAATGGACTCGGACAAACACAGAAGAGTATCGAGTGGTTCAACAAGTCGATCGAGATTTCCCCCACACACAAACAATCTCATCTTGCGCTGGGCATGCTCTACGCCAACCTGAAACAATATGACAAGGCATTAAAACACTACAAAGTCGCCGCGTCGCTTCCAACATTTCGGCAGTTTGATGCGCAACTGCGTTACAATATTGCGCAAATCGAACAGATGGTTCGCCAGCATGCCGGTCCGCCGATGGCCATGACCGGCCAGTGAGTGTGGGGATCCCAATTTGGCATATCTTATTTTCTGTGCGCGCCTGACAGATGGAAGCGAATGAATACCATGCAATGTTTGCGGCGGAAGATCACCATTGGTGGTATGTGGGGCTTCATGATCTTGTCATCCATTCTGTCCGGGGTGAGTCCGAATGTTTGAAGCGTCCGTTGGACATCCTGGACGCTGGCTGTGGCACAGGACGGCTGTGCCAGCTCATGCAGTCGTTTGGCCCGGTCACCGGCTGTGACATGCATCCGCTGGCATTGGAGGCGACAGCCAGACGTGGTATTACCCGGGTGCTGCATTGTGATTTGGCGACGGACGATCTGAAGGTTGAGGCATACGACCTGATCACGTGCATGGATGTGTTATATCACCGCGACGTGACAGATGAGGTAGCGGTGCTGCAAAAGCTGCGTCGGAGCCTGAAGAAGGGAGGTCTCCTCGTGATCCAGACGGCGGCCTTCGAATCACTCAGGGGTTCCCACGACTTGGCCGTGCATACCCGCCGCCGTTACCGGCGTGGCGAGGTTGTGCGGTTGCTCGAACGCGCGGGTTTTACAGTGGAGTTTGCGTCTTATCGCCTGCTGTTGGGGTTCTTGCCTGCGCTGGTGTGGCGTTGCTTCACGCGCCTGTTCCCGACGCACTCAGGCAATGGCAAGACTCTCTCGGATCTTGCCATGTCTGTGTCTCCCCTGATGAATCAACTCCTGACAGTCGGCGTGAAGATGGAGAATCTCCTTTTGATCGCCGGCGTTTGTCTTCCCCTTGGAACATCCGTGTTTGCGATTGCCAGAAAGTAGATCAATCCCAATACGCTTCTTTGTGGCGGCGGTAATACTCAAGGCTTCGCGTCAGTCCTTCGCGCAGGTTTACCTTGGGACACCAACCGAGGTCGGCTGCAATCTTCCGGAAGTCGCTGTAGTAATCGCCGATGTCAATCTTCTTAAGCTCGTCACTGAACGGCACAATCTCATATCGGCCGGCGGCATTGGTTTCGACTAGAAGCGCAGCCAGATCCTTGAGCGAAGTCACCTCCGCGCTGCCGAGATTGTAAACCTTCCCGACAGCCTCGTCAGAGGAAGCCGCCAGCAGCATGGCATCCACGACATCGTCCACATAATTGAAATCCCGGCGTTGTGTGCCGTCGCCGAATACCTGGATGGGGTGCCCTTCGATGATTTGCCGCAGCCAGATGCCCAGGAAGGTCTGCCGCGCGTCCTTGACACGCATCCGGGGGCCGTAAGTGTTGGTCAGTCGCAGGACGCAGCAGCGAATCCCGTAAACCGTGCAATAGAGCAGGTGATACATCTCGGCCGCGATTTTGTTGATGCCGTTTACGTCCACAGGATGCAGAGGATGCGCCTCATCCACCGGGAAGTATGTGGGTTTTCCGTAAATCTGGCGCGTCCCGGCAAAAACAATGCGTATGGCAGGGTTCACATGCCTGCACGTCTCCAGAATTGAGAGCTGGGACTTGCAGTTGATTTCCAGATCCACTTCCGGCTCCCGCATCGAGTCCAGATGACTGGTTTGTCCCGCGAGGTTGAACAACAGGTCTTGTCCTTCCACAAGATGCCGCATGGCGTAAGGATCGCGAACATCCGAAATGTTTACACACACGCGATCCCGGATGTCTCCGACGTTGAAGATGTTGCCGCCGTATTCCGGAATGAGGCTGTCCACCAGCGTGACTCGCGCGCCCAAGTCGAGTAACCGGTGGGCAAGGTTGGATCCAATGAAACCCAGCCCGCCCGTGATGATGACCTGCCGATTCCGAAAGAAACGCTCCGTTGTTTCCTGACTGTTCATCGTTGGGTTCTGTGCGTTGTCGCTGAACGGTCGTCAGTGTAACGGTGCGCCCGCACGAAAACAAGCGGCAACGGTTGTCATCCTGCCTTGCAGTTCTGGACGGTGGTTACACCGTTATCCTTGTTTTTTATCGCTTGTATCATGGCGATGGCTTTGTTATACGGCCCGTTCGCAAAGTGTTAGTAACAAACAAATCAATGGAGGAGCAAGCAATGAAGAAATTGTGGACTGTAGCTGGATTATCGTTGATCGCCGCCGTGGCCATGGTCGTTTCCGCGTCTGCCGCGGAGAAAGATGGAAAAGGTGCGGACAAGCCGAAGCCCCATCAGATCACGGGCGAGGTGTGCGCGATCAGTGCGGACTGCATCACCCTCAAGAACAAGAAAGAAGGTGAGGTCAAGATCGAGTTGGCCAAGGGTACTGTTTTTGGCACGAAGGCTGATCCGAAGAAGTGCGACGACTTCAAGGTCGGTGACAAAGTTGTGGTTAGCTACAAGGAAGGCGACGGCGGCAAGAAGTGCGCAGTGTCCGTTCGCGTTCCCCCAGCGAAGAAAGCACCGAAGAAGTAGTCAGCATCGTTGACAGCAGTAGATGTTTTCGAAAAAGGGAGGCCGGATATTCGGTCTCCCTTTTTCTTTGAAAACTAGATTCGGTTTGCATCCAACGCGCGGCGGCGGTAATTGCAATGTGTGCATTCTTTGCGCGTCGGCTCATTTCCCGCTTTGGAGAGCGCGCTCGGCGAGCATATCGCCGGGGTGAAGCGACTTCATGGCCCGCTGGGGCCCGTCGTCATTGTTGTGCCCACTGCGCTTCTGAGACTCCATCTGCGGCGGAGCTTCTGCGACCACGTCAACGTTCGGTTTCTCACGCTGGCCGACCTGATTTGCGAAGCCGCGCAGGACAGCAAACCTTTGCCGCCGTTTGCAGACGAACTGATCGCGGAAGCCCTTATTGCAGAGAACGTTAACGAAGGCGACTACTTCCAACCGGTGAAGTCGAGCACGGGTTTCTGCCAATGCCTGTTGGCGACCATCCGCGACCTGAAGGAGTCGTGTATCAGCCCAAGCGAACTCGACCGGGCTGCTGTTGCGGCAGGTTTGTCCAAGGAGAAGCTTCCCCAACTCGGCGTACTCTATGCCGCCTACGAAGAAGCGTTGAGGGGTCACGGCGTGTGCGATGACGCGGACAGGCTCGCCGAGGCGGTGAAAAGGATTTCAAATTCCGGGTTCCTGGTGTCGGGTTTTGAACCTAATGCGTTGTGTTTCTACGGCTTCTACGATTTCAACCACCTCCAGCGCCGGTTGGTGGGCGCGCTTGCGAAACACTGTGCGCTCGCGGTCTTCGTGCCATGGCTCGATGAAAAGGCTTTCGAGTTTGCGAAGCCAACCGTGGAGTGGATGGAAGGGTTGCTCAAGGCGAAACGCCAGCCGGCTGCGGAATCGGCAACCCTCACCCGGCGATTGTCCGTCGTTTCCGCTCCGGGTGAGGCGCGCGAATGTCGCGAGATCCTTCGCGAAGCTCTGGCCTTTGCGCGCGAAAAGTCCGACCGCCCACTGCACGAAGTGGCGGTGCTCGCTCGCAGCGATGAGCCTTACGGGTCGATCCTGCGCGACCTTGCCACGGCGCGCGGCTGGCCGCTGCACCTGGCGATGGGGCGCGCGCCGCTTGAAGCCGTCGAGCCGCGTTTATTGCTGCTGTTGCTCGACATTGCCAGCAACGACTTCGCGCGTTCCAAGGTGGTGGAGTTTGCCGCGTTGCTGCCCGGAACAAGCTCACGCGCCACGGAGTGGGACCAACTCAGTGCCGAACTCGGCATCGTAGCCGGCGCGAGTGTCTGGCGGGATCGTGTCCGCTCGCGGATCAAGCAGCTTCAGATGGATCAATCCCACCCGGACGAATCGAAGGCGGCGGTTGCAGACCGTGCATTGGTGGTGGCGCGCGAACTGGGCGAATTTATTGAGACGCTCAAGCGCGCGGCGGGGCGGTTACCGGAAGAAGGTAAATGGTCGGAGTTCACGACTGCGACTTTGGTGTCGGCAAAGGAGTTGTTGGCGGACTCACCGGAGCGGGAAATGGTGTTCAATCAACTGCGCGCGTTCGACGCACTGGACGACTATCGGGCATCGGTGGATCTGGAGAAGTTCTCTCTTTATGCGCGGAAGGCTTTCGAGGCAGCACGACGACCCGAAGGAGCGTTCCAGGAAGGTGGGCCGTTTGTCGGCGGCATCATGGCCGCTCGCGGCGTGAGGTGGCCGATGGTGATCGTACCGGGCCTTGTCGAAAAAGGATGGCCGCGCCAGCTTCGGGAAGACCCGATTCTGCTCGACGAGGAACGGCGCAGACTGAACACGCATCTGCCATCCGAGGACAAGCTGCCGCGCTTGGAGGAAAAAATAGTGCGCGGACGTGATGAGGAGCGGATGCTCTTTCGGATCGCCTGTGACGCCGCCAGCGAAAGGCTGGTCATTACTTTCCCGCGCATCGAGCCGGCGACGGGCCGGTTGCGCGTGCCGTCGGCGCTGTTGTTGGATGCGCTTGGCGTTGCGAGCGGTGCGCTGCTGGAGAAGGACGCGCGTGTCCGCAAGGTGCCGCTTATGCCGTTGGCGCCAGTAGAGGGTGAAGTGCTCGACGCGGGCGAGTTTGATTACCGGCTGTTGGACGATTTGCGGCGCAAGGGCGCCGGCGGCGTGAAGCCGCTTCTTGACGCGATGTCGCCGACGCTCGCTCCCGGCTTGTTGTTGGAGCGCACACGCTGGAGCGGCGGTCGCTGGACGGGTTACGACGGTTGCTTGGAGCGGCCGGAATCCTTGGAAATCGTGCAGCGGCTGTTTGATCCGGCGAAGCATCGTTGGGCTGTATCGCGGCTCGAAGCCTACGCTCGCAGCCCGTTCAGCTTTTTCTTGCGCGAGGTGCTGGGCGTCGAGGAGTTTGACGAGCCGGAGGATGTGGAGGCAATCAGCGCATTGGACTTCGGCAGTCTTTTTCACGAACTGCTGAGCAACATCGTCCAACGATTCCAGATGGGAAACCTGGTGCCACTGGATCCCGCGCGCAGCGTGGAGAACGAGGTTGTTCTGGATGACGAGGCTGCGCAGGTAT
>JBAZIR010000276.1:0-8374 GCA_041651735.1 Verrucomicrobiia bacterium | reverse complement strand
ACGGATGGAGCTTCGTGCCGTCGATCCAGTCGGCCATGTCCTGGATGTAAGGCGGCATGTCGGCGTCGTAATTCATCACGCCGTCGCCGCTCTGGCAGCCGCCGCTCTTGGTGACTGCGCGCCAGCCGCCGTTGGTCAGCACTTCGACGAAGCCCTCAGTGCCTTGCGCGCCGATGCGATTCTTGCCCCACCACTTGGCGACCTCGGGCTGGTCGGGCGCGCCGGCGCCGCATTCGTAGATGCCGCGCACGCCGTTGGCGAATTGCACGACGCCGGCGATGTAGTCGGGCGAGGGATGATTGTCACCGAACTTCAGCTTGCCGGCCGCCTGCGCCATAGCCCACGCGCCGGGCGCGTAGTCGTTGAACCACATCGAGTAGTCAATCATGTGGCTCAGCATGTGAGTCATCCAGCCGGTGGCGGTGCCATACACGGTGTGGATGCGTCCCAGCGCGCCGCTGGCAACAATCTCCTTCACCTTCTGGTAATGCTTGCCGTAGCGGTGCTGGTGGCTGACAACGGCCTTCGTGCCCGTGGAATCGAGCAGCTTCTTCATCTCCATCATCTCGGCGCTGGTGAGCGAGACCGGCTTCTCGAACGCAATGAGCTTCGCTCCGCCCTGAACGCCGGCTTTGATGAAAGGCATGCGCAGGTGCGGCAGTGTGCAGAAGCAGAACACGTCCGGCTTCAGCTCGGCCGCGAGAGCTGCGGCGTCCTTGCTCGTTTTTGGATTGCCGAGCTTGGCTGCGGCCGCGTCGAGGCGCGCCTGATCAATATCGCAGATGCCGGTGACCTGGAAGCGGGGGTTGGCATTGAACGCGGCGGCGTGATGCATGCCACGCTTGCCCATGCCGACAACGATGACGGAGTATTTTTTCATTGGGGTAATGGAGTGATGGAGTGTTGGGTCCAGAAACAGAGCTTTGGAGTCAGGAGTATTGGAGCGCCGGGCTGCTTCAAACAACCCGTGACTCCAATACTCCACCACTCCATTATTCCAAGCGTTTCTTACTTCTGTGCCTTGTCCCACTCGAGGGCTTTGGCAATGACGTAGTCCACTTCCTCGACAGTCAGTTCGGGGAACATCGGGAGGCTGACGCAGGTCGCGGCATTTCTCTCGGCATTGGCCACGGAGCCGACGATGCGCGCGCCCTTGCCCCATGGATAACCTTCCTGTTGGTGAATCGCGATGGAGTAGTGAGTCTTGGCATCGATGCCGTTGTCCACGAGGAACTTCACCATCGCGTCGCGTTGTTCGGCCTTCTTCGTCTCAATAGCGTAGAGGTGGAACACGTGGCGATAGCCCGGCACCTCGTAAGGCAGCGTGAAGTTCGTCGCGCCCTTGAGTCCCGCGGTGTAACGCGCGGCCCACTTGCGGCGGAGATCGGACCATTCGCCGATGTGCTTGAGCTTGGCGCTGAGGATGCCGGCGTGGATGTCGTCGAGACGGCTGTTGAAGCCGAAGCTGTGGACGTTGCGCTTGTTGGAACCATGGTTGCGCAGCTGGCGCACGCGGGCGTCAATGTCGGCGTTGTTGGTCACCAGCGCGCCGCTGTCGCCGAACGTGCCGAGGTTCTTCTGAATGATGAAGCTGGTCGTCGCCGCGTCGCTCAGTTCGCCGATGCGGAAGCTGCCGCCGTTCGCGTCAATGGCCTGCGCGTTGTCCTCAACGATCTTCAGCTTGTGCTTGTCGGCGATCTTCTTGATGGCCGGCATGTCGGCGCACTGGCCGTAGAGATGAACCGGGATGATCGCCTTGGTCTTCGGCGTGATGGCCGCCTCGATCTTTGCGGGATCAATGCACTTGGTCTTGGGGCAGCAGTCCACGAACACCGCAGTCGCGCCAACGATCCAGATCGCCTCGGCGGTCGCAAAGAACGTGTTCGGGTGCGTGATGACCTCGTCGCCGGGTCCGATGCCGAGCGCCATCAGCGCGAGCCAGATCGCGTCGGTGCCGTTGCCGACGCCGACAGCGAACTTGGTGCCGCTATATTTGGCAAACTCAGCCTCGAACTGCTTGAGCATCGGGCCCTGGACATATTCGCCGCTCATCAGCACCCGCTGGATGTTGGCGTCAATCTCAGCCTTGATGTTCTGGTATTGCTTGACGTGACCGTAGAACGGAACCTTCATCTCTCTCTGTCTCCTTATGGTTGTTTGTTCGGATTGCTTACATGAATAACGGCTTCAGCTCATCCTGACAAGAAAGCAGCTTGCCACCGTCGAAGAACTTCTCCAGTTTGCCACCGGACCATCGCTGCAAACGATACAGCGTGGCGAATGCATAGTTTGGCGCCTGGCCGCCCTGGCCGCCAACGATCTCCGCGCCACGGCGGACGTTGTCCTGCATCCACGCCGGCAGGCCGAGGTGGTAGGGATTGCGCTGCACCTCGCCCACGTGAAACGACGTTGCCGCGATCATATCCGCCACGTCGCGCACGCTGGACTCCACCATCAAATTGGGTGTCGTCATCGCGCCCCAAAACTCCGTCTCCGCCACCAGACAGGTGAACGCCGCGCCCAGCTTGGCCATGGCCTCCGTGACCAGCAAGCTTGTGCCGATGTGTGTGCCATTCCAATCCTGCGCGTGCGGAATGAAGATGACGCGCGGTTGCTGCGCGGTGAGAATACCAGCAATCACGTCCACAGCGGCGGCCCAGTTGGCCGGATCCTGTTCGCGGCCTTTCGGGCTGATCTTTTCGAGACCGTTCTCCTGCGTCGTCAGCAGGCCGAAGCCAAGGAAATTGCAGGCGTCGCGCAACTCCGCGAGCCGACCCTCCTGACGCGCCTTGTTGCTGCCCTGTGTGACGGCGACGTTGATGACATTCATCTTCGCCTCCCGCAAGAGCCGCAACGCCAGGCCTCCGATGAGACACTCATCATCCGGATGCGGCGCAAAGATCAACACCTTCGGCGCGCTCGCGCGCAACTTGGGACGTTTGGCTGGCGGAATGCCGCCAAGAGGACACGCCTTGCCCTTCCCCATCAATCGGACATAGGCAGAAACATATGACTTGTATGGATTCTTCATATTCGCCTCATGCTAGCGTTTCGGAACCCACGGCAGGCTCGCCGCGGCGATGGCCTGTCCGTGGCGCTTGTCGCGCTCGTCCGGCACGCGCAACAGGACCTTCTCGGAGAGTTCCGGGAACTCTGCCTTGAGCACCCGACGCGTGTGGTCCAGCAGGATCGTCCCGCCCGCGCCCGACGTGACGCGGCCGAGCACCAACACATTCTTGATAGCGTAGAAGTCGGCGTAATGCGCAATCGCATAGCCGAAACAGGTGCCGATGGTCTGGTAGATTTTCTCGGCACGATAGTCGCCCTTCTCCATCAACGCCTGCACATGCTTGAGCTTCTCCGGCAACGGCAACGCCGGGTCCACCTCGATGCCCGCGACGCCGAGCAACCGGCCAACGGCCTGCTGCGAGAAATACTGCACACCGCAGCCGCGGTCACCGGACCATTCGTCGGCGGGTGCGTTTGGCGCGTAGTCCACCGGCGCGAACGCCAGCTCGTTGAGCCAGGACGTGATGTTGCCATCAGGTGTGACATAACCCGCGGCGAGACTCGACCCCATCGCGATGCCGAGCACGGCGTTGTCGTTCATGGACATCGAGCCGGCCAGCGCCGTCACCTCGCCGTCGTTGACGACCTCGAACGGGATGTCCCTCCACGCCTTCTTCATCTCCAGGAACAAATCCTTCACGCGGCTGTCGAACAAATCCCGCGGCACGCCCCGGAACAGTGACGCCACCTTCACGCGATTGTTCACATACACTCCCGCCGAGCTGCCGCCGATGGCATCCACGCGCGGCAGATGCGCCGCCGCGCTCTTGAGCGATTCCATGACCTGGTCAAAATGCCACTGCGGGTCCTTCTGCGGCACCGGGTTCCAGACCGTTTCTTCGCTGAACACCACCTTGCCGTCCAGCACCGCTGCAACCTTGCGGTCGCTCGCGCCAAGATCAAACCCGATGCGGCAGCCTTCGAGATGCCGGCCCAGCGGCTTCGTCGCTTCACGCGGCGCCGGAATCTTGCCGCGCTCGACGATGGCCACCTCGAAAGGCCGCTCGTAAACACGCTCGCCCATCAGATCCGCGTCAAACTTGCCCGTCGCCTGCTCACGATAATATCGCTGCAGCGGCTCGCCGAACGCGCGCGGTCCATCGAACCAGACCCGGAACCCGCCGCGCGACCAGAGCGCAAACTTTACGAACCGCTCCAAATAGGTCGCGTTGCCGGCCGCCTCCGGATGACCTTCGGGGAAAATGGCGGTGGGAAAATGAAACATGGAGCCGTCCGCCTGCTCCAAAGCAATCGTCACTGGCAGGCCTTTGCCCGACGCTTGCACGCGCTGCCGAAACGCGCGATTGGCCAGCACTGCCGGCCGGAAAAAGGGATCCAGCACCGGTGTCAGTTTCGGCGTCACCAGAGGCAAACCATGATTATCGTTCATGCTCACTTCCTTACTTTGCACTTTGGCTGCTCATTGCAGCCCAAACAACGCCAACTTGAAGCCGGCCACGATAAATAAACGCGCCGTGATTGCAATGCTTTTTCGCGACGGCTTTTTTACGACCGCGCACAGGGTTCGTGTCGCAACATACAGTTTCTGCACCGCGGACAATCGTTCCTTCCGACCCAAGCCATGTCTGGATTGAAGGCAATACCGTGGCTGCGATACCCGGAATAGAGGTTTTTCGAGTTTACTCTTGCGTGCGGCAGACGGTTTCGCTAGCGTTCGCGGCCTTAATTTGTATCCATGAAACCTGAAATACATCCTGAATACGCAGAGACGACGATCACGTGCGCGTGCGGCAACGTGATCAACACTCGTTCCACCCGCAAAGACCTTCATATCGGCATCTGCAACGCCTGCCACCCGTTCTTCACGGGCACGCAGAAGTTTGTGGACACCGCTGGCCGCGTGGAACGCTTCCAGCGCCGTTATTCCGTCAAGAAAAAGTAGATTCCTTTTACACGCTGCGTCCCGCCCCGCTTGTTTTCGGGGTTGGACGCAGCGTTGTTTTTGTGCATGGACATCCCGGTTCAAGTTGAGCGGCTGCAAAAGCGCTTTGCCGAAGTCGAGCATGAGCTGAGCGACCCGCGCGTCTTTGGCGACCAGCGCCGCGCGGCCGAGTTGAGCCGTGAGCATCGCCGGTTGCGGCAGCTTTTCGAGTTCCACGAGGAATTGCAGAAGGTGGAACGCGAACTGCGCGAGAATACGGCGATGGCGGCTGACGAAAAGGCTGACGCGGAGTTGCGCGAGATGGCGGCGCATGAGATCGAGCCTCTCAAGGCGCGGCGACAGAAGCTGCTGTTTGAAATTCAGAGCATCATTGTCCCCGCCGACCCGAACGATTCACGCAACACGATCGTCGAAATCCGAGCCGGCGCGGGCGGACAGGAGGCGGCGCTGTTCGCGGCCAACCTCTACCGGATGTATTCGCGCTACGCCGAAACGCGCGGTTGGAAGGTGGAGACGATGGACGTGAGTCCGTCGGACCTCGGCGGACTGAAGGAAGTCATTTTTTCCATCATCGGCGAGGACGTCTTCCGCCGAATGCGTTACGAGAGCGGCGTGCATCGCGTGCAGCGCGTACCGGTGACGGAGGCGAGCGGGCGCATCCACACTTCGACGGCGACGGTGGCGGTGTTGCCGGAGGCGGAGGAAGTGGACCTGGAGATCAAACCGGAGGAACTCGACATCACCGTTTGCCGCGCGAGCGGACCTGGCGGACAGGGCGTCAACACGACCGACTCGGCGGTGCAGATTATTTATAAACCGACGGGCATGCTGGTGCGTTGCGCCGACGAGCGCTCGCAGCTCAAGAACAAGGCGAAGGCGCTTCGCGTGCTGCGGTCACGGCTGCTTCAGCAACGGCAGGAAGAGGAAACGGCGAAGTATGCAGCCCAACGCAAGTCGCAGGTAGGCACCGGCGAGCGCAACGAGCGCATCCGCACTTACAACTTTCCGCAAAACCGCGTCACGGACCATCGGATCAACCTGACGCTGTACAACCTGCCGGCGATCATCGAAGGCGAGTTGGAGCCGGTGATCGAGGTGCTGATGGCGCGAGACCTTGAGGATCGGCTGAAAAACGCGGGGTGATGGGATTTGTGATTCATGACTTGTGATTTATGATTTTCTTCGGCGGTGGCGGCGGCGATACTGCCGCAAATCATAAATCAGAATTCAGCAATCAGAAATCCATTGAAGATTCTCGAACTCATCCAGCGAACGACCGAGTTCTTCCAGCGGCAGGGAGTGGAGAGCCCGCGCCTGACCATCGAACTGATGGTGGCGCATGTGCTGAAGCGGAAACGGCTGGAGCTTTACCTCGATTTCGAACGCGAGATTGCCGAGTCGGCGCTGGACGCACTGCGCCAGATGGTCAAGCGCCGCGCAGCCGGTGAACCCCTGCAATACGTCCTCGGCATTGCCAACTTCTACGGGCTGGACCTCGCGGTGGACAAACGTGTGCTGGTGCCGCGACCGGAGACGGAACTGTTGGTGGATTACGTTGTGAAGAATGGCGGGGCGGCGAAGACCCTCGCGGACCTCGGCACCGGAAGCGGCGCCATTGCCATCGCGTTGGCCAGGAAGCTGGCAACGGCGCGTGTGCTGGCGGTGGACGCATCGGCAGAGGCGCTGGAGGTGGCGCGGATGAATGGGTCGGCGCACGGCGCGCAAATCGAGTTTCTTCACGGTGATCTCCTCGCGCCGCTGCCGGACGGTTTGCAGTGCGACTGGATTGTTTCCAACCCGCCTTACATCCCCAGCGGTGAGATCACGGCGCTGGCGCGGGAGATTCGCGACCACGAGCCGCGCGCGGCGTTGGACGGCGGCGCGGACGGGCTGGACGTGGTTCGCCGCATCGCGACGGAGGCGAAAGCCAGGCTGGCGGCTGGCGGTCGCGTGGCAGTGGAGATCGGGGCAGGACAAGGGAGCGCGGCGGAAAGAATCTTTCTCGACAACGGCTACCGCGTGGAGAAGATGATAAGCGATTGGCAGGGCCACCCGCGTGTGGTGGTGGCGGCCGGATAGGAAACTTTCATGGACAGATTTGTCATTAACGGCGGCGTCACGCTCAAGGGTGAGGTTGCCATCGGCGGTTCCAAAAACGCAGCGTTGCCGCTAATCGCGGCGACGCTGCTGACACCCGAACGGTGTGTGATTCGCGGCGTTCCGAACCTCAGCGATACGCGCTATATGGCGGCGATCCTCCAGGAGCTTGGCGCGGAGGCGAAGTTTGAGGACGGCACGATCACCGTGGAAGCAAAGCGGATCAAGATGGTCGCCGATTACGATCTCGTGCGAAGGATGCGCGCGAGCTTCTGCGTGTTCGGGCCGCTGCTGGGCCGTCACCGCAAGGCAAAGGTGAGCGTGCCCGGTGGCTGCGTCATCGGACCGCGCCCAATAGACATCCACATCAAAGGCTTTCGCGCCCTGGGCGCGACGGTGGACGTCGAAAAGGGGTTGGTGGTTGCCAATGCAAAGGAGCTGGTCGGCAACACGATTTTTCTCGGCGGCCGGTTCGGCTCGACCGTGACGGGAACGGCGAACGTAATGATGGCGGCAGTCCTCGCCAAGGGCACCACCATAATCGAGTGCGCGGCGTGCGAGCCGGAGGTGGTGGATCTGGCGGAGTTTCTCAACAAGATGGGCGCGCAAATCCACGGCGCGGGCAGCCCGACGCTGGTGATTCACGGTGTGGAGCAACTCCACGGTGCGGAGCACACGGTGATTGGTGATCGTATTGAGGCGGCCACGTTCATGATGGCGGCGGCGATCACGGGCGGGAACGTGCGGGTGAAAGGCGCGCACGCCAATCATCTCGGCGCGGTCATTGACAAGTTCCGCGAGTCGGGCATTTGCGTGGAGCGTTCCGGGCCGGACCTGGTGGTCAAGGGCGACGGCGTGCGCAAACCAGCCGATGTCATCACAATGCCGTATCCCGGTTTCCCGACGGACGTGCAGGCGCAGTTCATGACGCTGATGGCGGTGACGCCGGGCATTTCGGTGATCACGGAGAAGATTTACCCGGAGCGTTTCATGCACGTCGCCGAACTGGGCCGGCTCGGCGCGGACATTTCGCTGGAAGGCGCGAGCGCGATTGTAAAGGGCGTGGCGCGGTTGAGCGGCGCGCCGATCATGGCGAGCGACCTGCGGGCCAGCGCGGCGCTGGTGCTGGCCGGGTTGGTGGCGCAGGGCAAGACGAGGGTGAATCGCGTCTATCACATTGACCGAGGTTACGAGAAGATTGACGACAAGCTGCGTGCGTTGGGCGCGCGTATCGAGAGACAGAAGCAATGAAGAAGTTTGAAACCCTGATCATTCTGGCGCTGGTGTGTGGCGGGGCATTCCTGC
>JBAZIR010000275.1:0-8391 GCA_041651735.1 Verrucomicrobiia bacterium | reverse complement strand
GGTTACAGGCCGCACGAGGGATTTGGAAACGTCGCGGAATTCAACCACATCCATCACATCGGCAAAGGCGTCCTGAGCGACATGGGCGGCATCTACACGCTGGGCAACCAGGCCGGCGGCGCGTTGCGCAACAACCTCATCCACGACGTGCTCAGCTACAGCTATGGCGGTTGGGGCCTCTACACCGACGAAGGCAGCACGGGCCTGCTCATGGAGAACAACGTCGTTTATCTGGTCAAGGACGGCGGTTTCCACCAGCACTACGGCCGCGAGAACATCGTCCGCAATAACATCCTCGCCAAATCCGCCGAGCGCCTCATCGCGCGTTCACGGCAGGAGGAACACTGTTCCTTCACGTTCGAGCGGAACATCGTCTATCAGGAGCGCGGACCGTTGCTCGGCGGGAATTGGAGCAACAAGAATTACCGGATGGATCGCAACGTTTACTGGCGCGCGGGCGGCGAGCCGACGTTCGTCGGCGCGACGTTCGCCGAGTGGCAGCAGGAGATGGGGCAGGACAAGAACTCGGTCGTCGCCGACCCGAAGTTCGTCAACGCCGCCCGGAACGATTACCGGCTGAAGCCGGATTCGCCCGCGTTCAAACTTGGGTTCAAGCCGATTGATATCAGCACCGTGGGTCTCGTCGGCGACAAAAGCTGGGTGGCGTTGCCGAAGAAAATCAAACGTCCGCCGACGATATTCGAGGTTTGGAAGGAAGTCTCCTCCATTGAGGATGGTTTTGAGAAGACGCCGGTCGGCAGCCGGCCGGAGAAATGCACGATTTCCGGCGCAGACAGCCCCGGCCAGATCACCGTCACCAGTGAAACCGCCGCGTCGGGGCGGCGCAGCTTGAAGATTGTGGACGCCCCCGGGTTGGCGCAGGCATGGCAGCCGCATTTCTACTACAGCAAGTTCAACTTCGTTCGCGGCACGCTGGTGGTGTCGTTCGACCTGCGTGTGGAGAAGGGCGCATTGCCGACGATCGAGTGCCGCGACGCCAGTTCGCCGTATCGGGTCGGACCGAGTTTGCGCGTGACTGCCGCCGGCGAGTTGCTGGCGGGCAAGCAGGCGCTGATGACCGTGCCGTTTGGCCAATGGGTGCATATCGAGGCGAAATTCGCCGCCGGCCGCGATGCCAACGGCAGTTACGACTTGACCGTGAAGCCGCGTGGCGGCGAGGCGAAGAAATTTGCCGGCCTGCCATTCGGCCACAAGGACTTCCAGCGGCTCCAATGGTTTGGTTTCATGAGTGGGGCGACGGAGAAAACGGTGTTCTACGTGGACAACGTCAAGATAGCGCGCGCGAAGTAAGTTTCGTGCAAGCGTATTGACGCGCGGCGGTGAAAGCGTCAAACTGTGGCCTTTAGCGGGTTGCGCTCTTGCCGACATTCGCAAAAAAGCGAACCGTCCGCTAGATTTGGTGGATGACAGGAGATTCACAGTGAATCCGAACACGATAGGCAAACCAATTGAGATTTTGCTGGTGGAAGACAACCCCGGCGACGCGCGGCTGACGCTTGCCACGTTTCAGGCGGGCAGAGTGCGCAATGAGGTCCATGTAGCCACGGACGGTGAAGACGCGTTGGCGTTTCTGCGACGGGAAGGCAAACATGCGGGCGCGCCGCGGCCGGACCTGATCCTGCTGGACCTGAATCTGCCGAAGAAAAGCGGCCGCGAGATCCTTGCGGAAATCAAAGCCGATCCCCAATTACTCGACATCCCCGTGGTGGTGCTTACGGTTTCCCAGGAGGAAAGCGATATTCTGCAGACCTACGACCTGCGTGCGCACAGTTACCTCACCAAGCCGTTGCTGTTGGACCAGATAATGAAGATGATCCAGTCCGTCGAAGAATTCGGGCTGGTGATCGTCAAGCCGCCGACGACCTGACATGAGTGGACGCAATCGCTTGAACAACATGGCGCCGGCCAGGGAGTCTTGACCCGGTGGCTCTCATGAATTGGTTTGGAGACTGGATTTGGACCGATGACGAGGCGACGCCGCGCAACGCCTACGCGTATTTCCGCCGTGACATCAACCTGACGCATGTGCCGCAGAGAGCCGTCGCGCGGCTGACGGCCGATTCGCGCTATGTTTTCTGGATCAACGGCCAGTTCGTCTGCCGCGGCCCGTCGCGAAGCGACCCGCGATGGCAGAGCTACGACGAACTGGACATCGTGCCGTTCCTGCGCGAAGGCCGGAATACACTGGCGGTGTTGGTGCATCACTACGGCGAAGGCACGTTCAGCTATATCCTGGGGCGCGCTGGTTTTCTGTTCGAGTGCAGCGCGTTGAACGTCTGGAGCGATGCGACGTGGAGGACGCTCGCAGGCATCGCGTGGTTCCGTGACCTGTCGCGGATGAGCACACAGATCGGTTACCCGGAGGTGTTCGACGCGCGGCGCGATCCGGTTGGCTGGACCGGGCCGGACTTCGACGATTCCAAGTGGTCGCCTGCGGTTGTCATTGGCAAGCCGCCGTGCGAGCCGTGGTTTGGCTTCGAGCCGCGCGAGATTCCATTTCTGCGTGACACGGAGACCGGCGGAGCGCAGGTGATCGCGTCAGGCGAAACCGAGTCGCTCCACCCCGTCGAGGTGCTCGATCTGCAAACGTTTTTTCAGACCGACCATTTGATGACGAGCTGGCAGGTTGCCTATGCCTGCACATGCGTTTACAGCGATGAGCCACAGAGCATCCGGCTGGAGTTGACGACCGCACAGGCGCTCAAGCTCTGGGCCAACGGCGAAGTCGTGGTGCCGGGCCTGATCAACAACCGCAAGATGGTGGAGGTGCCGCTGCGCTCCGGGTGGAACTGGCTTGTGTTGAAGCTGCTGCAAGGCCGGCACCACTGGAAGGCCATCGTCCGCTTCGTGGGTGCCGCCGACAAATTGCCGCGCGCATGGCAGTCGCCGGAGATCGGCTCCGCGGCACAGCCTGGCTGGGCCATCAGCGGCCCCTACGTGCTCGACGGAACGCACGACCAGCAGTCGGCGCTCGACACGCCGTTGCCGCCGGAGGCGGACAACAGTGGCGCCGACATGAAGGCGTGGCAGCGGTTCACGGAGACGCGCGGGCAGGGGCAGTTCGGCGGCGGCAGCGAGCGCGCAGTGGCGCTGTTGATGGACTTCACCAAACGCGGCGCCGGTCTCCAGCTTCACCAGAAGTTTCCGGCCGAGATTGGAGACGGCCAGTATCTGATCGTGGATTTCGGCCGCGAGGTCGCCGGCTATCCGCGACTGCAACTGCGCGCGTCGGCAGGCGCGATCCTCGACATCGGTTACGGCGAGCGATTGTTCGATGGAGCGCTGCGGCCGAACCGCCAGGAACTCGCCTACGCGGATCGGCTGGTGACGCGCAGCGGCGCGCAAACGTGGGAGCCGTTCGAGAAACGGGCGTTCCGGTACATGCAGATTGACTGCCGCCATGCGAGCAACACCGTCCATCTCGATCAGCTCACCGTCAACGTTTCCACCTACCCGGTTGAGGAGCGCGGCCGGTTCGAGTGCAGCGATCCTCTGCTGAATCGCATCTGGAAGACCGGCGCCGACACGGTCCGGCTCAACATGGAAGATGTTTACACCAACTGCCCGTGCCGCGAACGCGCCCTGAACTGGGGCGACGCCAACATCCAGTTCCTCGTGAACTCGGTGGCATTCGGCGACACGGCGCTGATGCGGCGCGTGCTGCGGCTCATCGGGCATTCGCAGGATGAGGGCGGCCGCATGTGCGGCATTTACCCGACGACGTTTCCTGACCGCCACATGCCTGCCGCCTCGCTGTTGTGGATTCATTCCCTTTGGGATTACTACTGGAACACCGGCGACACCGACCTCGTGCGGGAGCTTTACCCGAAGGTGCAGAACGCGCTGAAATGGTTCGCTCGTTACGTTTCGCCGAACAAGTTGCTCGCCGGCACGCCCGGCTGGGTGTTTATAGATTGGGCGCATCTGGACCAGCGTGGCGAGCAAGCCGCGCTCAACGCCCTCTACGCCCGCGCACTGGAGGCGGCTGGCTCGCTTTCCGAGATCGTCAACGCCCGCCCGCTGGCGATTCGCTATCGTGCCCTCGCGCGTGAAGTGAAGGCTGCATTCCATCGCCAGTTCTGGAGCGCTGAGCGCGATGCCTACGTGGACTGCCGCGTCGGAGACGAATCCAGCAAAGTTGTCAGCCAGCAAACCAATTCATTCGCCGTCTTCTTTGGCATTGCACCCTCGCAAGTTCATCGCACGGCCCTTGGATCCGTGTGCTGCGCGGACCCGGCGCTGGATCCTGAAGGCGTGGTCGCGTGTGCCTCGCCTTACGCATCCTCCTATTTGCTCGGTGCGTTGCACGCGAGCGGGTTGCATACGTTTGCGCTCGATTATCTCCGCGCCCGGTGGAAACGAATGCTCGACGCCGGCGCGACAACGTGGTGGGAGCTTTGGAACCCTGAAGGGAGTTGGTGTCACGGCTGGTCTGCCGGCCCGACGTATCTTCTCTCCACGCACATCCTCGGTGTGCGTCCCACCGTGGCCGGCTGGCGCTCGTTCGAAGTGCGACCGCAGCCATGCGGACTGGAATGGGCGCAAGGCACCGTCCCGACACCGCTTGGCGACATCACCGTCGAGTGGCGCGTCGAAAATGGCCGTTGCACAACGGCCGTTCGCGCGCCCGCGAGCACAAAGTATCGCGTCATCGAACCGGAGCACGTGGTGTAGGCGCTGCTGTACGAGGCGTAAACTCCGGGTGATTCCGGCGGTTCTCGCTTACATCGTTGGCTTTGCGCCATCGTGGGCGACAATGCGGTAACGCAGCGTCAGCTTCTCACCCTTCTTGAGCGTGAATGGCTCGATCATGTTGAACGCCGGTGAGAACCAACCGTCGTCGCGGCACATCCACGGTGTTGGGTGACGCGGGTTGGCGGGATCGTCGTGGATGGTGATGCCGGCCCAAACGTCCGGCCCGCCCTTCTTGCCAGCGACCACCGGCCCGCTGTAGTCGCACCAGGCCGCACGCTGGCCGTAAATCGCCTTCTCATTCACGCGCCCCGTCGCATCGGTGATTTGTCCGCCACCGGCGGCAACGCCGACGGTCTTCGCGACACGGCAGGCAAGAAAGCCGAACTTCGTCATGCCGAATACCACTTCCGCATTGTGAGCGGAGAATTCCAGCTTCACGCGCAGCGAGCCGTCCGCATGCACGGTGAACTCGCGCGTCTCATCCAGCAGCGGCGCGTTGCCGGCCATCCAGTAGTTGAAGGATGCCACAGCGCCTTCGTCCACGCCGCTGTCCAGCTTCAGCAGCCGTTGATGGACGCATCGGTTGTCCTTGTCGGCCCAGAACTTCTGCCCGCCCACATCGGAGTGCGCGACAAAAATGCCACGGTGATGACTGTGACCGATAAGGTCCACCGAGTGGCCACAGGCCAGCACGTTGTGACCCTGCGGCGTCAGCAGCGGGTAGATGAACGGGCGCGGGTAATTTGCGCCGAAGTGATAGTTGAGCACAGGTTGGTTGTCGCGTGTGACGACGACGCGATCGCCGGGTTCCTGGAAGCACTGGATGCGTGGGAAGGGCTTTGCCATGTGTCGTGCTTACGGCGGCGGCGCACATTCGTCAAGCGCGGAAATGGGTTTGCATGCATGTCCGCGGTATTCTCTGGGTTGCGTCACGCGTGGTGGCCGATATACTCACGATAAGAAGCAATCTCGTTGTGACCGAGCCTTTTAAATCGAGTTCTGCCGTCCAGCGTTGGCTGATGCCAGATGTCAGCTTGTGCCTTTCGCTGGTGTTGCTGCTGGTCTTGCTGGCACAGCCGTCGCGCACCTCGATGGTGGCCAGCGATGGCGACGCCTGCATGCATTGGCGCGTTGGCGAGGACATGCTGCGGAGCGGGCAGATGGTTCGCGCCGATGCTTACTCGCACACGATGCCGGGCGCGCCGGTGATCACCAAGGAGTGGCTGGCGGAAATCCTCTTTGCGGCGGCGGGACGGCTTGGCGATATCTTCGGCCTCAGCGTCGCGGGGGCGCTGGTGATTGCCACGACGTTCTGGCTGTTGCATCGCCGGCTGCTGCGCGACGGCAACGACCTGCTGGTGGCGACGCTGGTGACTCTGCTGGCTGCGTGGGCCGGTGTCATCCATTGGCTGGCGCGGCCGCACGTTATTACGTTCCTGATGGTCGTGTTGTGGAACGATGCGCTGCGGCGGTTTGAAACCCACGGGCGTGCCGGACGGCTGGCGGTAACGCTGGCGGCGCTGATGTTATTCTGGGTGAATCTGCATGGCGCCTTTCTCGTGGGGTTCATCATCCTTGGCGCTTACTGGTTGGGCGCGGTTGTTGAGTGCATCCGGCCGACCGAAACCGTATCTCGTCCGACGGCGCGGCGAAAAATTGTCATACTGACGCTCGTCGGGCTGCTGGCGCTGGCGGTGTCATTGCTCAATCCGAACGGCTGGCATCTGCACCAGCACAATCTTCAATTCATGCGGTCGTCATATCTGACTGGCTTGTTGCTTGAGCACCGGCCGATTGATTTGCAGTCTCCCGACGCGCTCGGTTTTCTGGTCTGGCTCGCTGCAGTGATCGCGGCACTGGCAGTTCGCCAGCGGCCGCGTTTGCCGGCATCGGCGGTCATACTCGTCGCCGGCTGGACGTATCTCGCACTCCATTCTGTGCGAAACATTCCGTTGATGGCGCTCGTCACTGCGCCCATCGTCGCCTCGTCGTTTTCCGCATGTGTCTGCGGGCGTTGGCGCGAACTATCGCTGCGGTTGGGCGCGGTGAACGCCGCCAGCAACGGCTGGGTGGCCGTGGCTGTGGCCGCGTTGATTGCCATCGTGTGGGTGCCTCGTCCCACGAGCATCCCGCCGGATCGCTGGCCGGTGGACGCGGTGAAGTTCATCCAGCAGCATCCGGAACAGTTCGCCGGCAACATGCTCAATCAGCACGTCTGGGGTGGCTACCTGATGTGGGTGATGCCCGAGCACAAGGTGTTCGTAGATGGCCGGACGGATTTCTATGGTGAGCCGTTCATCCGCAATTTTCTCGACATGACACAACTACGCCCCGGCTGGCGCGAGAAGCTTGACGCGAGCCGCGTGAGTTGGACGCTGCTGACCACCGACCATCCGCTCACACAGGCACTGGCGTTGTTGCCGGACTGGCGGCTCGCCTATTCTGATCCGCTCGCGACGATCTACCTGCGCGCCGGTCGTGCTGCTCAGTAGCGGAGCACCCGGGTATCGCCTTTCTTCAGGGGTATCGCGAAGCGCGGGCCTTTGGCGACCGGCTCGCCGCTCAGCACGTCGGTTACTGATGTCGGCTTGCCGATGTTGACGGCCACGGGTCCGTCCTGCGACGCGTGCAGCGCCAGGAACTGGCCGTTCGCATAGACGTTACAGTCCGTCTCCGTGAAGAGATGCACACGCGCCTCGCGGGCTGCGAGTCGCAACAACTCACTTGTCAACCCCGGTGCGCCGACGAACAACGACGGCCCGCCCGGCGTGCGGCGCAGTGCGACGGCGGCGGAACCGTCGGCATAGGTCGCCAGGATTTCCTCCGGCTTCGCATCGGCAGCGGCGAACAACGGCTTCACCGGCTTCTCGCCGCCGAAGGATTTCTCCAAGCCGAGCGATCGGCCACGCTCGGTTGGCGTCACCGCTGGTTTCGGCGGCGTCACGACCTTCATCTCGAAGCCCGTCAGTTGCCGCATTGCCTCCAGCGATGTCTGTTCACCGTCGAACCAACCCGGCGCGTAGCACCACACCTTCGTGGCGCCACGCGTGGTTTTCAGCAGCTTGGCTCGTTCAGCGGCCGACAAAGACCAGGCATTCAGGAAGACCTGGAGCTTCGCCTTCACACGGCCAGCGAGCACGTCATCAAGGAGGTATTGGCCGTAAGGCGCGCCCATGCGGCCAAGCGGCGCGCGCGCTTCGTAAATGCCCGGTCGCGTCACGAGCGTGCCGCCGGCAGCGACGCGCAGCATCGCGCGCTCGTCAATTACCACGGCCACCTGCGGCCGGAACGGCGTCGGTTTCTTCAGCAGGGGCTCATCGAGCGCGCGCAGTCGTTTCATTTCCGCCCACATGGCGGGGTCGTTGAACCAGCCGGTGGCGCCGAGGTCCATCCACCAGGTGCCGAAATTCCGCAACGCCTCCTGTGCGACGTTGCGCACGAGTTCCTTGTTGGTGTCTTCCAGCGTGTCCACGGCGTCATACCAGCCGGGTGCGTTGCCTGTGCCCAGATAGGTGCGCGTATCGTCTTCGTTGAGCCACATTTTCTTTGCGAGCGCAACGCTCTCGGCTGCCGTCATCGAGGGCGCGCTTTGGGCCAGCCCGCGGTCGAAGTAGGAAATCGGCGAGCAGAGCACGTCAATGTCCGGGCAGTTCAACGCGCGGCGGAGCGCATAGT
>JBAZIR010000274.1:0-8392 GCA_041651735.1 Verrucomicrobiia bacterium | reverse complement strand
CGCAAGCCCCCGCTGTTGCGAGAATTGCCGCACCTCGGCGAGCAGCGCGTCAAACAAACCGTTCATCGGCAAGTGAAGATACTTTTGCACAGCTTCCCGCAGCCGCTTCTCACCGAAAATCTCGCCGCTGGACCCCTCCGCTTCAAACAGGCCGTCCGTGAACAACATCGCCAGGTCACCGGCGGACATCGGTTGCTCGAAAGTCTTGAACACGGCGTTTTCCAGCAACCCCAGTGCGGGACCCGACTCGTTGTCCTCGCCCAGCAGTTCGACGGTCTTCAGATCCCGCCGCACGTGCAGCGGGCTGGGATGGCCGGCGTTGGCGTAGCGTAGCTGGCCTCGCGCCACGTCGGCCACCAGATAGAAGGCCGTGACAAACAGGGTCGTGCCCGCCTGTTTCAAGATGACGGTCAGCCCGCGGTTGATTTGCGTGAGCAACCGGCCGGGATCAGCGGCGACGCCGGTGGCGGGAGCGGTAAGTTCTTCCATCAGCGCGCGGATCATGGCCGTGAGCAACCCTGCCCGCACACCGTGGCCCATCACATCGCAAATCAAGACGCCTGCGGCGGAGTTCGACAACGGGAACACGTCGTAGTAATCACCTCCGAGCGTCGCGGCCGGTTCGTAACGCCCGCAAAACGTCAGCGCCGAATCCTTCGGCGCAACGCCATGCGGGAAGGTCGGAAACTGCTGCGGCAGCAGCGCCAACTGGACCTCGCGCGCCAGATCGAGGTCGGACTGCATCTGTTGGTTCTTCTGGCGCAGTTGTCGGGCGTAGTTGGCCAGTTCCATCTCCGCCCGCTTCCGCTCGATGGCGTATCGCATCGCGCGCACGAGCAGGCCGCGGTTGAACTGTCCCTTGACCACATAATCCTGGGCGCCTTCCTTGGCCGCCGTGATGGCCGTGGTCTCATCGTCCAGTCCCGTCAGCACGACGACGGGCACTGCCGTCGTCTGGTCTTGGAGTCTGCGGAAAGTTTCCAGCCCGCGGCTGTCCGGCAGGGAAAGGTCCAGCAACACCACATCGAACACCGGCTCGCTGAGCCGTTTCAACGCCGCGTCGAGCCGGTCAACGTGAACCAGTTCAAACTGATCGGACGGTCCTTCTTTCAGCATGCGTCGCAGCAACAGCGCGTCGTCCGAGTTGTCCTCGACGAGCAGAATACGGATCGCTTTTTCTCCCATGGTGGCGCTAACTTCGACGGCAATCTCCCAATGGTCAAACAAAAAGCCCCTCGCTTTTTCGGGCCGTCCGCCCGAATTTGAGCGGATGACATGGGTCGGGAACCCGTGACGAAACAAGACATTCGATTGTTGATCTTCATCAACCCGCCTTCTCCGGGTATGGTTTAGGGTGGGTTGAACGAAGAACCCGATTGAGGACCTGACGATGATAACGAAGCTGAGCCGATTTGGAGTCGCCGCCGTGGCTGTCAGCGCGGGTGTTTGCCTGCTCGGGTTGCCAGCCGCGCACAGCTCCGGCGACATCGCGGACGGGCCGGTTGTGACCGCCGCAAAAACCGCACTGGAAAAGGGCGACGTGACACCAACGCTCAAGTGGGTCAAGAAAGACCGCGAGGCCGGGATTCGCGAGGCGTTTCGGAAAACGCTGGCCGTGAGAAAACTCGGTCCGGAGGCGAAGGAACTCGCCGACAACTATTTCCTCAACACGCTGGTGAGGATTCACCGCGCCGGCTCGGGCGCGACCTGCCCGGAACAGAAACCGTCGGGCACCGAAGTCGAGGCCGCCGTCGCCAAGGCCGACGCGGCTTTGATCAGCGGCGATGTGCAGCCCTTGGCCAAAGCCCTTGCCGATGGCATTGCCGACGGCATACGGAAACGGTTTGAACGCGCACATGCCGCCAAAGAGAACGCCGACAGCAACGCCGAGGCTGGCCGCGAATACGTCGAGGCGTATGTCGAGTTCATCGGCTACGTGGAACGCGCCGCGTACGCCGCGAAACCGCCAGCTTCAGAACGCAAACAGTGACCCACACAGGAGACGCAATCATGGAATGCAATCACAACGCAGATGAAACCGCCAAGTTCAAGGCCCAGGCGCTGAACACGCTGGGCACGGTGGATTACCAAACGGGCTCAGTCGTGAGCCGGCAGATCGTCAAGAAGAGCGTCGGGACGGTGACGTTGTTCGCTTTCGACGCGGGCGAGGGCCTTAGCGAGCACACCGCGCCATTTGATGCGCTCATCAACGTGCTCGAAGGCGAGGCGGACATCACCATCTCCGGCAAGGTCCATCGCGTCAAAGCCGGCGAGTTCATCATCATGCCGGCGAACGAGCCTCACGCTCTGAAAGCTCCCGTCCGTTTCAAAATGATGCTGACAATGATCCGCGCCTGAGCGGAGAAGAATCGCCGTCGCCCGCCGTGTCCCCGGTTTCCGTGGTGGCTCTGTGGACGATGGCCTATTCGCCGGACAGCTTCCCGGGCTTGAGAGACCAGCCGGTCTTCAGGCCGAGCACGAACCAGCCGAGCGTGACAGTGCCCGCGGCGAAAACAGTGTCGCCGATGACGCGCGCCCAGCGGAGGTCGTTCAACAACGGTGTCTGCATGAAGTCCGCGGAGCGGGCATACCACATTCCGTGTTCGACGCTGGCCCACGTTTGCATCAGGCCGAGCGGCAGCAAGCTCAGCAGCACCATCAGGATCAGGCCGATGTTCATGCTCCAGAACGTGAAGCTCAGCGCGCCCGTCTTCCAGACGCGGTGAGGGGTCAGCCCTCGCAGGCAGAAGAGCATCAGCCCAATGCCGAGCATGCCATAAACGCCGAACAGCGCCGTGTGGCCGTGCACTGGCGTTGTGTTCAACCCCTGCATGTAATAAAGCGCTATCGGCGGGTTGATGAGAAATCCGAACAGGCCCGCGCCGACGAGGTTCCAGAACGCCACCGACACGAAGAAATAGATCGGCCACTTATACGCGCTCACCCACGGCTTCGCGCGCGTCAGCGTCAGGTTCTCGTAGCCTTCAAACCCGATGAGCACCAGCGGCACCACCTCCAGCGCGCTGAAGGTCGCGCCCAGCGCCAGCACCGCCACCGGTGTGCCGGTAAAGTAAAGATGATGGAACGTGCCGATGATGCCGCCGGTCAGGAAGATGATCGTCGAGAACAGCACCGCGCTCGTGGCGGTCGCAATCCGCAGCAGCCCCATCCGCGTAAACAAGAAGGCGATGACCACCGTCGCGAACACCTCGAAGAATCCTTCCACCCACAAATGCACGACCCACCATCGCCAGTATTCGATCATGGCGAGGTTGGTTTGGCGGTGCCACATCAAGCCGGCGCCGTAGAACAATGCAATCGCCGCCGACGCGATGACGAACAGCGCCAGCAGATGCCGGTTCTCGCCCGGCTGCCGCAATGCCGGCCATAGCGCGCGGCCCATCAGGAACAGCCACACAAACAAACCGACGAAGAGAAAAATCTGCCAGAACCGCCCAAGGTCAACGTATTCCAAGCCTTGATGGCCGAACCAAAAGTTCGCCGTCAAGCCGAGTTTTTGTTGCACGCCAAACCATTGCCCCGTCAGCGAGCCGCCGACGATGACCAGCAGGCACACGAAAAGAAAATTGACGCCGAGCGACTGGAAACGCGGCTCGCGCCCCGACACCGCCGGCGCGACGAACAACCCCGTCGCCAGCCATGCGGTCGCAATCCAGAAGATGCCGAGCTGCACGTGCCATGTCCGTGCGACCGAGTAGGGCAGCCATTGCGCCAGCGGAATGTCGTAGAAGCCGCCGCCTTCAACACCGTAGTGCGCCGTCACCGCGCCCAGCCCGACCTGCACGACAATCAGCGCCGCCACGACCCAGAAGTATTTCAGCGTTGCTTTCATGGAAGGCGTCGCCACCAGCGCGCGCAGCGGGTCTTGTTCGGGCACCCGCACCGGCTCCCCCTCTGCTGACTTGCGGTTCACGATGGCGAAATACCACGCGAGCGCGCCCACGCCCGCCAGCAGCAACACGAAACTCACCACCGACCACACCACCGCCGCGCCCGTTGGATGATTGTCAATCAGCCGTTCCGCGGGCCAGTTCTGCGTGTAGGTCACACTCTGCCCCGGCCGGTCCGTCGCGCACGCCCACGCGGCCCAGAAGAAGAACGCGTTCAACGCCTTCTGCCGCTGCGGATTCTTGATCGAGTCCGCCGGAATGGCGTAGGCGTCGCGCAACTTCGCCAGCGCCGGATCGTGGCCGAACAGCGCCGCATAGTGCGCGCTCACCGCCGTGATGGCTTCCGCGCGCAAAGGCGAGACGACGAGCCTGCCTGTGGCCACATCGTAGGTGTTCGCGCGGATTTCCTTCTTCAACCGCCCTTGCAACGCCGACTGCCTCTCGGCATCCAGCGCGTCAAATGCCCTGCCGTGCTCCATCGTGGCCCAGCGGTCGAGCATCCACACAGCCTCGCGATGCAGCCGGTCCGCCGACCAGTCCGGCGCGACGTAGGCGCCGTGGCCCCACACCGTGCCGACCTCCTGGCCACCGATGGATTGCCAGACGTTCTGGCCGTCCTTGATCTCCTGCCCCGTGAACAATACCTTGTCGTCCGTTGTCACGACGCATTCGGGAACCGGAGGCGCTTGCTGGTAGATTTCGTACCCAAAGTAACCCAGCACTCCAAACGACCCGACAATCACCACCGCCAATGTCAACCAGAGGCCTTTATAATTCATGACAGTAACCTCATCTTCTCGAGCGGCGCTGGCATTGACGCAAGTCAACGACATCCTCAAGATGCTCTCGCGCTGTTTTTGTGCGTCTGTGGACGTCGCGCCAAGCCAGTGTTTTCGCAGTTACTGTAGTCCTTATTTGTCACAAGGGCCAAAACGAGTCGTGCCGTCAGCGGTGTGGGCAAAGTTCATCCACGCCGCACTGTTTTCCGTGGTGGCAAGCGCGCGGGCTTTCTTCTATAATTTTCGCCTGTCGGCTCATGATATGAAAATGATCGGGAATCCTGTTGAACATCGGCTGTGGCTCCAATGGCCCGAGCTGAGGTGTGCCCGATAAGTTGCAGGCTGACTCACAGATTTGGATTCATCATGCATCGCATTATTCATCGACTTGCGGTTGCGGCGTGTCTGGCTTGGCTGGCGTGTCCAGCGAGTGCCCAGGTGAACCAGGGACTCGACGACGCCACCGGCATCATCCACAACGGCCAATGGCAGAACGGCGTGCCGCTCGGCGCGATGGGCTGCGGCAAGTTCGAGGTGTTGCCCAGCGGCTGGTTTTCGCGGTTCAGCATCAATCACAACTGGGACGAACCGCTGTGGAACCATCCGTGGAAACCCTCGCGCGCGACGTTCTTTGCGATTCGCGCCGCCAATCCAAAACCGGTGACGCGCTGGCTGCGATTCGGGTTTCGGGAGCAGGAACTGCCGGGCGTAGAGCAGGTGGCGCATATCGCCTACCGCGGACATCTCCCGTTCGTGGATGCCACGTTTGAAGATGCGGCGCTGCCGGTGGGCGTGTCATTGCGCGCGTGGTCGGCATTGGTGCCACATAACGCGAAGGATTCGAGCCTGCCCGTGGCGTTCTTCGAGTTCACTCTGAACAACACCCAGGCGGCGCCCGTGGAGGCATCGCTGCTGTTCTCATTGGAGCATCTCATCGGTTGCGGCGGCTATCAGGTCCAAGGCGACCACCGCCAGTGGCGCGAGCAGGAAGGCAACCGCGTCGGACCGGCGGCAGTGAAGGACACGCCGTTGACCGGGTTACGCCTGTTCTCCACCAAACAGTTCGAGGGGATGAAGCTCAATTCCAGCGGCGAATACTGGTTGCTCAGCGACGGCCCGACCACTGCTTGCGGATGGGACGCGGCGGGCGAGGGACGCGAGTTGACAGAGGGCTTCACAGCGCGCGGCGAACTCGGCGTCGCCAATCCGGAACCATTGGCAACCGCCGGCGCGATCTGCCGGCGCGTCACAGTGCCCGCGGGTGGCAAACAGAAAGTCCTCTTCGCCTTCGTGTGGTGGATGCCGCGCCACGTCACCATGGACGGCAAGGACCACGGCCATTTTTATCTGCGGGAGTTCAAGGATCCGGCAGCGTTGGCGACTTACGCATTCGGCCAGCGCCAGCGCTTGGAGAGCGCCAGCGCCGAGTTGGGCGAAGTGGTTGACAAGTCCAATTTCCCGGAATGGATGAAGCGGCTGATCCAGGGCGGAACACACCCGATGACTGCCAACACGGTGCTGACACGCGACGGCGAGTTCACGGTACATGAGGATCCGTCGTGGATGGAGGGCGCGTTGGGCACGCTTGACCAGCGGACCGTGGCGCACGTGTTCCCCGGCACGTTCTTCCCGGAACTGGCGCGCGGCGAATTGGAGATGTTCGGCCGTTGTCAACAGCCCAGCGGCGAGATCACGCACTTCTGTGGCAACATCTACCAAGTCATCGGTGATCCGCGCGTGCACTACGGTATCACCCAGTGGCCGGACCTGTCGGCGGCTTACATCTGGCAGGTGCTCAAACACTATCGCTGGACCGGCGACCGGGCGTTTCTGGATGCGGCGTGGCCCGGCGTGAAACGAGCGCTCGACTGGCTCGTGACCGCCGACCGCGACGGCGACGGCATCCCGGAAGGCGGCACAACGTTCGACGCAGGCATCCAATATGCCGGCGCGTTTGTGTTCACGGCCAGCGTGTATGCGGCGGCGTTGCAGGGCGCGACGGAACTGGCGGCGGTGCAAAACGACAGCGCGATATACGAGCTTGGACGGCAACGGCTCAGTCGCGTATTGGCCACGATGCGGCAGAGGCTCTGGACGGGCCAGTTCTTTGCGAAGTGCTATCTGCCCGAACGTAACATGGTCGTGCCAACGATCTTCACCGCGCAACTGGCGGGCGACTGGATGATGCGCATGGCTGGCCTGCCGCGCGTGGTTTCGGAGGCGGAAGCACGGGCGAGCTTGGAGAGCCTTTTCAAGGTCAATGGCCAGCGCAGTCCGGGGGCGTTTGCGGATGAGTTCATGCCCGACGGAAGCGCGCACAATGACCGTTGCTGGCTGACGTATCAGTGGACGTATTTCGCCGGCATGGCGATGGCCGAGGGCTACGCCGACGACGCGTTGGAAGTGGTGTGGCGGACCTACGACGCGGTCTGGCGGCGGTCGAAAATCCCCTGGGGTATTTACCTGAACCTGATGCCGACGCAGACCGACTCCCCGCAACCGGGCGGCAGCTATATGAGCGCCATGGCCGGTTGGTGGTGGTTCCATCAGTTCAGCGGCGCGACTGTGGACGTGCCGGGACAGACGCTGTGGCTGTCGCCGCGCACGACGACAACGCTCGGCGAACTGCACATGCCGATATTCTTTCCGCGCGCCTGGTTCTGGCTCGATTACGCGCCGGCGAAGAACATTTTCCGAATCAAGGTGTTGCGGCAGTTCGGCGAGCCGATGGTGTTCCGCCGCGTCGCCGGCGATCCCAACGCCGCGGCGGTGGATCTGCCGGCGGCATGGACCGCCAAACAAGACGCCGTGTTGGACCTCGCCGCGTGGCGGGACAAGCTGGTCACCGTGACGCCGCGCCCACCCATCGTCGAGCATCGAGCGTTGCCGTTCCAGCGCCAGGGTTTGCCGACGCTTTCGTGGACGGCCATCGGTTCGGACACCAACTCAATCGCCCATCCCGACGATGCCTACGATGGCTGTGTCTACTCGCGATGGGAATCCAGCACTCCGGTTTCGCCCGACCTTTGGTGGCAGCTTGATATGGGCGCGACGCAGAATTTCAAATCCGTCGAGGCGGTCACCTCACCGTCCGGTCTGACCATCGAGCTGTCTGCGGACGGCAAACAATGGCAGTTGATGGATGCGACCGCGGCCCAACATCAGGCGCGCTATCTGCGGCTGCGGCCGGCTCCGCAGGCTCCCACCAAGGATCCGTGGCGCGTGAGCGAAGTGACCGTGCGGCCCTGAGCCGGCTAATCGTCCTTCATCTGCAAGGCCAGATGACGCCGCAGCAACTCGCGGTTTCTGGCGTCGAAGAACTCCACCGGGTTGTAGTCGTCGGTCAACACGACGCCACTGTCGAGGTTCACGGCGACGAGGCTGCTGAAAGCCTGCGTCACCAACCGGCGCGCGATCGGATGGACGCGCTCCATATCGGGCTTCTGCCGCAACTCCAGCGCCGGCTGGTTTGACGCCACCAGGAAGGTGTTGCCGTTGCCGGCTTGGTGGATGCGCACGCTCTTGAAGACCACACCCAACGTCCGAACCATCGAAGCGGTGAAGAACTCGCTCTCACCGCCGGTGCCGCCAAACATGTTGATCACCAGCGTGCCGTCGGCCCGGAGCAGCCGCCGCATCGCAGTGAAGGCTTCCCGCGTGAACAGATGCGACGGCGATGAGTCGCCCAGAAACGCGTCGAGG
>JBAZIR010000273.1:0-8428 GCA_041651735.1 Verrucomicrobiia bacterium | reverse complement strand
ATCTTCATCACGAGCCACAAGCATCCGTCGGCGATGCTTTACACCATCGCACTGGTCGCAGCAGGCGTGTGGCGCTATCTGCGGTTGCTCTACAAGGGACGGGGAGCTGACCAACCGGCGCGGCTGGTATGGAGCGACTGGCCGTTGTTGCTTGCCTGTGCCGCTTGGGTGGCAACGACCATGGCGATCTTGTGGGCCAGTGGGCGGACGACACCCCCTTGAACCGGCAACCGGAGTTGACCTTGGCGCGAATACCCTCGCCAGCGGATTTTCGGTTTATGGGCCTGTTAGTGGGAAAATATCGCTTGCAACGGCGTCTTTTTGGTTGTTAACTACGTTCAGTTTGAACTGAACGATATGAAAGCTTTGGCAGAGTTCGTCAAATCGCCGGAACTGGCTGCTGCCTGCCTCCGGTTCATCGAATCGGGCGGGCATACCACACAATCCTTTGGCTTGGGCCAGGTAATAGGCCAGGTTTTCGCCTTGCTCTACCTCAGTCCCAGACCGCTGTGTCTGGATGAAATTGCCGAGGAATTGGGCGTCAGCAAGGCCAGTGTCAGCACTACCGTCCGGCAACTGGAGAACTGGTCCGCGGTCAAACATGTCTGGGTCAAGAGCGACCGGCGGGATTTCTACGAAGCGGAAACCGATTTCAAAGCAATGCTGCGGCAGGGAGTCCTGACGACGTTGCGCAAGAAAATGGACACGGCGGCCGTGCGCCTTGAAAACGTCGAGACGACGCTGGCGAACGCCTTGAAGAAATCAACGCAACCCGAGCGCGAGGAAACCAGGGTGGTGACCGAACGGTTGCAGCGGGCGCGGAAGTTTCACTCAAAGATCAATGGGCTTCTGAACAACCCCTTGCTGGATCATTTGTTGTAGGCACGGAATCGCGGTGTGAGGCGGTCCAGTGCGCGGCTGCTTCCAAGAAACGAATCATGACCTTCGGATGGACGAAGGACGACGGAGCCGGGAGTCCCGGAAGTTTACGGGATGCACCTGAAGGGCGGCAGCTTGCCCGGAGTTGGAGGACAGAAGTCAGAGGTCAGAGATCAGAGACCAGAAGTCAGATCGGCGAGGTTGAAATATGCAGATTAACTCTGCAACAGACTTGATCGTTTACCAGAAGGCGTATGCACCGGCGATGCACATCTTCCTGCTGACCTCTTATACGGCTGACTGACATGGCATCTGTGAAGACTATCATCAGGATTTCCGCCGATCGGCACGAACGACTCCGGCAGTTTCTGGCGGATCTTTGGGATTACCGCGAGCTCTTCTGGACGTTCGTGGAACGTGATATCAAGGTGCGCTACAAGCAAACGGCCTTGGGCGTGATATGGGTGGTGTTGCAGCCGCTGTTGATGACCGCTGTCTTCACTCTCATTTTCGGAAAGCTGGCTGGCATGCCTTCCGAGAAGCTGCCCTATGCGGTTTTTGCGCTGGCTGGATTGGTGCCGTGGAATTTTTTCAGCGGTGCGTTGACGCGCGGCGGTGTCAGCTTGGTCAACAGCGCTCAACTGATTTCCAAGGTTTATTTTCCGCGGCTGATCATGCCTGTGGCCAGCGTCATGGGCGGGTTGCTAGACTTCCTGGTCGTCTTCGTGTTCCTGATCGGCCTGATGTTCTTTTACGGTTTGGTGCCGACGGCGGCGGTGATATGGCTGCCGTTCTTCCTGCTGGTGGCCATCGCAACGGCCTTGGGCGTTAGTTTCTGGCTGTCGGCGTTGAACGTGCGCTACCGCGACGTGAACTACCTGATTCCGTTTATGGCCCAGTTCTGGATGTTTGCTACGCCGGTGGTTTACCCGGCCAGCATGATCCCCGATCGCTGGCGGCTGCTCTACGGCCTGAATCCGATGGTGGGCGTCGTGGAAGGATTTCGCTGGGCGTTATTTGGCACAGGCGAGGGGCCCGGATGGATGATGCTGGTATCCATCGTGATGGTGGTCATCCTGTTGACCACCGGCATTCTTGTGTTCAGGAAGATGGAACGGACCTTCGCGGATGTGGTGTGAGGAATGACGAAGGACCGGAGACCGACGACGGGAGAAGAGATGACTTACAAGTTCGAGAAACTGGAAATTTATCAAACGGTGGCCTGTCGTCAGATTGCCGTTCGCCGAACGTTCCTCTTGCCAGCCAACACACAGGCTGCAAACGACTGCGCTCAGACTCTTTTCGTGAAAATCCAAGCCATGAGAAACGCTTTGGAAAGGAGGGGCGGCGCGAGCAGGTAGCGAACCGTCTTCCGTCCTCTGTCTTCGGTCTTTGGTCTTCCAGCCATGTCCTCCTCCATTGCCATCCGCGTCGAAAACCTCGGCAAGCGTTACCGCATCGGCCACTTGCGGAAGAGGCATGACACGTTGCGCGACCTCATTGCGTCGGCGTTCCGGCGCGGCGACCGTCGGCCATTGGTCACGGAAGACACCATCTGGGCGCTGAAGGATGTCAGCTTCGAGGTGAACCAGGGTGAAGTCATCGGCATCATCGGCCGCAACGGCGCCGGCAAGAGCACGCTGCTGAAGATCCTCTCGCGCATCACGGACCCGACGGAAGGGTTCGCGGAAATCCACGGCCGTTGCAGCAGTCTGCTGGAGGTTGGCACCGGCTTCCATCCAGAACTGACGGGGCGCGAGAACATCTACCTCAATGGCTCCATCCTCGGCATGAAGCGCGCCGAGATTGCCGGCAAGTTCGATGAGATCGTCGCCTTCGCCGAAGTCGAGAAGTTCATGGACACGCCCGTGAAGCACTATTCCAGCGGCATGTATGTGCGGCTGGCGTTTGCAGTGGCGGCCCACTTGCAGCCGGAGATTTTACTGGTGGATGAGGTTCTGGCCGTAGGTGATATCGAGTTCCAGAAAAAGTGCATTGGCAAAATGGAGAGCGTTGCCCGGGAAGGCCGGACCGTGTTGGTGGTCAGCCATAGCATGAGCACCGTCAAAGCGCTGTGCACGAAGGCTGTGCTGCTTGAATCAGGTCGCATCAAAGCCAGCGGCGCGGTGGAGTCAGTGGTCGCCGGGTATCTGGATGCCAATCAGACCGACAGCGCGGAAAAACAGATTTCGGAGAAGGACCATATCGGCGGCGTGAAACAGCTCCGCGTCCATCAGATCAAGCTGCGAAACCCGGCGGGCAATGATTTCTCGGTGTTTTGGAAGCAACCTATTCAAGTTGCCATTGAATTTGAAGTTCTTGAGCGTCTTGAGCAGGTCGCGTTTGGGACGGGCATCCGGGCGATGGATGGGACGCACGTGTTTCATGTTCATCAGGACGACGATCGGTCGCAATCACTGTGGAGTTTCGAGCCAGGTCGATATCTCATCGAGGTGACGCTTGAGAATTTCCTGCGGCCCGGCTTCTACAAACTTCATTTCGGAGCGGACATTGGGCATCTCATGTTGAAGAACGTGTTTAGCATGGACGCGGTGACGCTAAGGATTCTCGATCATTCCATGAATGGATTGGTGCCGGATGCTTCCAATAGCGGTTTGGTCAACGGTTCATCTGCCTGGAAGCCGCCACAACGCTTGACGGCTGTGTCCGTTTGATGAAGTCGGAATGATTCTCTTTCACCTATGCGATGCCCAAGCTTAACAGAACTGCCGCCGCCCCCTTCTGGAAAGGTTGGCTGGCCGTGGACGGAGGAAACGCCACCGCTGCCCGACACGATGCCCGACGGCCGGCCGTGGCCGAAGTTCAGCATTGTCACGCCCAACTACAACTTCGAGAAGTTTCTGGAGATAACCATTCGGTCGGTATTGCTGCAGGGTTATCCGAACCTCGAATACATCGTGATTGACGGCGGTTCCACCGACGGCAGCGTCGCGATCATTCGCAAGTATGAGAAGTGGCTCGCACACTGGATCAGTGAGCGGGACTCCGGTGCCGCGGATGCTTCGAACAAAGGTTTTCGCAAAGCCACTGGTGAGTTACTGGCTTGGCTCGGTTCGGATGACGTCTATACGCCGGGCGCATTGGGTGTGGCGGCTTCGGAATTGAGAGCGCGCCCTGATTGTTCCGTAATTAACGGGGATTTTTGCCCGTTAGACGCTGACCGCCGTGTTCTGAAATTCGTCCCCACGGGGCAAATCACGCTCGGTCGGATGTTGCGATATTGGGTGCCTTGCTTTATGCCGCCTACGCCTGCGATTTTCTTTCGGCGAAAACTGATTGACGAGTTTGGGGGATTTACTGAGGGGCTTGTGCGCACCAACGACTACGACTTCTGGTTGCGTATCATTCAGAAGTATTCTTTCCACTACGTGCCGCATTTGTTTACAGAGACTTGCGTGCATCCTGCCTCAATGGGCGGCCAGGGTTACAGCGCGTATGAGGCGGAAGCGTCAGTCGTCGGCCGATTCTACAGGGGTTCGCCGTGGCACAAGCATTTTTGGCAGCTTTGGATGGAGGAAAGCTATCACCTGACAAAGCGATTGGGATCTTCGTGTTTCTCGGCTGCTTGGGACGCGGAGGTGGCAGGCAGAAATCTGCGATGTTGGGGATGGTTGTTGCTGGCAGTCGTGATTTCGCCGCGTTACGCGTTTCGTGCCGGCGCGCTGGGAGTTGCGCTCAGGTCGTTGATTGGCGAAACCCGAACCAAGAAACTGAAACAATGGCTGGGGAGAACTTGAAATTCCCATTCACGTGTTTTTTGAGTGGTGGCCGATGACATCCATGCCAAGACCGCCGTCACCCGTGGTGACGAAAGCAAAGGTCAAGTATGACGGCAGGCAATAGTGATTTCAGGCAGGGCGCGCAACGGTCTATGCGGTTTTGAAAGGTTGAAGATTATGAGAAGGTTGATTCAATCAGTCCTGGGAAAGGTGGGCTACCGGCTCATTCGTCTCGAGGCCACGAAGTCTATTTTGGACGGCTGCTTTTCGGCACTGAAGGGATTGGGTTTCGCGCCGAAGCATGTCATCGACGTGGGTGCCCATCGCGGCGGCTGGACACGGCGGGCGGTGAAGTTCTTTCCCGAAGCGCGCTACACGCTGGTCGAGCCGCAGGAAGACCTAAAAGCCTGCGTGCAGGATTTGATCGCGGCAGGCTACAAGATCGAGTGGATCAGTGCAGGGGTGGGCGATGCCGCTGGCCAGTTTCCGTTCACCATCAGCCATCGCGACGACAGCAGCAGCTTTGCGCTCAGTCGCGAGGAGGCGGACGCATCTGGCTACCCGCAGGTGATCCGGCCCGTGAGGACGCTTAACGAAATTGTCGCCAGCAGCGGCGCGCCGCTGCCGGAGATGGTCAAGATTGACGCCGAGGGCTTCGACTTGAAGGTTCTGGCCGGCGCGAGCGATCTGCTTGGCAAGACCGACATCGTGTTTGTGGAGGCGGGGGTCTGCGCGAATAACTTCGACAACACAATGACAAAGGTGATCGCGCGAATGGCCGATGCCGGTTATCGGGTGATAGACATCACGGACTTGAATCGAAGTCCGAAGGACAACGTCCTCTGGCTTTGCGAACTGGCCTTCGCTCGGATCGGCAGCCATGTGCTGGACGAGGCCAATTCCTACGAATGAGAAACTGTTGCCATGAATGAGAAAGATCCGCTGGTCTCTGTCGTCATCCCTTGCTTCAATCTGGGGCAATATCTGGGCGAGGCGGTGGATTCGGTGCTGGCGCAGACGTATCAGGATTTTGAAATCATCGTGGTGGACGACGGCTCGACCGACGACACCACCCGGCAGGTTTTAGACTCCTTCGAGCGGCCCAAGACGCGGATTACTCGCACCGCCAACCAAGGCCCGTCGGCGGCCAGGAACACGGGCATCCAGCAGGCTCGTGGTGAGTATATCCTGCCGCTGGATGCGGACGACAAGATCGGCAGCCGTTACATGGAGAAAGCGGTGGCGGTGCTCGACCAGCGGCCCGAGGTGGGCATTGTGTGTTGCGAGGCGGAGTTCTTCGGGGAGGTGAGCGGGAAGTGGAATCTGCCGGAATACTCCTTCCCGCTGGTGTTGTTGGAGAACATGATCGTCGAGCCTTCCTTTTTCCGAATAGCCGATTACAAGCAGACGAAGGGCTATAACCCCAACATGCTTTATAATCATGAAGACCATGATTTCTGGCTTTCCATCATCGAGCTGGGACGTTCGGTTTATCGCATCCCCGAAGTGTTCTACTATTACCGGCGGCGCACGGGATCGAGAGACCATCAGACAACCCGGAATCGGCAGATTGAATGTTTCGCTCAGCTCTATCGCAACCACCGCGCCTTGTACGAGGCGAACCTCGCATTTGTTTTTCGATACATTGCAGAACTGCGTGACGCCAAACGGGAGCTGGAATACCTCAAGGGGCGGAAGCTCATGAAACTTTGCGAGCGCTGGTGGCGGTTGAAGAAGTCGCTGGGATTCTGAGCCGCGTCCTGGCCTGGCAAAAACATGGAGAGCTTTATGAAGAAACTGCTGGTGACAGGTTCGAACGGGTTGATCGGCTCGGAAATGGTCCGGCATTTCCATGAGTTGGGCTGGGAAGTCCACGGTGTGGACAACAACATGCGCGCGAGTTTCTTTGGCCCGCAGGGCGATACGCGCTGGAATCAGCAACGGCTGATCGAAGCGTTCCCGCGCTTCAAACACCACGAACTCGACATGCGCCAGCGCGATGCGGTGCGGGCGCTGGTTGGGGAGCTGAAGCCGGACGCGGTCATCCACACGGCAGCGCAACCGAGCCACGACCTGGCGGCGTCGCGTGTGTTCGACGACTTCGACGTGAACGCCAACGGCACGTTGAACCTGCTGGAGGCGTTGCGCCACATTTGTCCGGAGGCGCCGCTGGTGCACATGTCCACGAACAAGGTCTATGGCGACGCGCCGAACCGCATCCAGTTGAAGGAACTGCCGACGCGGTGGGACTACGACGATCCCCGATACGCCGATGGCATCGCGGAGGACTTCACGATTGACCAGTCCAAGCACTCGCTCTTTGGCGCGTCGAAAGTGGCGGGTGACATCCTGGTGCAGGAATACGGCCGCTACTTCAACATGCCGACCTGCTGTCTGCGCGGCGGCTGTCTGACGGGACCATCGCACTCCGGCGTTGAGCTGCATGGCTTCCTGAGCTATCTCGTGAAGGTCAACGTCACCGGTGGCGCCTATCGTGTGTTCGGCTACAAGGGCAAACAGGTGCGCGACAATATCCACTCTCACGACGTGGCGTGTTTTGCGGAGCGGTTCATCGCCGCCCCCCGCTGCGCCGAGGTCTATAACATCGGTGGTGGCCGGGGCAACTCATGCTCGATCCTGGAGGCGTTTGCCCGCGTCGAGAAGCTCAGCGGCAAGCCGATGAAATGGGAATACGTGGACAAGGCGCGCGAGGGCGACCACATTTGCTATATCAGCGACTTGTCGAAGATGCGCCAGCATTATCCCGGTTGGGACATCACCAGGAATCTCGACACGATCTTTTCTGAAATCGTGAACTCGTGGTTGGAACGTGCGTGATGACGATGCCAGATAGCCAGGCTTCACCTTCAGTCTGTCTCGTTGTTCTAAACTACAACGGTCGGCAACTGTTGGAACGGTTCCTGCCTTCGATCGCCCGCACCCATTACCAGCCGTTGGAGTTGGTGGTGGTGGACAACGCTTCGACCGACGATTCCGTGGCGTGGTTGCAGGCAAACTGGCCCCGGGTGATGGTACTGGCTCAGAAGGAGAATCGCGGCTGGTCTGGCGGCAACAACGTCGGCGCGCGTTACGCGATAGAGAAAGGGCACCGTTACGTGCTCTTTGCCAACAACGACATTGAGCCGCACCCTGCGTGGATCACGGAAGCCGTCAAACTGGCAACCCTGCAACCGGAGTATGGGATTATTGGCTTCCGCGTGTTCAACCTCGACCTCAACCGTCGGGCGTTCGAAGAGGCGTGCGCCGGACTTGGGGGTGTCGAATGGCGTGAAGTGAAAGACGTAATGGGGTGCTCGTTGTTCTGTAACACCGCTTTGTTCGAGACCATTGGTTTCTTTGACGAGGACTATCAGTTCTACGTTGATGAAACAGATTTTGAATACCGGGCGCTGCAAGGGGGGTGGCGCGCTGCGGAACTCAACCTGCCGGTATGGCATCTGAGCGAAGCGTCCACCTTCCGTCTTGGCTGGCGGCGCAGCTACCTCCAGATGCGCAATGACATTCGGTTCCGCGTCAAACTTGGCGGTTGGCGTGCCACGTTCAGCGCGGTGAAAACAGTGTTGATGCAAGCATGTCATCCCCGGCTGCGATGGGACTCGCAAACCGAGCCTTGGAAAGACCGGTATCGACCCTCTTGTTGGCCGGTGAACGCGGCTTTGGCACTCGCGGCGGTGGGGTGGAACGTGTGGCATCTGCGACGAACCCGTCGCGCGGGCCGGGCTGACCGTGACAGGATTGAGAGATGCCGCGCCAGCAGGGGGCGCTCAACGCCATGAGTGGCGTCTGCG
>JBAZIR010000272.1:0-8516 GCA_041651735.1 Verrucomicrobiia bacterium | reverse complement strand
GCCATGCGTCACTTGCAGGGGGACGGGGGGACTTAAATGCCGCTGGTGCAAAGAGGGTCAGATGGATTGCCCCGGCCCGTGTCTTAAATTATCACGCGGCAAATGGCAACACATGGATGTTGCTGGCCATGACCCCAAAGAGCTTTGGCAGAAGTTCGATTATGGTCGTGGCGCATACAAGGCATGGAGTCAGGGACACGTGGGAGAAGTCGTTGTGATGCAGAATGGCGAGCCCGTCAATACCGGGCCGTGCGAGACATGTAACGGAACCACACACGTCCCCTGCAAGAACTGCCGGGGGAATGGAAAAGCCCCTTGCCCTGCGTGCCGAGGCACAGGATGGGTGCCACGGTCGCCGTTGGATGCTGCCCCTGCTCAACGTTGAAGATGGCGTCGCTCCCGCGTCCTGATGAACGATGCCCCTTCAATCCAGAAGCTGCTGTTTGTATGCAGTCGGAATAGGCTTCGCAGCCTCACTGCCGAGAAACTGTTCGAGGGAGTCCACGGATATCAGGTCCGCTCTGTCGGCACCCAACCCGACGCACGCATTGTCATCACGGAAGGACACATTGGCTGGGCGGACATCATCTTCGTCATGGAGAAGTCCCACTTGAGCCGCATCCGCCGGAAGTTCCCGGAAGCCCTTCAAGGCAAGCGGGTCATCACACTCCATATTCCTGACGACTACGAATTCATGCAGCCGGAACTCCTTGATGAATTGAGAGGCAAGCTTGATCCCTATGTGACGTTTCCCGATGAGTCTCGCAACGTCTGACCAGTGCGCTCTGGCAAACGCCACCGTGCCCCCTCAACCCACTGCCTCCCATCAGCCGGGATGTTGTTGAAGAAGCGAGCTGACGAGAACATCCGTTGAGCGAAATCCATCCGTCACGAACTTCTTTACAACCTGCGGTTCCGCGAAGATTATGGCGGTCAGGTCGCCGACCCCGATGATGAGGCCTTTATGAAGCAACCGAAATCGTCCCGCATCTCCCGCCGTCAGTTCCTCCAACAAGCCGCGACGGCCCTGGCAGCGCCGATGATCGTGCCGGCGTCCGCGCTCGGCCTGAATGGCGCCACCGCGCCCAGCAACCGCATCGTCTTTGCCAACATCGGCATCGGCTACCGTGCGCGCCACGTCATGCCGAGCTTTCTTGCGCAGACGGACCTTGTCTTTGCCGCGGTCAGCGATTGCCGCGAAGACCGGCTAACGTCGGCCAAGGAGATGATCGACAAACACTACGGCAACAAGGATTGCCGCACGTATTCGGACTTCCAGGAATTGCTGGCGCAGAAGGATATTGACGCCGTGTTCATTGCCACCGGCGACCGCTGGCATACGACGGCCTCGATCTACGCGGCGCGCGCCGGCAAGGACATATACAGCGAGAAGCCGATTTCGATGACCATCAGCGAGGGCCGCTCGCTCGTTGAGGCCTGCCGCCGCCACGGGACAATCTACCAGGCGGGCACGCAGCGTCGCTCGACTGCGTCGTATCGGTTCGCTGTCGAAATGGTCCGCCGGGGCAAGATCGGCCGTGTGCACACCGTGGAGATGCAGGTGTGGACCGGTCCGACCGTCGCGCACGACAAGCCCGCGCCAGTTCCCAAGGGCTGGGATTACGACACGTGGCTCGGCCCGGTGCAGTGGATGCCGTATGTGCCGAGGCGCGTGGAGGGAACGAACTGGAATTACTTCTGGGACCTGGGCGAGGGACCGATCATCGGCATGGGTTGCCACTACACCGACCAGATGCAATGGGCGCTCAATCGTGACCACACCGGCCCGGTGGAGTTCGAGGGGCAATGCACGTGGCCTGACCCGGTCAAGTTCATGAGCGAGACGCCCGTCACCGGCGAGGTCCGTTGCCGCTACGCGGACGGCATCGTTGGCGTCATCTATCAAAGGAAGCAGTCCGCCGACCGCTACATCCGCTACATCGGCGACGAAGGCTGGATTCAAGTGGACGACGCCACCGACCAGGTTACCGCCGAGCCCAAGACGATCCTGAACCTGCGCGGGACCGGCGATCCGAATTGGGTCAACGCCGGTGGCCACGTCCGCAACCTGCTCGATTCCATTCGCACTCGTCGCCCGACCATCTGTCACCCGGAGGCGGCTCATCGCGCGCAGACCATCTGTCAGGCCATGAACATCGGCTTGCGCCTCGGCAGGAAGCTGCGCTGGGATCCCGTGAAGGAAAGCTTCGACTGCGAAGAAGCCAACCGGATGCGCCACCGCGAACCGCGTCCACCATGGGTAATCTAGCCGTTGAAGATGTTGGGATGGGAAAGGTCATTCATGGGAAGTGTTGGATGATTGGTTGAAGGTTGAACGAAGAAATGGATCAGCTATGAAGAGATTCTGGAATGTCTTGTTCTCATTCGTGTTCACGGTGGCGGCTGCGGCCGCAGGTGAATCGCCGCTGAAGCACGTGGATGTATTTGTCTCCGGCAAGGACGGCTACACTGGGTATCGCATTCCCGCCATCGAGACGGCCCCTGACGGGTCGCTCCTGGCCTTTGCCGAGGCGAGAAAATTCAACATGAGCGATCCAGGTGGAAAGGGACAGGAGATAGACTTGGTGCTCAAACGCAGCACCGACGGCGGAGCCACCTGGTCGGCGATGAAAGTCATCGAGCATTCGGGTGAATACTGGTCGTCGTCCAATCCGGCCACAGTGGTTGATCGCCAGAACGGCCGCATCTGGGTGTTCTATCTCCGCTGCAAACCGGGGCGGGGCAGCCGTGAAGCTCGCCCGGGCACCGACGATGCCTCAAACATGGCCCGTTACAGCGATGACAACGGCGTGACCTGGTCGGAACCGATCGACCAGACCCGTGTCGCGCGTGAGATGGCTGATGCCCAGTGGCGGATCAGTGTGCCCGGTCCGGGCGGGGCGATTCAGGATCGCAAGGGGCGATTGATTGTTCCCATGTGGCGGTTTGCTCCCTGGGGTTCATTTGCGATGTTCAGTGAAGACCACGGTCGCACCTGGCAACGGGGAGAACTGATGCCGGGGAGCCGGGAGGGTGACGAAGACCAACTGGTGGAGTTGGCCGACGGACGGATTCTCTTTGATATCCGCCAGCAACGCGGCCCACACCGCTGGCAAACCCTCAGCAGCGATGGCGGCCGTACCTGGTCCGAGCCCCGGCCCGGTCAGCCTGTGACACCAGTGTGTTGTGCGATCGAGAGCTACACACGCAAGTCGGCCGGCGACGACCGTGACCGTATTCTCTGGACAGGACCTCTGGGACCGGGACGGAAGAAGCTGGTGGTCCGCACCAGCTATGACGATGGCCAGACGTTCACCAATGAACGAGTCATCACGGACGAGCCGGCCGCCTATTCCGATCTCACCGTTCTCAAGGACAAAACGGCGGGTGTGTTATGGGAACGCGGGAACTATCGGTTCATTACCTTCACCCGTCTCACTCGCGAGTTTCTCGAGCCGGCACACTGAAGCCGTTCCCGAGGGTCAAGTTCAAGCTGCCTTGTCCGTCTCTTCCATGACTCGAGATTCGGGAGCCGGCAGCATCATCGCGCCAGATACCTCAGGACCTCCAGCGCCACCAGCGTGTTGCCATTGTCGTTGATGTGGACGCCGTCCTTGGTGAACAGGCTCGGCTTGTCAGTGTGCGTGCGGGTCGGAGTGTAAAGGTCCACGTAATCGGCGCCGAGATCAGCGGCAACTTTGCGGGCGATCGCGTTGAACTGCTCCAACGCCTCCGGTTTGCCGAACAGATTGTGCGCTTTGCCGGCCTTCGCGGATCTTTCAGCCGTCGCCTTGGTGATTTCATACACCGACGACGTGGCCGACAGGATGATGACCTTCGCGCCGAGCGTTTTCTGGATGGTCGAGACGACCTCGCGATACTGGCGATCGAAGTCCTCCGGCTTGACCACCGGCTCTCTGTAACCGCTGGACGATTTCAGCTTGCTGTCATTGTGGCCAAGGAAGATGAAGACGTGCGTGGGCTTCGGCTCCAGCTTCAATACGCTCTTTTCCAGCCGCGCTTGGGCGCGCGTGATGTAGTCGCCTCCGACGCCGCCGTTGGTCACGCGCACCTTGTCACCGAACCGCGTCTGTAGTGTGGCGCGCACCTTCGCGACATAGTTGCTGGCTGGGAACAGCGCCGTCAGGCTGTCGCCGACGAACACCAGATGCGCCGGCGGTTGAAGTTTCACGCGGGTCGCATTGTCTGCCAACGTGCTATCGGTCTGTGCGTGGCCGGAAGCCGATGACAAGACGAAAAGAATGCACAGGGCAAAGGATAGGAATCTTGATCCTGCGCCACCGAAGAAGGACGGCCGTTTTCGCTCTGACGTTGCTGTCGTCGTGTTCATTTTTGGGGTTCGTTCCAACTTTGGCAGTATTTCAAAATCTGAGGTGGGATTGTGTTGGACAGTACAGTTACGAAGATTTCCGCAAAATCCGCAGTGAACGCGGGGGAAGTGTCCATTGTTTGGCCGGGGCGGTGGAGTGCGGATCGTCCGCTGTGTAACTATCGGCGGTCACAATATCGGCGCTCGCCCGACCATAATTGGCCAAGACCAGGTACAGGTCGCGGTTGGCGAAGGCCGAGGCCACGCAAGCCTCCGGCAACGGTTTGGCAAACAAATCCGAGTCGGCGATTTCCAGAAACGCCCAGGTGCCGTCCTCGACCATTGGCAAATACTGTTTCAGCCAGCGTGCGTGCATCGGTCGTGTCTCGGTACTCGGCGGAAGCGCATCCCAACCGCCGTAGATGTAAGGACCGTTCGGATGAGCCTGGTAGTATTTCCACGCCTTCTCGTAGAACCCATTCTCTTTCACCTTGGGCAAACGAGGGATGGGAATGACCGCCCGTTCGCCGGTGAGTGGGCGTCCGCCTTGAAGCAGGGGAAATTGCATGTAGGGAATCGAGTGCAAGAAATGCTCGTGCTGGCCCTCCACCTTGGCTATCGACCCGTGAATGCAAGGAACCACATAAGGCACATGGTTCTTCACCGCTTCGCGCAGGCCGTCGGTGCTGCCTACGGACTCGCCGACCCAGAGATAGTCGTAGACTTTGAGTCCTCCCGTCAGGGGCTGGTTGGAAAAATCCGCATGCATCTTGTAGATGCCGCCGCGCCGTTTCACTTCCGAGTAGATAAGGTGCAGCATATCTGTCACCGCGCCGTCGTATTGAGGGGTTTCCTCAAACGCGGCAACATCGTCCTCGGCGGGTGCCTTTATCTTCTTGCTGGCGTTGGGAACATATCCCCAGTCGTTGTAGAGACCATCGATCTCGTAGTCTTCGAGGATTTGAAGCATGCGCGGAAGGAAATACGCCCGCCAACCGGGACTGGCCGGCGAGCATCTCGCCAGGTCCCACCAGCCGTGACCAGTATCATTGGGCTGGGACCACTGCTTGCGGTAATCCGGATCGCTCCCGCAGAAATATCCACTCGACGCATAGGCAAGAATCTTCATGCCATGCTTGTGAACCATCGCCACGAAGCGGCGAAATCCTTCCGGGTTGACTGCGGTCAATTTGTTGCCTCCGAAGAGTCCGTATCGGTCGTTCCATTCGTCCATCACATGGATCAACTGGATTCCGTGGTCTTTCAGCCGCTGTAATTCCTGCTCGTCGTATTCTCCGGGTTCCCACGGTTTGCGGCTGGGATATTCGCCCATATTGTAGACGCACTGGGCAGGCAGATAGTTGGTCACGAGGTGCTTGCGCATGCATTTGCGGATTCTTTGCGTGCACAGGCTGATGTTCGTGAGCCGCCGCCGGTGATCGTCGGTGGTGTAGCTTTTCAGAATCGCCGGCGCGGCGGAATTCCCGGCGGCGGTTCTGGCCGAGGGCGAATCAGACGCATGAATTGAACCGGTGGAACTGGAAATAGCGGCACCCGCCGCGGCCGCCTTGAAGAATTCCCGCCTATTCATGGTGATGTTTCCTTTGAGTTGGGCCAGACCGACGCCGACGACGATCCGTCAGTGCCCGGTCCGGCAAGTCGTACACACAGAATAAACCGATAATCCGATCGGTGCTGTCAACATCATCCGATTCGGCGGACTTTCTTCCTGGTCCTTGATTTCAGTGCAATCGTCAGGGTTGAGAAACTTTTGGACTGGCTGAAATGCTTTGCACCGAGGTGGCAATCTGCTGGCTCAGGTCGGCAAGTGCCTTGCTCAATTCGCCAACGGCACCGTCGGCATCGGTTCGGAACACAGGACCCTGCCTCGTGATCTGGGCGTGGTCGGTGCGCAACGTCTTCTCTCCGCCGGGAGAAGTTATTCGCCAGCGGGCTTCCAGGATGACCTGGCCTTGTGCGTTGCACTCGAATCGTTGCACAGCAAGATAAACCTCGGCCTTGACCTCGCTGCGCTGCCAGGCCGAAAGCACCACCCGGTCGGAGGAGAGAAGAGAAGCAAGGTTCACCCCCAGCACTCGTTGGATGCCTTTGTCCAGCCGTTCGGCCCAACGATGGTAGTCAGAGTATTCAATCTCACTGCTGCCCTGGCGAACAGCGATCCGGGTGTCAAGCAGGTAGGCGGGAACGTCAACCCTGCCAAGTCCCACTGCCAGATCACTGTTGGAACCAGCCGTCGCCGGCTTCCCGGCAGGCATGGCTGACAGGACATAAGAGCGAGTCAGATCGGTGACCTGCTGAAAGTTCACACAGCCGGCCACAACGAGACCGATCAAGCCAAGGATGGCTAACCGCAGGAAAGCGTTTGAAATGTTCACGGTTTTTTCTGTTCGGGAGGTTTTCTTCCGGAAAGCAAAGCGTTGGGGTTGCGGTTCAGAAAATCGGCCAGGGCGCGGAGAGAGCGGGCCGCCTCGGCAACCTCATCCATCGTGACCGCCAGATCGCGACGCAGCGGGGCCTGCGGCGCCAGCATGTCGCGCACGTTCTGAAGGCTCTGGCGAAGCTCCGCCAGCGTTGCTTGCGCTTGTTTGAGGGTGGCGTCGGCACCGTTCGCCAAAGGATCGACCTTGGCCCGCACCGTTTCAGACAGGAAGCGGTATTCGTCCAAAGTCCGATGGAACGAACTGAGGCTGTTGGTCAGGCTGGGTGACTGAACGACCCGGTTCACGGAAACCAGCAGGTTCGTCAGGCCGTTGTTAATATCGGTCACTTTCAATCCGGACAGACTGGTGTCGAGTCGTGTCAGGACGGTGCTCAACTGATCCATCGTTTTCTTGAAGTCGATGTCCGCCAGATTTTCGATCAGCGCCTGAATCTGTGTCGGTATGGTCGGGATTTCCTTATATTCCGGCTTGACCTGATGGAATTTCGCGGGCGGCGCATGGGGGTGCATGTCCAATTCCACATAGAGAACGCCGGTCAAGAGACTTTGGGCCTGGAGTTCGCCCCGCATACCCAGCTTGATCAACTTGCCCAGAGACGTGTCTTCCGAAAGGCTGATGCTGCGGTCTGTCTTCTTCTGAACGAGTGTCTCGTCCACTTCAATGATGACCGGCATATCTGTGTCGTCCGCCGCCTGATTGTGGTGAATCAACGTCTCGACCACGGATCCCACCGTCACCCCCCGGAATCGCACCGGGGCGCCCGGATTAAGTCCCTTCACCGACGCATTGAAGTACAGGATATACTTTTCGGTTTTGGTGAACATCTTCCATGAGCCGAACAGGATGACGCCCCCCACTCCCAGCGCCAGGCCAATCATGATGAACAAACCCACAGCGGTTGGATTTACCTTTTTGCTCATAGGTTCAGCGCGGGTTGGCGAACAGTGGACTCTTCAAGTGCCGCTCCGGCGACGGCAGTGGAGACGGCCTTTTCGCCCCGGGTGAGAAACTCCAGCAAGTACGGGTCGCCCGATTTTTTCAGCAGTTCACGCGGATTGCCCACCGCCCGCATGGTGTGGGTGGCGCCATCCAGGAACATCGAGTTGTCGGCGATGGCGAAGATACTTTGGAGGTCGTGAGTCACCACCACGATAGTGGTCCCAAGGCTGTCGCGCATTTCAAGGATTAAATCGTCCAGGCGGCGCGCGGTAACCGGGTCCAGCCCGGCGGATGGCTCGTCGAAGAAAAGAACCTCCGGGTCCAGCGCCATGGCCCGGGCCAGGGCGGCGCGCTTGCGCATGCCGCCGGAGAGTTCGGCAGGCATGTAGCTTTCAAATCCCTTCAAACCCACCAGTGAAAGTTTGAGCCGAACGATGTCATTGATTTCCCTGGACGATAACCCGGTGTGTTCGGCCAAGGGCAACGCCACGTTTTCCTCCAAGGTCATTGAACTCCACAAGGCGCTGCTTTGGAAGAGGACGCCAAACCGGCGCAGCGTGACCTGCTGCTCGGTCTCGCTGGAATGCCAGAAGCTTCGGCCGTCGTAGAGAACGTCGCCCTGAGCCGGCGCTTTCAGGCCGATCATGGTTTTGAGGAGGGTGCTCTTGCCGCAGCCCGAGCCGCCCATGATGACCAGAATCTCGCCGCGTCTGACGCGGAAGCTGACGCGGTCGAGCACGCGCCGGTTGTCGTAGATTTTGACGACATCCTCGGCGACGATCACA
>JBAZIR010000271.1:0-8623 GCA_041651735.1 Verrucomicrobiia bacterium | reverse complement strand
TTGCTGAACGACGAATTCCTTGACGCAGTCCGGCACGCCGCAGAAATGGAGCCATGCGTAGCTGCCGGCAAGCAACAGCAGGACCAGCCAGAGCGCCAGTCTCAAGACGTAGAACAACCGCCACAGCATCTTCCAAAGCCGTTTCATGTAAGCCGCACGTCACAAACTTGCGCCGAACCGGGCGCGGCCAGCAAGCACTTAGTTGCCACCGCGCTCAATCTGGCCGATGGGCGGCAGAGCGCGACCACTGGGCGCGCCGAGTGCCGTCTTTTTCCAAAAGAACCCGCGTGCGCCTGGCGGTCACGCCCTGCCCACGACAACTCAACTACGAGATCCAGACAGAGCCGATAGTCCGATCGCGCTCGACGCCAAAGCAAAGGCGCTGTGAATACGGAAACATAACGCTGGCCGCGAGTCTTATTTCCGCGGCGCTGCCTGGGTCGCGGGAGCAGTAACCTTCGCCGGCGGCAGGTTGGTTTCAGGCCGCTTGAGCAGGTCTTTGGTCAGGCTGCCCGTCGTGGCTGCGCTCAGCTCGAAGATGGCCGGCTGGCCGGCGAGGGTGCCATAGCTGCCCTTGTCGGTTGTCTTGTAGCCGAGGGAAAGGCTGAACGTCTTGTTCGTGCCGCTTTCGTTTACGTCGAAGCTCAGGGTCCACGCCGGCTTGTCGAGGCCGAACTTGGCCCTGTCGGCGGCGCTGACGCTGAGGAACTTCTCAGCGTTGAGGCCGGTGATGGCCCAGAGGACATCGTCCACGACATTGGTGTCGAGCACTCCTTGCACGCCGGGCGCCAGCTTCCACTTGTCGTCCTTCTTCTCGATGGTGATCGCCACAGTGCCGTGCTGGCGGGTGAGCTTGGTGACCTTGGATTTCTCGGTCGCGATCAGTGTGCGGTTTCGCAGCGCCAGCGCGGTCTTCGGCAGTTTCTCGAACGTCGTGCTCTCCACCGCGTAGATGTATGGCTCGTCGGCGCGTTTGACGTAGATGATCTTCTTCTCTTTGTCTTCCTTGCCGAATTGGAGTTCGATGGCAGTTACCAGTTCTGATTTGGCGGCGGCAACGCCGGCAGCAGCCTTATTTGTGGCAGCAACGACATTTGTTGCGGCGGAGGCGGCGGGAGCGTTGGTGCTTGCGACGGGGGTCGTCGCGGGAGTGGCCGGCGGCGGCGGCGCGTCTTTCTTGACGGTGAGGGTGTAGTAAGGCCGGTCGAGGCCATACTTCGCGGGGTCGGTGACGACATCAGCGACGAACTCCTTCACTTCGAGACCTGTCAGATTCGTGAGCAGGTTGCTGACCTCGCTATTCTCCGCTTGGATGGTTTCAGGTTCAGTCAGCTTCCAATCGTCTTTCTCCTTTGCCAGCCGGATGGGCTGGCTGGCGAAGCTGATCGCGATCTGCCGCGCATCGTCGGCGTTCAAATCGGCGAGCTTTTTGTCACGCATGTCGTTGACTGGGACGTTGAAGTCCTTCAGCGCGTCGCTGCGAACGGTGAGAACGGTATCGGAGCCTTTGCGTCTGCAATAGACTTTCGTCGCGTCGTCCTTCACTGCGCCACCGAACTGCACCGTGATCGCGCCCTCGTGTTCGGTCGTATAGACAGTCATCTCCAGTTGCGGCTGGTCAAGGCCGTAGGTGGTCAGGTCGACCGCCTTGTCGGTCGCGAACGATTCCGCCTGCAAGCCGTGCAGCTTGTCCAGCAGTCCGTCCACCTTGCCTTGGTCGGCGCGGACCACGATCGGTTGGGCGATACGCCAGATCTTGTCGGCGGGCGAGGCGGCGACGCCGGGTTTCGACGCCTTGACTACTTCGATGGATTTCTTGCCCTGGACGATTTCGAGCCGGTTCGCCTGGAGCGTGCTGAACTCGGCGATGGTCTTGTCGCGCAACTCATCCACCTTGCGATCGAGCTTAGCGAGCAGGCTCTTGTCCACCATCAGGATGTCGTCCTTGCCGGCGAGCTGGATGTAGACGGTGCTTCCCACTGCCGAGGCCTTGCCGACCTTGATGACGGTCTGCTGGTCCTTTTTCCAGAACGTCAGTTCCACTGGCGGCTTGTCGAGGCCGTAGTCGCTGAGCTTGCTGCCCTTGGTCTTGAGTTCTGCCGGCGTAATGCTGCCGTCGCGATTGAGGAACTCCAACGCGCTGCAGATGCTGTTCATCTCGCTGCCGCTGGCGCGGTAGGCGAGCGGCTCGCGCAACTGCCACCGGTCCTTCTCCTTCTCGATGACGATGCGGCCGACGAGGTTGGAGGTGTTGAGCGCGACCTGTATCTTGGTGATGTCGTCGCCCTTGAGGTCAAAGACCCGCTTGGCGCGTGATTCGCGGTCGGCCGTGGACGGCAGTTGCGAATCCTTCAACCAAATGAACAGACCCATCGCCGAAGCGATGACCAGCAAGATGAGGGTGGTTTTGGGTTTCATGGTTCAGAAAACGTGAAACGTGGAACGTAACTGGTGATTCGTGACTCGTAATTCGTGACTACTTGCGCCGGCTCATCCAGACGCCAACGCCGATGATCGTTACGATGCCGGGGATGCCCAGCAGCACCGTGAACGAGAACCAGCCGAATCGTGGTCCAAGCATGAACTTGAATTCCGTCGGGGTCTTCGGGTTGATCGCGATCTTGTCCTCGCGCTGGAGCAGCCAGTTGACTGCATTCAGGAAGAAATCGCTGTTGGCGGCCTCCATCACATACTTGTTCATCAGGAGGTTGGAGGTGCCGATCACCACCAGCCGGCTTGCGCCGACATCCACGCCGGAGACGTTGCCGCCACGCTCGACGGCGACTGCCATCGTCAGCGGCGACTTCTTGTCGGCGGCCTCATCGAACTTCGCCTCGCGCCGATCCAACGCCTTGAAGTCCGTCTCGCCCCAGCAGTTCTTTTCGGGCGACCTGACCAGCCAGGTGACTTTCGGCTTATCCGGGCTGGCTTCGGCGCCGCCCGCATCAATCGCCTCAAGCGAACGACACCGGGGGAAGAAGCAGTTCAGGTCCCTGATCTTGTTCACGATCGGGTGCTGGCCGTAGTCGCCCACCGGCATGTCGAACGTGATGCCTTCGCGCAGGCCGAGGATCGAGACGCGCATCATGATGAGATCGTTGTCGAAGCGGACGTTCCACTTTTCCAGCAACGGCTCCAGCGCCGTGTCGGTCATCGAGTCAATCATGGCGATCACACGGCCGCGGTTTTCAAGGAATTTGCCAATCAGGTCCACTTCCTCCGCAGTCAGCCGCACCGTCGGGCCGGCGATGACGAGCACATCGCAGTCCTTCGGTATCTCGTGTTTCGCGCTCAGCTTGAGCTTCTCCACCAGCATGTTGTCCTGCTTCAACTTGGTGCTGACATACGAGTACCCCTTCACCTGGTCGAAGCTCTCCGGGTCCTTCTCGCCGTGGCCGGTCAGGAAGTAAATCTTCCGCTGTTTCTCTTCCGTGACCGCCAGGATTGCCGAGGTGATCGCCTGCTCGCCTTTGAACGCCGTCGGTTTGGGCTGTTCCGGCTGAAACGGGTTGCCGCCGCCGGCGCTGAACTCCATGATGTCGTTGACGGTGAGGAACTTCTTCTTGTCGCCGCAGAGCACCGCGACGGTGTTGGCGGAGGTCTCACCGTAGGACTTGAGGAACCTCTCCACTTCCAGCGGATCCTTGTCGGCGTCAATCACGCGGAACTCCAGCTTCTTGGAGAACTGGAGATACTCTTTCATCAAGTTCTCCACATCGGTGCGCATCCGGAAGTCGCCTTCGCTGCGAACCTGGGCCACGAGGCGGATCTCCACCGGCTTGGCGAGATTGCGGACAATGCCCTTGGTCTTGTCGGAGAGCTTGTAGTAGGCCGATCGCGTCCAGTCGAAACGATACTCGGTCTTTTGCGTGAACCAGTTGGGCGGCCAGAACCACTCCGCGTGGCGGTAGGCCATGTAGTTCAGCATGATCATGATCGCACCGGCCAGCAGCGTCGTGAGCACCACGTTGGTGCCGATGGCCGCCTTCTGGCCAAAGCCGTGGATCGTTTTCTTGGTGGGTTGGGTTGGGGGATTGGACATGGCTTCGATCCTTCAAAAATCTGAAACGTCTATCTCCACTTCCGGGATTCGACAATTTTCTGCGTGCAGAACAGCATGAACACCGTCGCAGTGACGTAGAGAATCACATACCGCAGGTCAATCTGGCCGCGAGCGAAATCTACCATGTGGTCATACGACGACACGTAATTCACAAGCACCTGTACCCATCCCGGCGGGATCAACCGCGACAGCAGCCCGACGACGAACACCACAAAGATGCCGGCAAAACCCAGGATGGCTGCCACGATTTGGTTGTGGGTCAATGACGAGGTGAGCAGGCCCACGCTGACGTAGAAAAACCCCAGGAGCATTGTGCCCAGATACGCGGTGAGAACCGGCCCCCAATCGATCGGAGTGGGACTCTGCGCAAAGCGATTCAGTATCCATGCGAACAAGAGTGTCGGCAGCCAAAGGAGTGCAAAGAACGTAGCCGCACCGAGGAACTTCGATACCACGACCGCCGCGTCGCTCACGGGCGCTGTCATCAGAGTCTCCAGCGTGCCCAGACGCTTTTCTTCGGCAAACAGGCGCATCGTGATGATTGGCACCAGAATCAACAGGGCAAACCAGTAAAACGCCGTGCCAAAAAACGCCTGCATCACACTCGAATCAGTTGTTTGGCCATTGTAGGCAAACACCATCGTCACGAAACTGCCGCCAATCAGAAACAAAAAGGCCACCATGACCAGATAGCCTATCGGCGACAGGAAATACGCGGCAATCTCACGCCGCCACAGGGTGCAAAGCTTGCTCATATTACTTCTCCTCCTCTTGCTTCGACGTCGGCGCCTCGACGCGCGTGATGGACACGAACACGTCCTCCAGCGTCTGCCGCACGCGCGACAGTTCACGCAGCGTCCACTTGTTGGCCGCCGCCTTTTCGTAGATATGGACCCGCACGTCGTTGTGCGGCGGCGCAAAGACGGTCGCGCAGACGAAGCCATCGTTGCTGGTCTCGATGGTGACATTCTTCACGCCCGGCAACGCGCCCAGTTCGCGCTCGATGACCGACCGGTCGCCGCGGATTTCTGCGCGAACCGTGCCACCACCTTCGATCAGTTTGGTCAGGTTTTCCGGCGTGTCGCTGGCGACAATCTTCCCCTTGTTGATGATGATGACGCGGCTGCAGGTCATCTCGACTTCGGGCAGGATGTGTGTCGAGAGCAGGATCGTGTGCCGCTTGCCCAGGTCCTTGATGAGATTGCGGACCTGGCGGATCTGGTTCGGGTCGAGGCCAATCGTCGGTTCGTCGAGAATCAGCAGGTCGGGATCGTGGACAAGCGAGTCCGCGAGGCCGACGCGCTGGCGAAAACCCTTCGAGAGCTGGCCGACGATGCGGCGGCGCACGTCCTTGAGACCGCAACGCTCCAGCACCTCGTCCGTGCGCGCCTTGCGTTTGGCGCCGGGCACGCCCTTGAGCGCGGCGCGGTAGTTTAGATACTCCGACACGCGCATTTCCAGATAGAGCGGGTTGTTCTCCGGCATGTAACCGATCCGGCGGCGCACCTCCTCCGACTGCGTGAACACGTCGTAGCCGGCCACGGTCACCTTGCCGCTGGTGGCGGGCATGAACGCCGAGAGGATGCGCATCGTGGTGCTCTTGCCCGCGCCGTTCGGCCCGAGGAAGCCCACGATCTCGCCGCGGTTGACGGTGAACGACAGGCCGTCCACGGCCGTTACACCCGCGTATTTCTTGGTCAGGTTTTCAACAGCAATCATGGTTCGTTGTCTCGTATTGCGTCTTGCGTCTCACTTTGCCTTCACTCGCACACTATCCACATTCTGCACCACAAACGGTCCGCGGCGCACGCTGGTATAAACCATCATCGTCACCGAATCGTCCGGCGCAACTTCGCCCAGCGCGGCAGCCACATCGCTCTCCTGGCTCACATCCAGTCCGCCGATCCTCGCCACCACCAAGCCGCGTCGAACGCCAGCCTGCCACGCCGGCCCGCTGCGTTCAACATCCGTCACAATCATGCCGCGGCTCGCTGCTGCGCCCAGCGCCTGCGCAATCTCCGCCGTCAGCGGCTGTAGCCGCACGCCCAGCTTGCTCCACGCCAACTCGAAGCCGGACACTTTGGGCACCGTCGTCAACGCCACCGTCGCCTGCAAACTCTTGCCGTCGCGCCGAAGCGTCAGGCTCACGTCCTGCCCGGCGGTTTTGCGCAACAAACGGCTGTCAAAATCCACCACATCGCGCACCGGTTCGCCGTCCAAAAGCGTGATCTGGTCGCCGGTCCGCAAGCCCGCCCGCTCAGCTGGGCTGCCCTTCTGCACTGTAGCCACCGTCAGGCGGCCTCCTTGGGACGCCACGTGTGCGCCAAACCAGATGCCCTTGCTCTTTTCCGGCCGGAGCAAGTCGCTGAGAATCTGCCGCACGCGCTTGACCGGAATCGCAAACCCGATGCTCTGCGCCTCAGCCATCATCGCCGTGTTGATGCCGATGAGATGGCCGTCAAGATTGATCAATGCGCCGCCGGAGTTACCCGGATTGATCGCAGCATCGGTCTGCAACATGTCTTCAAAAACTATCTCACCTTCCCACGTTGCCTTGCGGTTCTTGGCACTGAGCACACCGCGCGAAATCGTGTTTTCCAAACCATACGGGTCGCCCAGCGCGATGACCGTCTCGCCCAGCATCAGATCGTCATTAGCTGCCAACTCGATGGCCTGCAGCGGCTGCTTCGGCTCGATCTTCAATACCGCCAGATCGTGCTTGGCGCTGCCGTTGATATAGCGCGCCTCATGCTTGGAGCCGTCGGTGAGCGTGACCGTGATCTTTGAGGCGCGCTCCACGACGTGCTGGTTGGTCACGATATAGCCGCCGCTTTCGACGATGACGCCGGAACCGAGGCTGTAACTGGTGTAGGCGCGCTGCGGTCGCCGGTATCCGTAGAATTCGTAAAGCATGTCTTCAAACGGATCACGGTAGCCCCGAGTGACGATGCGCTCGGTGGAGATGTTGACGACCGTGCGATACGCCTTTTCGATGGCCTGCACTGTCGCGTCACGCCGGGCCGAACCGGGGACCGGTGGCTGTGCCGCGCCAGCCAGGGTCTGGCAAAGAACAAACACTCCAAAAAAAACCAATAGACTTCGCATTGCGCTCGTTAGACCTTCCGACGGTCGCACACGTTGAAACAAAATCGAGGCTGATGCTCCGAGCCTGCCGTTGGCAATGGCCGGAAAGAAACCCCACGCCGACGCGACTACAACGATCGCTTCTTGCGCTTGCGGGCTCGCTCCTCCGCCAGTTCCTTCTGATCCGGCAGCTTGAAGGCGATTTTCCCTTCGGAAACCTCCTTCAATGCGATGTCCATGTGCGAGAGGTTGCCCTCGGTCGTTGTCAACGGCCGAAACCCCTCGATCAACTGTCGCACTCGTTTCGAGACGATGTTGATCAAGATATACCGGTTAGGAACTTGCTGCAGCGCTACTTCCAAATATTGGCTCTTCAAACGTTGTTTTCTCCGTCACTGACTGATTCCAAGGTCGGTCAAGAACTGGCAAATAAGTCCTAATCGCCGCCGATAATCAAGCCTATTCTTCAGTCTCCCAGGCCGCGGGTGGGGAAAAGCAGGCAAAACGCCCTATGGCAGCGGACGAACGAGGATTTGGACCGGCTCCGGGCCTGAGGCGTCGAAGCTCAACGTCGCGTCACTGCGGGCGGTGATCTCGCGCGTGGCGCCACCTGTCGTGACAGCGAAACGCTGGCGCGGAGCGATCTTCATCGCACCGTTGCGCAGGCGCAAGGTTGCGCCGCCGGGCGCTTTCAGCGTCCATGCGAGGGTGTTCGCATCGCAGCGCACGGCGCTGATTTCCGCCGCGCCTGACTTTGGTTTCACAGAGACCGGGAGACGCTCCAACACGACGGCTTCACCTTCCGCCAATTCGACCGCCGTGCGCGATTCCCGACTGACCGTCGTCGCAAAATCCTTGCCGGTGAGCTTGCCCTCCTTGTTGAAGTGCCGGACCTGCACAAGGCGGCGCTCGCCGGGCCAGCCGTAGTTGCCGGAGTGTGTCGCGATGATTCGCTCCCGGCCGAGCAGGTAGCCGGCGTGCAGTTCGATCGGCGTGAACGGGAAAACGTAAGGCGAGATTTCGTGTTCGTAGTTGTAGCGCGTGCCGACGAGCATCGTGGCCATCTTCAGCGCGCGGACCCAGTTGCCGAAATCCATCCGGCTGCTGGCGTAACCAAGCGGCGAGTCGAGGTTGCCTTCGTAAGCCCACGAGTCGTTGTGCTGGATCTCGACCATGCGCTGGGGTTTCTTCGCCAGCAACTTCCGCGTCGCGCATGGCCCGTTGCCCATCAGCGTGCCGCCCTTGGCGCGGACGCGGTCAATCACCGCCATCCGATGGCCCTCGCCGAGCAGTGTTGTCACGCCGATCTCGTGGTCAATCGTGAAGTTCTTCTTGTCGAGGACGCACGAATGGCCGTCGGGGATACTGTGCGTGATGAGCGGCGCGCCGTAGCCGGTGGCTTCCATTTCGTCCCAGTAGAGGCCATCAGCTTTGATCTCGTCGAGGTAACGGTCGGCGACATCGAGCATCGCGCGG
>JBAZIR010000270.1:0-8638 GCA_041651735.1 Verrucomicrobiia bacterium | reverse complement strand
GAAGGTGAGGCATGAAACCATTGTTGAGGCTGGGAAAGTATTCGCTCGGAGTTGGAGATCGTTTTGAGCATCAGGCAAAGGCGCAACTGCGCGCTTGCGTGTTGGCGGCGCAGCAGGGCGCCGTCATCATCCCGGTTTGGAACAAGTCCAATCGCGAGCACACGATCATTGGCTCCGATCCGTTCGGCACGCGCGCGGCGGCAGCCGCGGCGGTGAAGGCTTTGGGCTGGGAGCGCGACTACTTCGTGGACGCCGATCATATCCGCATGGAAACGGTGGAGCGGTTTCTTCCGCATTCGGATTTCTTCACGATCGATGTGGCGGATTCCATCGGCAAGCGCGTGGAGCCGCAGGTGGTGGCGGCGTTCGTGGAGCGGCACCCGGAACTGGTCGGCACGATCGCCATTCCCAACATTCTGAAACCGCTGAAGATTACGCGCGCCGACGTCGAGCAAACCGCCGGCAAGTATCTGGCTGCGGTGCAGGAGGCCGGAGGGATTTACCGTCATATTGCAAAGGCGAAAGGTGAGGCGAGGTGCATCATCGAGGTTTCGATGGACGAGACCGACAGCCCGCAGACGCCGTCCGAATTGCTGGTGATTCTTGCGGCTGTGGCCGACGAAGGCATCCCGGCGCAAACCATCGCGCCGAAGTTCACAGGGCGGTTCAACAAGGGCGTGGACTACGTTGGCGACGTGCCGCAGTTCGAGCGGGAGTTCAACGACGACATTTGCGTCATCGCCTTCGCGGTGAGTCACTACGGCCTGCCGGAAAATCTCAAGCTGAGCATCCATTCCGGCAGCGACAAATTCTCCATCTACCCGGCCATCCGGCGCGCGTTGCAGTGGCATAACGCGGGCGTGCATCTGAAGACCGCGGGCACGACGTGGTTGGAGGAATGCATCGGTCTGGCCGAGGCGGATGGCGATGGGCTGAAGCTCGCGAAGGAGATTTATGCCGAGGCGCTGGCGCACGTTGACGAATTGTGCGCGCCGTATGCGGCGGTCATCGACATTGATCGTGCCAAACTGCCACCAGCGGCGACGGTGGCCGGCTGGACGAGCGGGCAGTTTGTTGCGGCGCTGCGCCACGATCCGAGGAACCGTGAGTTTAACCCGTGCCTGCGGCAGTTGATCCACGTGGGCTACAAGGTGGCCGCGAATATGGGCGAACGCTACATCGCGCAACTGGTCGCATGCGAGGAGACTGTGTCGCGCAACGTGACGGCGAATCTTTTCGGGCGGCACATCGGTCCGCTGTTCTTGTAAGGAGTGGGGCAGGGCAGGGGATGACTTGGGATGGTGGGCGGCGCGTTTTGCGCGCGGCGAGTTCCTTCATTGACCACTTGTGGAATTTTGCGTTAGACAAGGGCCATGAGCAGCACCTCGAAACTTCAGGGAATCCTTCTCGGCGTAACAATCCTGACGACGGCGTGTGCAGTGCAAGCGGCGGGCGTGGGCGTGGAATATCCGGGAACGCCGCCCGGCCGGGGGACGATTGACTGTCAGGGCGAGCGCGTCACCCTCAAGAACGCCGTGATCTCCATGTCGTGGACTTGCGGACCGCAAGGAATCCGGCCGTCATCGCTTTGCGACGAACAGACCGCGCAGAAACTCGCGCTGAGCGGCGAACTTTTTCAGATCATCCTCGCCGATGGCCAATGCTATGCCGCCTCGACGTTCGCGCTGGATGGCAAACTGCGCGTGGCGGAACTCGCGCGGAACTCCAAGGCGGCGCGGCTTGCGGCGCGTATTTCGGGGAGGCAGGTTGAGGCCACGCTCCGGTCGGCGGATGGCCGGCTGCGCGCGGTCTGGCGGGCGATACTCCATGACGGGGCGAATTATATCCGGCAGGAAATCAGTGTAACCGCCGTTGGCCAGGACTGCGTGATCAAGGAGATTGTGTGCATGGACGAGGCGGTTGCCGGCGCGCGCGTGGCCGGCCGCACGGATGGTTCGCCGGTCGTCGCGGGGAACTTGTTCTTCGGTTGCGAAGACCCGCACGCGCTGGCGGCAGGCGAGGGACGCGTTTCGTTCCGGCTTCAACGCAACGCGCCGTTGCGCAAGGGCGAGACGGTGGCGCAGAGCATGGTGGCCGGTGTGTCGCCGCCGGGCCAGATGAGGCGGGCGTTCCTCTGCTACCTCGAACGCGAACGCGCGCATCCTTACCGGCCGTATCTGCACTACAACTCGTGGTATGACATCTCGTGGCGCGGAGAGCTTTTCGATCAGGCCACGTCGCTGGAGGCGATCCGGCTCTTCGGCGAGCGGTTTATCAAGCCGCACGGCGTCGTCGTGGATGGAATGGTGTTCGATGACGGTTGGGACGACCCGAAGACATTGTGGCAGTTCAACAGCGGCTTCCCGAAAGGTTTCGCGCCGCTGGTGGCGCCCTGCAAACAATACCACACGCGGCTCGGCGTCTGGTTGTCGCCGTTCGGCGGCTATGGCGAGTTGAAGAAGCAACGGCTCCAGTTCGGCCGCGCGCAGGGCTATGAGATCAACCCCACGGGTTTCTCGCTGGCCGGGCCGAAATACTACGCCGCGTTCAAGCGCGCCTGCGTCGACATGATCCGCAAGTATGGCGTCAATCATTTCAAGTTCGACGGCATCGCTGGCGGCTCGTATGCCAACGGTGGCGCCGCCTATGTGCTCGATACAGAAGCGATGCGGCGGCTGATGCTGGAACTGCGTCGCGAGGATCCGGCCGTCTATATCAACCTCACCACCGGTTCGTGGCCGTCACCGTTCTGGCTGCGCTTCGCCGACTCGATCTGGCGGCAGGGCCACGACATGAAATTCGAGGGCAAAGGCTCGAAGCAGCAGCAATGGCTGACGTATCGGGACCTGGAGACGTTCCGCAGCATCGTCGGCAAGGGGCCGCTTTTCCCGCTCAGTTCGTTGATGTCGCAGGGCGTGGCCTACTCGCGCCACGGCATGGCGGGTGAGGCGACGTTTAACTCGGCGGGCTTCAAGGACGACGTGCGCGCGTTCTTCGGCAGCGGCACGAGCTTGCAGGAGCTCTACATCCAGCCCGGCAAACTGACGGCGGATGATTGGGCGGTGCTGGCCGAGGCCGCGAAGTGGGCGCGCACCAACGGCGATGTGATGGCGGACGCGCATTGGATTGGCGGCGATCCGCTGAAGCTGGAGGTTTATGGTTACGCGTCGTGGTCGCCGCGCAAAGGCACCGTGATGTTGCGCAACCCGGACGACCAACCGCATGACTTCGCGCTCGATGTCGGCACGGCGTTTGAACTGCCTGCCGGCGCGGCAACCAAGTATGTGCTCAAGAGTCCCTGGGCCGAGGACGCGCAGAAGCCGGCTCTTGCAGCCGAAGCGGGCAAGCCCGTGCGGTTCGCGCTCAAGCCGTTTGAGATTCTTGTGTTCGACGCGACGTCCGTCCCGTGAGAGCGACACTGCCGACCATGCCAACAACAATCGCAATCCTTGAACGGACTGATTAAGACAATTACAAACTGAGAAATGTGTTTGATTCTTCTGCCTCACCATTCAACATCAGTGGTGTAACGAAGAAATCCAAGCTTCTACCAACATATGCTGTAAGCACAGATGCTCGAAGCAGAAAGGTAAACGGAGGTCATTGTATGCGATACATCACCAGAGAAATGGTCGAAGAAGCCATCAACAGCGAAGGCCGCGCATTTGATAGCCATGATGTTGAGAGACGGGTGTTGAGGAATCACCGGGAAGCGGTGGCATTGGAAATAATCCGGTTTATTCGACACGTGGATATGCTCTCGACTTTCAGCCGCATCTTCGGCCGATTCATTCAACGCAATTTCGCCGGACGTCATGGCCTGCTTCGGGAGGCAGGCAGATCAATGTCACCGAATCTTCGGGGAAAGAATTCCAGATGCGAGAAGTGGGAAAAGGTCTCACCGCGTGCGTAACGCATGGTCTTTCCAGCAAGACGGAGAACACGAACATGAGAGACACGTTCACGAGATCTCTTTGTATCACACTTTTGTGCGCGTTTGTCGCGGGCTGTGGAAAGAGTCCGGTATCAGCCGTGAAGAACGGAACGCTTGAATTTGATACTTCCGTCCAAGTAGGCAAGGCATTGGACGGTTACAAGTATTTCAAAAAAACGGACTGGAAGAGTTTTGAAACTTCGCAGGGGCGAACCGTCGTCGAGTTCACTGGTTCAGTGAACTTGGACGCTTACAAAGGTGCCCAGTATGGGAACCTTGCTGTTGGTGACGGACTTCAAATCTCTGCAAAGATGGTCGAACAAGCCAAGAGTTTTGTCCCCAATCTAGAAATAGAATACACCGTTCAGTTCCTGATTTCGAAAGCCGACAACTCTTTCAAGGTTGGACATTCGGTAATCAAGATCCACGGTTCCTTTCCGGGAAATGCAAAGAACATTAGCCCAGAGATGCCAGATGCGAAGCTGGACTGTTTGAAGAGCGTCTACGCCAATCAGCCTGACCCTGCTACGGTGGGCATGCTGTTTACTTTTTCGGCTCAAGCTCGAGATAAAGAAGCTGAGTACGCCGCGGAGGAAGAACGGAAAGCCAAAGCTGCAGAAGAAACACGCCGAGCTGAAGCGGCTCAGCGAGTTGCCGATGAACAGAGAGCGCGCGAAGCTGAAGTAGTTCGGAAGCTCAAAGCCGAAAAACTCGACGCGCATAACGAAAAGCGGAATGCAGAGGTCGCCAAGCTGAAAGCCGAGGCAACGGATTTGGGCAATCGCCTAGTCAAGTGCGAACAGAATGAGAAGAAAGAACTGGATGAGGTTGAGAAATCGCTTGCATCTAAACTCTCCAGTTTGAAAGGCGAAGTCGAAGCATTGCGCACGAAAGCAGACGAACTGCAGAAGACATTAGACAACGCAAAGCAAAAACATGACCCGCTGAAAACACAAACAGCCGACATGACATCAACGCGTGTCGCCATTGAAGGCCGCTACAATCCTCTAATCGAAAAGGCTAAAGGCACCGCGGCGAGCACGAAAGCAGATGCCGATAAGTTCCGCGCGGACAGCCTCGCAATAGCGGCGAAGTTCATTAACGACACTATTGATTACCGTCGGTTGGCCATCGAGAAGGTTCCTGCGAATGGAACCTTTCCCGACAAAACTGAGAGCGGTTCGTCACCTGCTGAATTCGCCGGCGAGGTGTTTGAGAACAAGGAGGAGATTGTTGATATCGGAAGAAATATCTCGTTAGCCAAGGCTGGCGATTTGCTGCCTAACCGCGAAGGCTTTGTTTCGGTGCTTGCTCGCCTTTCGCAAGAATCAGCAGGTGGTGGCATGGACGTCCAATCGAAGATGTATTTGATGACGAAGTTGCATGTGAAAGTGTTTTCCCATTTCCCGCCGAAACTGGATGACGCGCGCGCCAGACAGGGTTTCGTGCAGATGTATTGGCGGTATGCGAAAAACCTGCCGCTGCACCAAGCGGCGGCACAAAGAATTGCGGCTCAACAAGCGGCGCTTGAAAACGAAGCGCGCAAGACACTCGACAGTTGGGACTCCCAGAACTCGACAAAGTTGAAATCTCTTCAAGAGCAAGTTTCCACCTTGGCCACCCTAACAGCCGAATCCGCTTCCAAGCTCGCTTTGTGTAAGGCTGAGGTCGCTGCAAAGGAATTGGTTTTGAACAAGCCGCAAGCCGAACAAGCGGCGGCCCTTCGCCAAGAAGTTTCCGCCAGATACGCAGAGATAAAGCGCCCTCTGAAAGATCAACTGACACAACTCGCAACAAGACTCAAAGAAACCAACACTCAACCACCCGCTATGGCCCCTGAAGTGCGCCCCTATGAGAAACCTATTGATACCAAGACCGACCATTCCGGCTTCAAACTCGGAAGCTTTCGTAAAGACCTGGAGGCAGTGGTTGCTGGCGAAACGAAGGGGACGGCGTGGGTGTTTGATGAGGTGCGCGAACGTGGAGAAGAGCCTCTTGAGAATGCCACCTCGCTGCATGTTGAAGTGTTGCCCGACGGAGCCAAGTTCGGGAATATGCCCATTGAGAAGTTTTTCTTCGTTTATCTCGATCAGCGTTTGGTAAGAATCGAAATGAAGATTGACTTTCACAAGCCGTCGCCCGAAGAGGCGAAACAATCATGGCAGGTGCTTGTTATTGCACTCACAGAGAAATACGGCACTCCCACGTCTGTTGAGAAGGATGGAAGTGGTTATATCACTAATGCAACATGGAGAGGTTCCGATATTGTTCTGAGATGCGCCCACCGCCAAGGAATTATTTTGTCCAGCAAGAAAGCATACCGAGAAGCAACAGCGTGCCTGCAGCAAAGGGAGCAAGAGAAAGGGAAGGACGCTGCTAAAAAAGCTCGCGACCTAAAGAGTAACTTGTAAGCGCTGATAATAGCCGAGCAGTGTCGCTCCGGTTTGTGTGCTGATCTCTCTCCATCATGAAACTCCAACTCATAGACTGGCTGATCGTCCTGGCGACACTGCTCATCTGTTTCATCCCCGCGCTGTTCTTCGGCAAGCGGGCAGGAAAGAGCACGTCGGAGTTCTTCGTGTCCGGTCGCGCGGTGCCGTGGTGGCTGGCGGGGCTTTCGATGGTGGCAACGACATTCAGCAGCGACACGCCGAACCTCGTCACCGACATCGTCCGCCGCCAGGGCGTCGCGGGCAACTGGTGCTGGTGGGCCTTCGTGCTGACCGGCGTGGCGACGGTGTTCTTCTACGCGCGGATGTGGCGGCGCTCGGAGGCGATGACGGATTTGGAGTTTTACGAAATCCGCTACTCCGGCAAGGCCGCGAGCGTCGTGCGCGGTTTCCGGTCGGTCTATCTGGGGCTTTTCTTCAACTGCATCATCATGGCGTCGGTGAACCTGGCGGCCTGCAAAATCGCCAACGTGCTTTTCGGCCTGCCGCGCTGGCAGACGCTGCTCATGGTGGGGTTGCTGAACGTGGCTTTCGCGGCGCACTCCGGTTTGTGGGGCGTGCTGGTCATCGACATGATCCAGTTCTTCATCAAGATGACGGCGGTGATTGCCGCGGCTTACTTTGCGATCCAATACGTCGGCGGCCTCGACGTGATGGTGCAGAAACTCTCCACGCCGATGCTCGCGCCCGATGGGAAGTCGCTGATCAGCTACCTGAACATCCTGCCCGACTTCACCAACAACTGGGACATTGCCGTGGCAGTGTTTGTCATGCCGATCGCCGTGCAATGGTGGGCGACGTGGTATCCGGGCGCGGAGCCGGGCGGCGGCAGCTACATTGCCCAGCGGATGCTCGCCTCGAAGTCGGAGAAGGATTCGCTCGGCGCGGTGCTGTTCTTCAATATCGCGCATTACGTGCTGCGACCGTGGCCGTGGATTCTGGTGGGGTTGTGCTCGCTGATCGTCTATCCGCAGTTGTCGGACATCCAGAAGGCGTTTCCAAATCTTGACCCGAAGTTGCTGGGACATGACATCGCGTATCCGGCGATGCTGAAGTTCCTGCCCGTTGGCTTCATCGGCCTGATGGTGGGCGGATTGATTGCCGCCAACTCCTCAACCATCCTGACGCACCTGAACTGGGGATCGTCCTACCTGGTTCACGATTTCTACCAGCGGTTCATTCGCACGAACGCTCCCGAGAAGCACTACGTCTTTGTCGGACGCATCACGACGGTCCTGTTGTTCGTCTGCTCGGCGGGAACGGTCTATCTGCTCGACACGGCGAAGGACAATTTCGACATCATCCTTCAGATCGGCGCGGGCACGGGCTTGCTCTACCTGCTGCGGTGGTTCTGGTGGCGCATCACGGCCTGGTGCGAAGTTGTGGCGATGATCAGTTCGTTCGGCGTGTCCATCGTCCTGCTGGTGCTGAAGAAAACTCATCCCGAGTTCTCCGCCGAGCACTTGTCCACGCACATCAACTTGTTGATCACCATCGCGGTCACGACGGTGTGCTGGGTGTTGACGGCGTTCTTCGGACCGCAGACCGAGCGCCGGACGCTGATCGAGTTCTACAAGAAGGTCCGGCCGTTCGGACCCGGCTGGAAGAGCATCCGGCAGGAAGCGGGCATCTCGGAAGAAGAGGCGGCGGCGACGCACGAGAACATCCCGCTCGCGTTGCTCGGCTGGTCGGCGGGATGCACCGTCATCTGGTCCTCGCTCTTCACAGTGGGCAACTTCCTCTACGGGCGCATGCCCCAGGCGGGCATGCTGCTCATGGTCTTCATCGCGAGCAGCGTGGTGCTGCTCTGGGTGATCAACAAACTTTGGGCCAACACTTCCAGCACGCGATAAGTGCGGAGATATTCCAGAATGCCATCTTCAATTGATGCTTCAGCCGGCAAGGAGGCCAACTCGTGGACCAGCCGCCGCCGGTTGATGGCGGTGCTTTCCGGCCAGATGCCCGACCGCGTGCCCATCAATACCTACGAGCTGGCTGGCCGCAACAGTCTCGACTGGTATAACCAGCAGCCCAGCTATCGCGGCTTGATGGACTTCGTCCGCGCCCACACCGATTGCATCACCAACTGGAACCCGCGCACTGCCACCGACCGTTACACCTGCGAGGAACGTTTCCTCTGCTCCGATTTCCCGGTGGAAATCGAGTCCCGCACCGAGGCTGCCGGCGAGTATCAGCAAACCACGCGCATCTGCCACACGCCGCTGGGCGACTTGCGCCACGTCACGCAGGTCAA
>JBAZIR010000269.1:0-8638 GCA_041651735.1 Verrucomicrobiia bacterium | reverse complement strand
TGCGCGACCTGTGCGCCGCCCGCCACTTTCGCGGGGCCGTCAAGTTCGCGTGATATCTCTTTCCCGTTCTTCGGCGTCTCGCTCCAAAAGTCCACGCCGTCGGCTTCGATGGCAAACATGAGGCTGTGATGATGTTTGTGATCGTGCGGCGAGTCGCGCAATACCTGAACGCCGCCCGGCGTCCACATTTGCGACACGTAAGGTTTGAACGGCACCGAGGCGTAACGATATTCGAGCAGCGGTTTGGAGCCGCGGCTGATCGTGATGGTCTTGTCGTCTTTCGCCACCGAGAGCGGCTCCGCCACTGCGCGGCCCGTGAGCGTACAGCCCGCCGCAAACGCCGCCACAAACCAGAACAAGCGAGTTGGTTTCATCGCAGATCCTCCGTCAGTTCCGCACACTGATGCGTTGCCGTCACGCCGCCGCAGTACGGCCCGGCATGGCCACCGGATAGTTGCCCTTCTCGTCCGGCACCACCGGCGGCTTTGAGTCCATCGTGAAGTTCTCCAGGCCCGGCGCGAGTTCCGTGGTGCAGGCCAGCATGTCATCCCACTTGATCAACTGCCCGGTCTCGCACGCCATGCGGCCCATGATCCCCACCAGCGTCGCCTTCACGCAGCGATCCGCCTCGTTATACGGTTTGTCGTTGCGGATGGCGGCGAAGAACAGGTCATGCTCCACCTGGTAGTGGTTGCACGGCTCGCCTTTGTATTCCCAAACCTGGTTCTCCGCCGTCTGGTTGAACGTCTTGAAGATGCGCGGGTGAGAGACTCCCTCGCCGAGCACGGCCGAGCCTTTCGCGCCGTGGATGATGTCGCCAAAGAAACCCCAGCACTTCGCCTGATGCCGCCCTTGCGCAAACAGCCGCGTGCCGTCCGGGAACGTATATTCCGCGGCATAGTGGTCAAAGAGCTGGTCGGCATCCGTGCGCACCTGACGGCCACCCATGCCCTGGCAGGAAACCGGCCACGCGTCCTTCACCCAGCAACAGATGTCGAGGTTGTGAATCAGCCAGTCCAGCAGGAACGTGCCGTTCAGCCACGTGAACGCGCTGTAGTTGGCAACCTGATGCCCCATCTCCGTCACACCTGGCTTGCGCGGATGATAACCGACCGGCCCGTGCTCGCGATAGGCCCACGCCGTGACGACGTCGCCGATGAGGCCTTTGTGGATGTTCTCCACCGCTTCCGCCAACGGCTTGTAGTGCCGGCTCATCAATCCGCCCGCCACCTTCAAATTGTTCTTCGACGCTTCCTCGCCGGCCTTCTTGATCCGGAGCGCGCCCGGCACGTCCGAGCCAAACGATTTCTCCATGAAAACATGCACGCCCTTCGAGACCGCATATTCCACGTGCAACGGCCGGAACGCCGGGGGCGTCGTCAGCAGCACCACGCCGCCCTTGCCAATGCTGTCTATCGCCTTCTTGTAGCCGTCGAAGCCGATGAATTGCCGATCCGCCGGCACCTCCATCTGCTTTGCGTGCTTCCCAGAGAGGCCCTTGTAGCTCGCCGCCAGCCGATGCTCGAATACATCCGCCATCGCCCAGAGCTTCGTCGGACCGCTCGTGCTCATCGCCTGCGCCGCAGCGCCCGTGCCGCGTCCGCCGCAGCCAACCAGCGCGATCTTGAGCGTGTTGTCCTCCGCCGTGTAACCAGGCCGCGCCAGCGCCGCGCCCGCAACGGCCGTGGCGGAAGTCTTGAGAAACTCGCGACGGGAGGTGAGGAAGGAGAAACGTTGAGAATTCTTGTCTTGTGGGTTCATGGTCGTTCCTGTTGTTCGGTATTCCATGTCGGGCTGTCGCCGCATCCGCCGGCCACAACCTTCGCGTCTTTGTGCGCCTACTCTAGCGGAATGGCCAGCGCAAATCTTGCACAATTGCCCGACGGCGGATTTTACAAACAAACCGTCCCCCACTTCAGCCGGTCTTACTTCACTTTCTTCGCGTCAAACCTCCACTCGGCCACAACGCCGTCGGCGTTGTCTTTCAACCGCAGCCACTCGACGCGTATCTCGCCGGGCGCGGCGCATGGGTCGAGGCGGAGATGTTTGATAGCCTGCGCGACAGGCAGTTTGAGTGTGTAGTCATGCCACTGGCCATCGTGGTTTACATCGAAGAACACGGAGCGGACCCGCGCGAACTGCGCCTGCGGCGTGACGGACCATAGGAGCTGGCCCTTGCCCTTGCTGTCGGACTTCATCCGAAATTCCAACGTGAAGGGCCCCTTCCCTGCCGGGACATTGCCGGTGTGGACAAACGCATCGCCGCCAGTGGAGGTGATCACCAGTTGGTTATCCTTGATCATCACGTCGGCGTCCTTGCTTGAAATCCAGCCCTCGGCAGGCCGCGCTCCGGGCGGCAGCGGCCGATAGTCGGGATTCGGCTTCGGCACAACGGCGTGGCTGTCCGCGAGGAATTTCCCGAGCAATGCGTTCAAATCCTTCGCCTTCTCCGGCATCTTCGCAGCAAGGTTGTTCGTCTCACCCAAATCGTCGGCAAGGTTGTAGAGTTCGAGCCGGTCGCTCTGGTCGTCGTTGTCGCAGAAGTTGCGGATGAGCTTCCAGTCGCCTTTGCGAACGTAGGCCGACGGGACGGTGCTGACGATGGGCACGTAATGTGGGAAATGGCAGAAGATCGCCTCGCGGCTGAGCGGCTGCCCGCGCAGCGCAGGCACAAAACTGATGCCGTCGAACGTCAACCCTTCGCGCGCCTTCAGCCCGGCCATCTCCAACAGCGTCGGGTAGAAATCCACGCTTTGGATGATTGCGTCGCTCTTCGCGCCAGCGCGCGCCACGCCCGGCCAGACGACGACGCACGGCTCGCGCGTGCCGCCCTCGTAGATGGTGGCCTTGCCGCCGCGCAAGGGCGTGTTGCTGGTGATCGGGATGCTGCCAAATTCCGGCCGCAACGGCGTCCGCTTGCTTTCATTCGCGGCCGGAAACGTCACGCCGCCGTTATCGGAAAAGAAAACAATGATCGTGCTCTCCGCCAAGCCCAGCTCATCGAGCGTCCTGAGCAGCGTGCCAACCGCATCGTCAAGGCTCTCCACCATCGCCGCGTAAAGCGGGTTACGCTGCGGGTTCTTTGGGTCAACGCGCTTCTGGTATTTCTCGATCAATTCCTTCTTGGCATCCCACGGCGAATGGACGGAGAACGCCCAGTAGTTCAGGAAGAACCGTCGGTCCTTGTTCGCACGCAGGAATTTCACCGCCTCCGACGCCATGCGATCCTCGATGTGCTCGCCGGCCTGGCCCTGAAAGTTGAGCTTGGGCGGAAACTTCCACGGCGCAAGGTAACCGCCCGACGGCCCGGGGCCGGAAGTGTGCGGCACGTCCACGTCGAAACCCTGGTGAAGCGGGTCGAACGGTTCCAGACCGAGATGCCATTTGCCAAAGTGCCCCGTGGCGTAACCAGCCTCCTTCAACGCCTCAGCCAGCGTGAAGTATTCCTGCTTCAACCGCGTGACGCTGATCGCCTGCAACGCACGGCTGCCTCGCGGCCCCTTCGGGATGAGTTTCTCCTCAAACACTTCCTCCTGCACGTGACAGGCGGGCGTCGTGATGCCAATGCGCGCCGGCCAGAGGCCCGTCATGATGCTGGACCGCGTCGGCGAGCAAAGTGGACTGGCCGCGTAGGCTTGAGTGAACATCATCCCGCGCGCCGCAAGCCGCTCGATGTTCGGCGTTTGGTAAAACTTGCTGCCGTAGAGCGACGTGTCACGCCAACCCAGGTCATCGGCAAGAATGAACACAATGTTCGGTTGACGCGGACTGGCTGCCAGCGCACCAGAAGCCAGAGCGGTTGACAGAATCAAGAGAAGAAGTCGTTTCATAGCTCACCGTTGAGTTGCTGCTTTTGGCGATTGCGCAAGCCCGGCATTCTCCACAACGCGCGGCAGCTCGGGCACCATTCCCATTTCGTTGTTTTCGCGCGCCAGGAACACGCCGCCCTTCTGCCCAACGCCCTTGATCGCCTTGCTCTGACCGATGAGGAAACGGCCGTCCGGCAAACCAGCGACGCCCAGTGATGCATCGAAGTCCCATTTGCCCGTAAGCCGGAACGCGGAGTCCGCGCGCAGCAACGCCCGCGGGTTGCCGTAGCAGCCGAACCACCACGAACCGTTCGCCCACGTCACTGTCTGGATGCCCATCAAGGTGTAACCGCTCGCGAGCACGTGACGCCTCCGGAACTTGAACCGCTCGTCGTATTCGTAGACGTAGTTCTGGTTCACGTCCGGCGGCAAACCGCCGACCACAATGAATCGGCCGTCGCGATACGCGATGCCGCCTGCGCCGTGCACCACCTCGCGCAACCGATGCCGCGCCAATTCGACAAGACTGTCTCCATCATAGACGTAGACCCATGAGTCCGCGCTGCCCGCAGGCTTGTTGAACTTGCCGAAGTTCACCGCGACAAACACCTTCCCGTCGTGGTAGCAGAGGTCGCCATAATGACGTACCGCCGGCAACTGCTTGAGCACGCGCCCCCGCAAGTCGGTCTTCACCAGCCCGTCAGTCCAGCTCCAATAAATCGCGCTGCGCTCGTCCGTGCAGATGCCTTGAAGATGAAACTTGTAGGCGCCTTCGCACGCCGCGTCCCGGAAAGCCTGCCCTGCTTTGAACGCAAGCAGCCGCCGTGGATGATCTGTGTAGATTCTCTCGATGCCCATCGCCAGAAAGCGTTCCCATGCCAAAGGATCATCAACGGTCCATACGCCGACGCCGAGGCCCGCCTGCTTGAGCTGCGCAACCTTCTGCGGCGTCACAGCACGCTCATTCAGCACCAACGTCTCGAAACCGTGCTGCTTCGCGGTGCGGATGTCCGCAGCGATGTCCGACTCGCCGCGGTCCCAGAACACCGGGATGCCGGGCGCGAGCCGTTTCGCCTCCGCCATGTAGTTCACGTTGCCATCATTGAAGCCCACCCACGCTTCCGCGCCAAGTTGCCGCACCATCGCAACCACTTCAGATACACAATTCGTCTTCGGCTGGATGGACACGCGCGACTGCCGTTGCGTCATCATCAGCCGCAGCACTTCCTCCAGCAGGGGCATCCGCTGCGGAGGACACTGTGCCAACGACTTCCCGTGTCGCCGCCGGAAATCCGCCGCCACGTCCAACTTCCGCAACTGCTCGCAAGTGGATTTCGATATCTCAAGGTCCCGGTTGCCAACACGCCAGGTGGTCCGGTCATGACTTATGACCAGCTTACCGTCGCGCGTCCGATGCACGTCCAACTCAACCCAGTCCGCGCCGGCTGCAATAGCACTCTGAAACGCTGCCAGCGTGTTCTCGGGACATTCCCCTGAGTTTCCCCGATGCGCCGTGACGCCATTGCGCAGAAACTCTCTGCTCCCGACGACCTTCATCTCAGCCGCACCCAATGGCGCAAATAAGCCAATAGCGACAAAGGCCGCCAACATCATCCATCGGTTCTTCATCGAAGTATTCTTGCGCAAGCTCACGTTGCGTTCCACTCAGAAATTCCACCCCGAATCATTTCTCCATCTTCCGCAAAACACTTGGCGGCAACTCCTGACCACGTTTACCGCAATGCTCCCTCTATGGTCGGCTGCGTCCCGCATCGCGCAGCTTCTCGAAGAGCGCCTGCAGTTCCTTGACCTTGTCGGGATGCTCGGTCGCAACGTTATTCTGTTCGCTGAGATCGTCTGTGAGATTGACCAGGAACGGCGGGATGGCGGCCCTTCCCTTTGCCTTGCCCATCTTGGCAGTTCTCGCGGTCTTGCCCGCGTCCTTGTAACTCTCACGCGCACCTCCGGCCTGAATGAGCTTCCACTGGCCCTGCCGGATGGCAAATGGCCCCTTGGTGCCGCCAACATGGGCAATGAAGTGTTCGCGGCCCGGTTTGTCGTGCGGCCGGCCAAGCAGCGCGGGTAGGACGTTGAGGCTGTCCGATGCTGCGTCAGCGGCCAACGTCTGGCCCGTCAGCGCTGCGAACGTTGCCAACAGGTCCAGGTGCACTATCAGTTCGCGGCACTCGCTGCCCGCCGGGATGCGGCCCGGCCAGCGCGCAATGAACGGCACCCGATGGCCGCCCTCGAACAAGCTGCCCTTGTAGCCGCGCAACCTGCCATTGCACGGATGCTCGAAGTTGCCGACGTCCTCGTAGCCGTCGTCCATCACGCCGCCGTTATCGCTGGTGAAAACCACCAGCGTATTATCCGCGAGCTTCAGCCGGTCCAGCGTCGCCAGCACTTCGCCAACAGCCACATCGAGTTCCACGATCGCATCGCCGCGCGTCCCGCATTGGCTTTTGCCGTGGTGGCGCGGATTCGGCACGCGCGGAACGTGGATATTGTGTGTGGCGAAGTAGAGGAAAAACGGCCGGGCCTTGCTGCGCTCGATGAACTCGCATGCCTTCTGCCGGAACGTGTCGGCAATCTCCTCGTCCTTCCAAAGCGCCGTCTTGCCGCCGGTCATCCAGCCGATGCGGCCCACACCATTGACGATGGTGTTGTCGTGGCCGTGCGTCGCCTTCAGCTTCAGCAGTTCCGGGTTCTCCCGGCCCGTCGGCTCGGCGCCGATCTTCTTCAGGTAACTCACCGCAATCGGGTCGTTCGGATCGAGGCCGGCGACGTGATGGTTCTCGATGAACACACACGGCACGCGGTCGCCCGTGGCGGGAAAGAAGAATGCGTAATCGAATCCGATCTCCAGCGGACCAGGTGTGACCTCGCGGTTCCAATCCGGGCCGCCCTCCTTGCCGAGGCCAAGGTGCCATTTGCCAACGATGCCTGTCGTGTAACCCGCCTGTTTCAGCATCGAGGGCAGCGTCACCGAACCGGGCCGGATCGAGATGGCCGCGTCACCCGGGGCGATGGCCGAGCCTTCCGGCTGGCGCCACGAATACTTGCCGGTCAACAGCGCCCGCCGCGTCGGCGTGCAGGTGGACGCTGGTGAATGCGCGTCTGCAAACCGCCGTCCGTCACGGGCAAGCCGGTCCAGATTGGGCGTCTGCACCATTTTCGCGCCGTAACACGACAGGTCGCCATAACCGATATCGTCGGCGAGAATGAGAACAATGTTGGGCTTCGACTTCGATTCGGCAGCAAGCGTCGAACCGTCAAGCACGCCGAGGACGCAAAGAATGACAATCAAACGATTCATAATCTCTTTCCGAACGGCTTCTTCTGCTGTCGTAACAAGGTTGCGTCGTGTTAACGCTGAAACACGGTCTTGCCGCCGACCATCGTCCGCAGCACCTTGATCTCGCGCAGTTCATTGACGGGACAGGCGAGGTAGTCGCGGTCTATGACGACAAGGTCGGCGAGCTTGCCAGGCTCCAGCGAGCCCAGCTTGTCTTCGTCAAAACTCAGCCACGCTGCCCAGAGTGTTACCGCCCGCAACGCATCGAGCCGCGAGAGTTTCTGCCCCGCGCCATATACATGGCCGCCGTCGCTCTGCCGCGCCACAGCAATCCATAGCATTAGCGCAGGATTGAACGAGTTCATCGCGTGGTCGGGATCGAAGCCAATCATATGGTCGCTGTTAACGGACACCGGCACGCCGGCGCGCGCCCACTCGCCCAAACCGATGAACCGCTCGACCCACGACTTGCCGTAAATATCCGCCATCGCCTCGGCATCGCGATAGTAGAGATAGCCCTGCGTGTCCACGCCGACGCCAAGCTCCTTCGCCCGGCGTGCGATGACCGGAGTCGGGAAGTAGGTGTGCAGCAGGTTGAATCGTCGCTGCTTGATGCTCGGATCGGTCGCGGCAACCGCGGCGATGGCGTCAAGCACGGCTTCCGTCCCGCCGTCGCCCGTGACATGGATGCTCATGGGCCAGCCGAGGCGGTTGACCGTTGCGAATATCGTCTTCAACTCCTCTGGCGTGCAATACATCTCGCCGCGATAGTTCGGGTCGGTCAGCCGGTAGAAGCGAATGCGCCGTTCACCGTATGGTTCGCTCAATCGCGTTGTGCCCCAATGGATACCGCCGTCCAACGTTGTCTTCATCGTGACGGCACGGACCCAGTCATCACCCTCGCCCGGTTTGAAGCCGATTCCTTTGATGTATTTCTCAACCCCCTCAGCCGTGCGCGCGGAAAACCGGAACGTCGCCCGCATCCGGGTCGTGAGCCTGCCCTGATCGCGCAGCTCCTTGAACATGCCGACACCGTCCCGATCCGTCGCACGCTCGTAGATGGTAGTAATGCCAACTTCGTTGTATCGGCGCAACAGTTTGCCCAATGCGGTCATAGTCTGCTCACGCGTCACCGTCGGCCGCGGCATGAGCTTGCGAAACGACTGGTTGCCACCGCGAATGAGGACAGGCCGGCCCTGCTCGTCCCGCACAATCTCGCCGTCGGGCAGCTTGCTGTTGGCGTCCACGATGCCCAGCGCGCGAAAGCCTGCGCTATTCAAAACGTGCTTCATCACCGAGGTATAGAGCACCGGATGATCGGTCGTGGCGGCGTCCAGCTCGGCTGGCGTGGGATGGCGGCGTTCCTTCAACCGCGTGATCTCGTTGCGCGGCACCTCGATCCACTGCCCGGCAGGCAGTTCCTTCGCGCGCTGTCGAATCCAGTCCTGCATCTCCGCGATGCTCGACAACTCGGCGTAAGTTCCTGTCACCGACGCCCGCGCCGCGCCGATGGAATGAACGTGCGCCTCAATGA
>JBAZIR010000268.1:0-8674 GCA_041651735.1 Verrucomicrobiia bacterium | reverse complement strand
AATGCCCACCGCTTCCTCCGTCACCGGATGCTCCACTTGGAGGCGGGTGTTCATCTCAATGAAGTAGAAGTGGCCCTTGGTGTCGAGCAGGAACTCGATAGTGCCGGCGCTGGTGTATTCCACCTTTTCGGCGATGCGGACGGCGGCCTTGGTGATGTACTTGCGCAAGCTCTCGTCGAGCGCCGGGGAAGGGGACTCCTCGATCAGCTTCTGGTGGCGGCGCTGGATGGAGCACTCGCGCTCAAAGAGGTGCAGCACTTTGCCCCTCTGGTCGCCAAGAATCTGAACTTCGATGTGGCGCGGCAGCTCGATGTATTTCTCGAGATAAACCGCCGGGTTGGAAAAGGCGCGCTCCGCCTCGGTGCGCGCCGTATGGAAACCTTTCTGGAGCGAAACGTCATTGTGGGCAATGCGCATGCCGCGCCCGCCGCCGCCCCCGACTGCCTTGACGATGACCGGGTAACCGATGCGCTTGGCGAGCTTGACGGCATCGTGCTCGGAACTTATGGGACCGTCGCTGCCGGGCACGATGGGCGCGCCGGCTTTGCGGGCGGCTTCCTTGGCGACGGCTTTGTCGCCCATCATCTTGATGACCGAAGAACGCGGGCCGATGAACTTGATGTTGCAGTTCTCGCAGACCTCGGCGAAGTGGGCATTCTCGGCGAGGAAACCGTAACCGGGATGAATGGCGTCCACGTCGCCCAATTCAGCGGCACTGATGATGCGGTCAATCTTCAGGTAACTCTCTGCGCTGGGCGCCGGCCCGATGCAGATGGCCTCGTCGGCGAGTTGAACGTGCATCGAGGTCGCATCCGCCTCAGAGAAAACGGCAAGCGTCTTGATGCCCATCTCGCGGCAGGCGCGAATGATGCGGACGGCGATTTCGCCGCGGTTGGCAATAAGGATTTTCTCGAACATGACGCAGAGAAACGAGTGCGGCTCAACGCGGCGGCTGCGCTATGCAGTCTTGCGTACGCGGAAGAGCGGCTGGCCGAATTCCACGGCCTTGGCGTTCTCCACGAGCACCTCGGTGATGACGCCTTTGATTTCGGCTTTGATTTCGTTCATCACCTTCATTGCTTCGATGATGCAAACGACGGTTTCCTCGTTGACGAGTCCGCCCACCTCGATAAACGGAGCGGCGTCCGGAGACGGGGCACGGTAGAAGGTGCCAACCATCGGTGATTTGATTTCGACGGTGTCAGATGGAGGCGCAGCAACAGCCGCAGCCACGGGCGCGACCGCCGCGGGAGCCATCATCACAGGCGCCGCCTGCACGGGCATCTGCATCACTGCCGTGTCGGACTGGGCAGAGCCGTTCGGACCGCGCTTGATGCGAATCTTACCGCCTTCGCGCTCAAGCTCGAACTCCGTCAACTCGTTGCGTTTCATCAACGCTATAATTTGTTTGATCTCTTCGAGATCCACGTAATGTCTCCTCTGATTCGAGATTAGATTTAGAAGGCTATCAGGAGCGGGGCGAAAAAATCAAGGTCGTTTTCCAGCAGATTTTGCCAGGGACACGGCCGCTTCGAGTCCGAGCAGGTAGCTGAGCGGCCCAAAACCACAAATCTGGCCCGCGCAAACCGGCGCAGTCAGCGACCGGCGGCGAAAATCCTCGCGCGCGTGAATGTTGGAAAGATGAATCTCCACCGCAGGCAAACCCACCGCCGCAATCGCGTTACGCAACGCCACGCTGGTATGGGTGTAAGCGGCGGGATTGATGACGATGGCGCTGTAGCGGCCGGGCGCAGCGCCGATCAGGTCCACGAGGTCGCCTTCGTGGTTGGATTGACGAAAATCCACAAGCACGCGAAGGGTGCGGGCGCGCTGGAGCACGCGCTTCTTGATCTCAGCAAGGCTGGTGCGGCCGTAGATCCCCGTTTCCCGTCGACCCAGCAGCTTCAAGTTTGGCCCATTAACGAAGAGAATCCTCACGCGGTCAGTTTAGCAACTCGACGAGCGAAGTCTAGCTTTCAGGAGGGCTATGAATGCAACGTCCTTGCACTTGCAATGGCAATGCACGGTGAGATTGCAGACAGCAACTCCTTCCTGTAGGGCTCTTTTCCCAATCGAAGCCACGTATTTCGTCGGAAAGACCGGCGGTTTTTAAGGGTCTTTTGTTTCATTCCTGTCCGGTTCCCATCGCATGGCACGACACCTGCCTATTCCAAGGTGGACAGCAAAACGGCAATCAGGCCGGGTCTGTCAAGCAAGGATGAGATGAAGAAAATGAAAGCCAATCTGACAACCCAAATTGGTGCGGCCCTTTTGGCGTTCTCCGTCACCACCTCTTACGCCATCACTTACACTGTGGATAACGTTCAGAGTTGGAACTACAAGGCCAACCTTACCCTCCGTGGCGTGCGCTACGACAACCAGATCGCCACCGCCATTCATGTAACCACCGCCGATGCTTCCGTCGGTGCCGACCACCAATCCATTTGGACCTATTGCACCGACTTGGCGGGCACCCTCAATACATCCCAATCTGCGAATTTCGACAGGATCGTGGGCGCTGGCCAATCGGGACTCGATACCCGGAATCCTTGGGGCGAGGGTGGCTTCCAGAACGCCGCCTTCCTGGTGGACAAGTATGGAACGGCGGCTTCAACCGATCCGGTTGCAGCAGCCGGCCTGGCGCTGGCGGTTTGGAAGAGCCTCTATGACAGCACGGGGTTGCAGCAGGGCAACTTTGATTTCAATAGCGGGAACCTCCGGGTGCGTTCGGTGAACGACGCCGCAGTGCTGGCCGATGCGAACACGTATTTGGCATCGCTGAGCGGGTCCGACTATTCGGCGATCAGCAGCTACTGGCTCAAGCCCAATCCGAGCGGATTCCCTGGGAACGTGGGACAGGGTTTGATTGATCCGGTGAGCGGCGGCGGTTCAGTGCCTGAGGGAGGTTTGACGATCGGATTGCTGGGCATGGCGATGGGTGGATTGATCTTGCTGCGGAAGCAGAACAGCTAGCGGCTGCAGGCCGACGGGAGCTTGTCTCCTGGCGACCCACAACTTGACTAGCTCATGGTTTTTGCGAAGTGGTCGAGGCAAAGGCGTATGAAATCGAGCGGGACATGTGGAATTGCAGGTTTGGCAGGGACTGCGCTCCGGCGTAACAGAAGGGAGACAGGTCATGGCTGAGACGATTCGCGTTCTGCTGGTGGATGACGAGGAGGATTTTTACGTCCTCGTACGTGAACTATTGGGCGGGATTCCCGGCAATCGTTACGCGGTGGATTGGGCGTCCTGCTATGATGCCGCGCTGGGCGTTTTGGAGGCGGATCAGCATGCGATTTGGTTGGTGGATTACAGGCTGGGTGTGCACGACGGCTTGGAGTTGATGCGGGAGGCAATCAACCGTGGCAACAAAGCGCCGATGGTCTTGATGACCGGCCAGGGCGATCACGAGATTGACATGGCGGCGATGAAAATCGGCGCATCGGATTACCTGCCGAAGGATCACATTGATGCGCGCACACTGGAACGGTGCATTCGCTATGCTTTGGAGCGATCCCGCACCCAAGAGTCGTTGCAGGTCAGCGAGATGCGCTTCCGTAGCGCGTTTTATGGCGCTGTGCCAGGCATGGCCCTGACCTCGGCCGACGGGCGTTTCCTTCGGGTCAACCGATCCCTCTGCGACATGTTCGGATACAGCGTGGCCGAACTGTTGGGAATGTCTTTCCCGACGATTGTGCATCCAGACGATCTCCAATCCAGCCAGAGGCTGTTGGAAACATTGGTGGCGGGTGGACAGCCGGCGCAGATGGAGAAACGGTTTGTGCACAAGCGTGGCGGCACCGTCTGGACCTACTGGTCGGTTTCGTTGCTGCGCGACCAGCATGGCGGGCCCCTGTATTTCCTTTCGCAAATCCTCGATATCAGCGAGCGCAAGCGAACAGAGGATGCTTTGCGGCAAAGCGAAGAACTGCTTCACAAGGCGCAGAAGATGGAGGCGGTCGGGCGGCTCGCGGGCGGTGTTGCGCACGATTTCAACAACATCCTGACCGTGATCGGCGGTTATGCGACGATGCTCTCACAGAAGCTCGAGGGGAACCCGACGCTGCGGCGGGAGGTGGATGAAATCCAATCCTCCGCCGAGCGCGCTGCCACGCTGACGCGCCAACTGTTGGCACTCAGTCGCAAGCAATTGCTCGACCCCAAAGTCATCAACCTGAACAAGGTTGTCGTTGGCATTGAGAAGATGTTGCGCCGGTTGATCGGCGAAGACGTCGAGTTGAGGATACAACTGGACGAGACGATTGGCCTTGTGAAAGTGGATCCCGGCCAGATCGAGCAGGTGATCATGAACCTCGCCATCAATGCGCGCGACGCGATGCCGTCAGGCGGCAAGTTGACCATCGAAACAGCTTCCATGGTGCAGGACAGGCCGAGCCAACTGAGCGAAGGCGGCATTCCTTCGGGCCATTACACAGCGCTTATTGTCACAGATACCGGTATTGGCATGAGCGAGGAGGTCCGCAGCCATATATTCGAGCCATTCTTCACCACGAAAGATCATAACAAAGGCACCGGCTTGGGTCTGGCCACCTGCCACGGCATCATCAAGCAAAGCGGCGGCTATATCCACGTTTATACCGAGCCGGGGCATGGCACCGCTTTCAAGGTTTACCTGCCAGCGGTTTCTGGCACAGCCGATGACGACAGACCGCCAGCGAAAGCGGATATTGTCCAGACCGGCTCAGAGACCGTTTTGTTGGTCGAAGACGAAGATCGCGTGAGGGAATTCGCAGTTCGTTTGCTGCGCGATGCAGGCTATGCGGTGCTGGAGGCGCGGAACGGAACCGATGCACTACGCGTGCTTCATGAACAGGTCAGCCGCACGATTGATATCATGGTGACGGACGTGATCATGCCGCAGATGGGTGGCAAGGAGTTGGCGGACCAACTCAAACAGCTCCGGCCCGGCACCCGCATTCTTTTCGTCTCCGGTTACACGGGCGATGCGCTCGACAACAGTGGTGTCCTGCAAACGGGCGCGGCATTTCTGGAAAAACCGTTTTCGGCGGCGCGGTTGACACAGAAGATTCGCGAGGTTCTCGGCAACAGTTCCGCAAGAAAGCGTTGATATCTGTCGGGGAGATGGGGCGCGTCAGCCGGCTCGAAGCGAACGCAACACCTGTTTCAGTTCATCCAAGCCGCGGCTTTCGAGCGCAGAAATGGTTACGACCTTGCGGCGAAAACTTCGCTTGAACCGCTTCAGATTCGCGGCGGCGTCGGGCAAATCCATTTTGTTGGCGACGATCAGACGCGGCTTTTTCAATATGGCCGGGTCGTAAAGCTCCAGTTCCTTCAGCAGCTTCCGGTAGTCATCGATCGGGTTGCGATTATCCACGCCGGCCATATCAAGCAACAGCAGCAGCAATCGGCATCGCTCGATGTGCCGGAGAAAATCATGGCCGAGGCCAACGTTGTCGTGCGCACCCTCGATCAAACCCGGAACGTCCGCAATCGTCAGTTTCCCCAGATCTTCGAAGTAGGTGACGCCGACTTGCGGTGTCAGCGTCGTGAAAGGGTAGGGGGCAATCTTCGGATGCGCTGCCGTCAACCGGCTCAACAGGGTGCTCTTGCCCGCGTTGGGATAACCGACAAGGCCGACGTCCGCGATGATCTTCAGCGTCAACTCAAACTCGCCCACTTCGCCAAGCTCGCCGGTCTCGAACTCTCGCGGCGCCTGGTGCGTTGACGATGTGAACGTGCAGTTGCCGCGTCCGCCTCGCCCGCCGCGGCACAACACGACTTGTTGGCCAGCTTCGGTCAGGTCGGCCACGACGTCTGTGTCGGTCATCGGTGTCGGTGAGACCTTGATGGTTCGCCCGCGTCGCTCCACTTCCACGTCGGTGCCGGGTATATGTGCCTGGCCTTTGACCATCAATTTGCAACCGGCGAGAGGCGTGAACTGCAGGCGCCGAATGACCGTGCCGCAAGGAACCTTGATGACCAGCGACCGGCCGCTTCTGCCTTGCTTGCGCTTGCCTTCGCCGTGGCCGCCGCGTTCAGCCAGCAGACGCGGTTTATAGTAGAGGTCCACGAGGTTGTTGGCGTTCTTGTCCGCAACGAGAATCACGTCGCCGCCATGACCGCCATTGCCGCCGTCAGGCCCGCCTTTCTCGATGAATTTCTCGCGGCGGAAGCTGACGCAACCGTTGCCGCCATTGCCGGCACTGGAATAGATTTTCTGCTGGTCAATAAACATAAACGAAAGGGCCGCCGCGTTGGTGCGCGACGGCCCTCGCAATGGGAAATGAGTTACTTCGCCGCCGCCGCCACAGCGGGCGCGGCGAACGGCTCCACGCTGATGCGCCTGCCGGTCTTCTCAAACCGCACCGTGCCGTCCACAGTGGCATAGATGCTCCAGTCGCGACCGATGCCGACGTTCTCGCCTGCCTTGAATTTGCTGCCGCGCTGGCGGACGATGATGCTGCCGGCGGTGACTAACGAGCCGCCCGTCTCCTTCACGCCCAGCCGCTTGCTGACGCTATCGCGCCCGTTGCGACAACTGCCTTGTCCTTTTTTATGTGCCATGGAAATTCCTCTGTGCCAGCGCTTACGCCTGGATGTTCTTGATCTTCACGACCGTCAGCGATTGGCGATGACCGATCGTGCGGTGATAACCTTCGGTTCGGCGCATTTTGAAGGCGATGACCTTCTTGCCGCGCTTTTGTTCCACCACGTCGGCGGTGACTTTTGCGCCCGCGATCGTCGGTTGGCCGACCTTGATTTTATCGCCGTCGGCGACCAGCAAGACCTTGTCAAAGGTGATTTCCTGGCCTTTTTCCGCGGACAACAACTCGACTTCGAGCGTGTCGCCTGCCTTGACGCTATATTGTTTGCTACCGGTTTCGACTACAGCATACATGATTATTTTCGCCTTCGTTAAAGGCCGGACAAACTATAGAAGCGCCGCCGCGGTGTCAATGGTGGATTTCCGCAATCACCTGAATGGCCGAAATCAGGCCCATCACCAGTACCACGATCGCGCTGATCAGTGGCAAACGCCGCGTCCAACCCCGTGCCGCCAAATGTCCCGCCGCGCGCCGCGCCGCCAGGCTCAGCACCAGCACCGCCAAACCCAGACCGCAGCTAAATGCGATCAATACGCAGCCAGCCGCCAGAAGGTCCCGTTGCGCAGCCACTTGCAACAACACAGCCCAGCCGTTCGCGCAGGGAACCAAGCTGCCAGAAACGCCCAACACCCACACCTGAGTGAGCGACTTTGCGTGCGTCTCCTCGTCGTGATGATGATGGTGATGGGCATCGAGATGGCAGCATTCGTCGCCCGGCGCGCCCCAGTTGCGCCTGAGCATCCAGAGACCCAGTCCGACCATCAGTGCCGCTGCCGCCGATTCCAGATAATGTTCCAACACCTCCGGCGGCGCTTGCGTACGGGCAAACCACGCCGCCAAAGCCAGCACTACCAACATGAACGTGTGCGTTACCGTTAACGTCAGCGCCAGCCAAAACGCGTGGCTTGCGGGCCGCCGCACGTCCAGAAAATACCCGGCGATCAACGCACGGCTATGACCGAAGAGACTGTCCAGCAGTCCCAGCATGAACGCGGTGACAAGATTGATCGGTGCGCTCTCCATGACGATAATTTGAGGCGCGCACTGTGGCCGAAAGGGCAGGGGATGTCAACGGCCTCGCCAGCAAACCGTGACAGTTCCTGTTTGCTTCGGCCGTGGATTTGCGTATTTTCTCGCCGCCCAACTCAACAGACAGGAATTGATATGCCAGCAGCAGCGAAAACGACTGAAGCCCTGCGTGGACCGAGGGTGCGCCACTTCTCGGTGTTTCTTCCAAACCAGGTTGGCGCGCTGTTGGAACTGGCGAAATCGCTCGCGGAGGTCAACGTTCACATCTGCGGGCTCGATGTGATCAACGTTGCCGATTCCGCCGTGCTGCGCATGGTGGTGGACGATCCCGATCGCTGCAAAGATGTGCTGGCGCAGAAGAACTTCGCTGCGACCGAGAGTGACGCGATTGCCGTGGAACTGCCGCGGGGACCGGAGAAACTCGCCGCCGTCCTGAGTGTTCTGCTCTCCGCCGAGATCAACATCGATTTCACCTATTCCCTCATGGTCCGGCCGCGTGACAAAGCCGTCCTGCTGCTGCATGTCGAGGACGCGGAATTCGTCTGCGACGTGCTGGCGAAAGCCGGCGTCGCCGTCCTCGGCCAGGCTGACATCTCGCGATGAGGCGCCACTGCCGAGCCGTTTCCTATTCGTCAATCTCGTCGTTATTTACTCGCCGCTCAGAACGTCGGCGCGGGAACTTTTCTCCGCCGACCTTGACTTGGAGGTGAGGTTTGGCAAGCTGGCGGAACCGATGAAGCGCTTTCTGCAATTAACGATGTTGTGGCTGTTGGCCACAGGCTTCGTGTCACCTTGGTGGCTGGGGGCGCAAGAGGCGGTCGAGCCGGCGGCGGTGAAGGCCCCGGCGGAAAGCGCGTGGCTGGAACGCGAGGTGGAGCAGGGGAGGGGGCTGAAGTTTCAGCGAGCAGTGACCTATGGCTCGATGAGGAGCGCGGAGTTCAAAGGCTTCCTGACGAAGAAAATCCGGGGCGAATACAAACCGGAGGAGATTCGCGACTACTCGCGGGCGCTGGGGATGATCGGATTGGTGCCAGAGGATGTGGATTTTGAGGCGAAGG
>JBAZIR010000267.1:0-8711 GCA_041651735.1 Verrucomicrobiia bacterium | reverse complement strand
GAGACCGCGCGGGTGATGATCGTGTTGCCCGAAAACCGGCTGCTGACCGACAACCAGAAGCCACCCACGGCGTCCGTCTTCGTCAAACTCAGGAGCCTGGACGCTTTGGCGCCCGCGGCGGTCAACTCCATCCGATTCCTCGTGGCCAATTCAGTGGAAGGGTTGAAACCGAACCACGTGAGCGTTGTCGATCATCGGGGCAACGTCCTTTCCGCTGACACCGACACCGACTCGCTATCAGGCGTTGCATCAGCACAACTCGAAATGCGCCGCAATCTCGAACTATACCTTGCCAAGAAGGCCGAGAGCATGTTGGAGCGAGTGCTTGGCCCCGGCCAGGCCGTCGTGCGGGTCGCCGCCGAAATCAATCTGGATACCACGACGCGCACAGAAGAGAAATTCGACCCGGATGGCCAGGTGCCCCGTATCACGACGCTGACCGACGAGACCACCGACATGACCAACGGCGGCTCCGGTGGTGTGCCTGGCATCACCACCAATGGCACGACGGACACCAACGCCGCCTACGCGATCAGCGCCACTTCCCTTGGCAAGAATACCACCAAGAAGAAGACCACCGACACGCAATATGAGATCAACAAGACCGTCAGCAGCGTCGTCCAAGGCGCTGGCAATCTCACGCGACTCTCGGCGGCAGTTTTTGTGGCGGCAAAAATGGAAGGCGCCGGCGCCGAACGCAAAGTAGCGCCGCGTTCAAAGGAGGAACTGGAAAAACTGCGACGCATCGTCCAAGGCGCGCTCGGTCTGAATGCCAGCGGCGATACTACGAACAAAGGCGATATCACGCTTGAGGAAATGCCGTTCAATGACCAACTGGGCATCGAGCTGTCACAGCAGCTGGACTCGCAACAAAAGCAGGAGTTCTGGTGGGAAACCGGCAAGGGCGCGCTCTATATGGGCCTTGCGCTGGTCGCGTTGATGTTCTTCTGGCGCGGGTTCAAACGGACAACCGTGGAGAGCATCCCCATCGGTGTCCCGCTTGGCCGGCATGGTTCGAATGGCAAGTCCGGCAATGGCAACGGCAACGGTAATGGCAAGGGAAATCATGGCACATCGGCGGATTGGCCCATGCCAGCCGAAGCGCCCGTAGTCAGTATTGAAGTGATCAACCAATTGGTGCGGGAAAATCCGCACAACCTGACACAGTCTGTTCGCGGCTGGCTGAGCCGCAGCACACGTAATTCCGAATAACACATCATGAGCGCTGCAACTGATTCCGCCCGCGCTGCTGAACTGACCAGCATTACCAGCATGACGCCTCATCAGAAACTGGCGGCTCTGTTGATCATGATGGGACCCGAGAACGCCGCACAAATGCTGCGCGATTTCGATGAGCAGGAGGTCGAAGCCCTCGCCACGCAGATGGCCAAACTCCCCATGATCAGCCAGGAGTTGCAGGAGGAAATCTTGCGCGAGTTTTCCAATGTGGCCATCCATGCTGCCACCGCTCTGCGCGGTGGAATGGATTACGTCCACGATGTGCTCGAGAAGTCCATTGGCATGTTCAAGGCATCGGACATCATGAACCGTGTTTCGCCCACGGCAACCACCTCCACCTCGGTGTCCGTGATGCAACAGGTCATCGAGATGGACCCGCGCCAATTGTTTAACCTCGTCCGCAACGAACAACCCCAGACCATCGCGCTGATCGTCAGCTACCTCAGCCCGGACAAAGCATCGGAAGTGTTGTTTCAAATGCGCCCGGATGTGCGTGAACAAATCATCGAGCGGCTGGCCAACATCACGCCGATGCCCATCGAAGTGGTGGAGCGACTGGCGACCCTGCTGGCCGAAAAAGTCGGCGTGAAACCCACGCGCGCCCTGAACCAGACCGGTGGCGTGCGCGCAGCCGCCGCATTGCTCAATGCCATGGATAAAAACTTGAGCAAGTCCATCCTCGTTGCGTTGGATGAGCGCAAGCCGGAACTGAGTCAGGCCATTCAGCAGAAGATGTTCACCTTTGAAGACCTGGCCACGCTTGATTCGTCCACGTTGCAGCGCATCATGCGCGAGGTGGACATGCGGCAACTGGCCGTTGCGCTCAAGACCGCCAGTGACAATGTCCGCAAGACCTTGATGAGCGGTATTTCCAAACGCGCCGGCGAGGCGGTCATGGAAGAGGTTACCTACATGGGGCCGGTCAAGTTGCGCGACATTGAGGCCGCCCAAAACACCATCATTGAAATCGTGCGCCGGCTCGAATCTGCCGGCCAGATCGAACTGGGCGAAGCCCGCGAGGAGAACCGACGTGAACTCCTGGCACGATAAGATTCAACTTCAACAGCCGTTGCGCGACGTCAGCCTGCAAACGGCCTGTTCTTCTGAAACCGAGGCACGGTTTCGCGAACGCGAGCGTGCGGCCTACGTGCGCGGCCGTCAGGAAGGCGAACGGGCCTTGAGTGAGCAATTGGTGCAGCAGCGCACGGAACTCAACCAACTCCAGCAGGGCGTGCTGGCATCGCTCCAGCAGGCGGTCCCGCAAGTCATTCGCGACAGTGAGAACACCTTGATCGCGCTCGCGTTGGAGGCGGCGCAAAAACTTGTGTGTGGCATTCCCGTATCGGCTGAGATGGTCGAGGCGACCGTGCGCGAAGCTCTCGATCAGGTTGAGGAGGCAACCGAATTTTCCATCGATCTGCACCCCGACGATCTGGCGCTGCTGGAGAAGCATCATTCGCCGATGCTCGACTCTCAAGGCGGCGCACAGCACATGTGCTTCCGCGGTTCTTCGCAGGTCAGCCCCGGTGGCTGTCTGGTGCACACGCGATTTGGCGTCATCAACGGTTGCCGTGAGACGAAGTTGGAGAATCTGAAGAAGACACTGCTATCATGATTCAATCACTTCCCAACGTTGAGCCGCGCAACTCCCGATTGAGCCAGATGCTTAACCGGACAAGGCAGGCGTGTGTGTTGGAAACCCGGGGACGTGTGGAGCAGTTGATCGGGTTGGTGATTGAGTCCCAGGGACCGCCCGCGGCTCTGGGCGAGTTGTGTCGCATTGACTCGTTGCGCAACGACGGCACCACATTGGCTGAGGTCGTGGGGTTCCGCAATCACAACTTGCTGCTCATGCCTCTGGGCGAGGTGCGCGGTATTCATCCCGGCAGTGAAGTCATTGCCACCGGCGCGCCCCTGCGGGTGCCTGTCGGCGAGGCGCTGATGGGGCGTGTGATTGACGGCTTGGGTCATCCCATTGACGGACAAGGTCCGATTGAGGCGGATGATTACGTCAGCGGCAACCTGATGCCGCCGCATCCGCTGAAGCGGCAACGGATTGAGCAATCGTTCGAGACCGGGATCAAGGCGATCGACACGTTCGTTCCCTGCGGGCGCGGTCAGCGTTTGGGAATTTTTGCCGGCAGCGGCGTAGGCAAGTCCACGCTGCTGGGCATGGTGGCGCGCGAGGGGGAAGCCGATGTCAACGTGATCGCGCTCATTGGCGAGCGGGGCCGCGAGGTGCGCGAGTTTCTGGAGAACGACCTCGGCAAAGAAGGCTGCCGCAAATCTGTGGTGGTGGTGGCCACGTCAAACCAGCCGGCGCTGGCGCGCTTGAAAGGCGCATTTCTGGCGATGGCGATTGCCGAACACTTCCGCGACGCCGGGAAGAACGTGTTGTTGATGATGGATTCGGTGACGCGATTTGCCATGGCCCAGCGTGAGATTGGTTTGGCGGTGGGTGAACCGCCGACCACCCGCGGTTACACACCATCGGTGTTCTCGCTTCTGCCGCAATTGCTTGAGCGCGCCGGCATGGGCGAGACCGGCTCAATCACGGGTTTCTTCACCGTGCTGGTTGAGGCCGATGATATGAACGACCCGATTGCCGATTCCGTTCGTTCGATTCTCGACGGCCATTTGGTGCTGAGCCGCGAACTGGCGACGCAAAACCACTATCCGGCGATCGAAGTGCTGGAGAGCGTGAGCCGGCTGGTGCGCGACTTGTTGACTCCGGCACAACTGGAAGTTGCGGCGCGCGCCCGCGAGCACCTGGCGATCTACCGCAAGAACCAGGACCTCATCAACATCGGCGCGTACCCGGCCGGCAGCAACCCGGTGATTGATGAAGCCATCCGACTCCACGAGCCACTCCGACAGTTCTTGCGGCAACCTGTGGATCAAGGGATGACGGCACCCCAAAGTTGGTCGCGATTGACAGAGATTCTGACTCCGTCGGCCCCACAGCGCCGGGCGTCAGCCGAATCCGTGAAACCCGTGAAAAATGGAGGAATCCCATGAAACAGTTCCGTTTCACACTCGAAGCCCTGCAGCGATTGCGTCAACGGCAGGAGAAGCATGCGCTGCAACAATACGGGGAGGCGGTGGCTGAACACCAGGAGGCGGTTCGCAGATTGGAGGAAGTGAATGCAGACTGCGAAGCCAGTTGGGCCTTGTTCCGTGAACACCTTATGGACAACGCGCCGATGGCTTACGTTGCCCAGTTGCAGGGATATTGCAGTTGGCTCGAGGAGTGCAAACGTGTCAGCGCGCGGACCGTTGAACAGGCCCAGCGCGTCTGTAAGCAGCGATGGTTCAAGCTCCTTCTGGCACGGCAGGCGCGCGAGGCCGTGGACAAGTTGCTGGTCCGGCAGCGTGAGCGCTACGACCGGGAATTGATGCGTGAAGAACAGATGCAGCTCGACGAAATGGCCAACCGGCGTTTTCTAACCCCGGCGCTGTGCAACATGAACGACGAACTACTGAGGAACTGACATGATCCAGATAATTCAATCCAAATGGGTCGCCATCGCAATGGGGATTTTGTTGTATGCGATCACCACGACGGCGGTGTGGAAGACGCGAAACCTGCCAATACCGGACTTCTTCTCGTCACAACCTGTAATCGTGCAGACAACCAGTAGTGCCTGGGACACGAGAAACCCGGAACTGGACCAGCTTGTGCTGGAACTTCGCGCCGCCAAGAGCGCCATTGACAAACGGGACAAGGATCTCAATGACCTGGAAACCCGTCTGCAACTGGAGCGACAAGAGGTCGCGGAAGTGATGCAGGGGGTGCAGCAAATGCAAAAGGAGTTTGAAACTGAGATTGTGCGAGTGCAGGCGGAAGAGATCCTCAATCTCAAGAAGCTGGCCAAGGTTTACGCATCCATGGAAACCGAAGGCGCCGTCAACATTCTGAAAGAGCTTAGTGACGAGCAAGTGGTGAAAATCATGATTTTCATGAAGGAAGCGGAGACGGCGCCGATTCTCGAGACGCTGGCAAAAAAGGGCAAGGAAGAAGCCAGGCGCGTTGCTATGATCTCCGAACGGCTTCGTGTTGCGGTCCACCGCAAACCGACAGACAAGCCCAAGTCCTGATGATGCCATCGATTTTTGCGACAGTCAGCGATGCTGCGTCCGCCTGTCTGTCATCACCGTCACAGCCCGCGAAAACCGTGGACGAAACGGCTGGGGAGCCGTTGTTCGCGGACGTCATGGGATCGTTCCTGATGACCGGCCCGTCGCCAGCGAAACCGGCACAACCGGTGCCTGCCAGTATTGCGGCTGGTTCCGCGGAAAGCTCGCAGGCTTCTGTGAGCATCATCTGTCCCGCACAAACAACGGCCGAAGTGACCGTTGCTGAGTCGTCTGAAACAGCGGTGCCGGTTGTGGTTTGTGACCAAGCGCCCCAGACAGGTGCCTTCTTCTTTACGCGTCCTTTAACAGGGCCGCTTACCATGGATACTGCCGGTGGAGAATCGGCTGACACCGACAAGCCACAGGATGTTAAAGGGTTAGAGAAAGGCGTGGACCATGTCGAAGCGGTGCAGGAGGTCTTGCATGAGGAACTCGCACCTCAGACGATCGCCGTCCCGCATCAGCGCGGCTTGCGTGAAGTGGCGGAGTGCGATGAGTTGGCTGACGCAGAAAATCTCGCCGATTCTTGTTTGCAATCTGATACGGACGACGACTGTGCAGACGTGGACGGGGCAGGTTCGGAGACCGGATCTTTGATGTGTCAGAGTATCGCTGTGGCGGCAGAGAATCCCCAACCTCATCCAGCAGTTGCGAATCCAGCGGTTGTGAGCGAACGCACATGTTCCAGTGAAATCAGCGCCCGGCCCTCTGCCAGCGCATCAGCGACATCGGCTGATGTGGCTGTGACGCCAGCGGCCTCGCGATGGGGCCAGGGGGTCGAATCTTCGCAGTCAATTCCCTGGTCATCAGCCGCAGGCAATGGACAAGAAGAGATGATGGATGTTTCCACCCATGTCTCGCCATCGTCAGCGCCTCTCCTGACTCTGCCGACTTCTGGAAGCGCCACAGATTCAACGGAAGTGAGTCGCCTCGTTGGCGTTCATGAATCAGACCTGTCCAATGTCATGCCAGAAAGCGCGCAGCCTGAGCTTGATGCGAAGTCTGATCCCGTGCAAATGCCATCGCCTCAATCTGTTAGCGACGATGGCCCAGTGGACTACGACACTGTCGCTCAAAGGACCACACCAAGGCCGGAGATCAACCCGAATCAGATGCCCACGCTTGCGGATTCCCGGCGGGCATGGACAGCATCGCAACAACCCATTCGCATTGATCAAACGCCGCACGGTGAATCGGCCGGGCTTGATTCGTCAAATGTGGACGCATTGCCAGCCGTTCCTGTTGAGGCTGCTTTCTCGTTTGGTGCGAGTGTTGTGACGGCGAAGACTCCACCGGATTTGCCCTCGCTCGTGATTGATAGGCCGGCGACGTTCCCGGAAGACCAGAATCCGGGAGTCAGCCAATACCAAGCCGCTGGTTTGAAGAAGTTGATGGTTGCTGAAGCAAGCGCAGTCTTCACGCAGGAAGTCGCAATTTCCGATTCTCAGTCCGAACCGATACAGAAACCTCTGGGTTCGCAGCAACAACCCGCAGTCAGTTCAGAGCAACGGGTCGAATCGCCGCGAATAAACGCAGACTCTCGGTTTCGGTGGGATTTGCTTGCCGCCGGGAACTCGCTCGCATCGGTTTATCAAGACCTGCCGGTCACCACTGGCGGACAATCCCCTGTGGCGCAGGGCGCGGTCATCGTTGACGTCCCGGTACTGCACAAGGACATGGCTGGCGAAGATGCTTTGCGTGGCATGGATGCTGCTCCTATTGGAGATGCGATGAAGAAACCGAACGACTTGCACACAATTGCCGGTTCTGATGAGAACATCTTGCCGGTTGAGAGTGAATCTGGATTCGTGGGGCACAACCGGAGAGAGCCGTTTGGGATCAGGATAGGAGAGAAGCTGGATCCCTCGGTTCTCAGTGGATTGTTTGTCACACATGAACCAGAGGCTGGTCGCCAGCAACTGTCATTCGCGACTGCAAGTGCATCCCCTGATACAGCGTCAACCGCGGCGTCTGCTCAATTCTCAGTCGAGTCGCTTGCGGATCAACTCATGGATCGTGTGGTCAAGTTCAAGTCGCTATATCAGGACAATGTGGCGGTCATGGTCATGCCGGATGACAATACAGAGATTCACCTTCAGTTCACTCTTGGCGGCGACGGGGTAAACGTTTGCGCCCGGGTGGAGCGCGGCGATCTGGACCTGCTTCGAGCAAACTGGGATCAACTGCGGCAAACACTTGCCGATCATGGAGTTCACATGGGAGAATTGAATCGTCCACCCTCTGACACGAATAACCTGCCCCAATCTGCGACTGAAACCAACGGAGGTGGCGCCCACGAGCAAGCGCCCCGTCACCAGCCGCGGTTGAATGAAGAGCTAGCCGAAGAAATCGCGGGTGCTGGCGCCATGACGGAAACGCCGCACGTGCGTCTGCACAACGCCCGGCGCGTCACGCCACGGCGCTGGGAAAAGTGGGCCTAATCTTATGAGTATTGCTGTCAATTCTTCAACAGCCGTTTCCGGTTCGCAAAACTCGACGTCGTCTTCGGGCAGCACGACTCCGACCCAGACATTGGACCAGGACGACTTCCTGAATCTGCTGGTAACCCAGCTCAAGATGCAGGATCCGCTCAATCCAGAAAGCAACACGGACTTCATCGCCCAGATGGCGCAATTCAGCTCGCTGTCGACGAACACTTCCACCAACGCGAAGGTGACCGAGTTGCAGAGCACCATACAATTTCAGCAGGCCAACGGACTGTTGGGACGCACGGTCGTTCTACAGTCAAATTCGAGTACGCAAGTGAGCGGGACCGTGAGTGGTATTACGATCGATGCAGGGACGCCGAAGATCGTTGTGAACGGCCAGTCTTACGACCTGAACCAGGTGGTCAGTGTCGCGCTGGCCAAGAGCTAAAATAACCCAACAGGAAAGGACCTTATGCTTCGATCTCTTAACTCAGCCGTCAGTGGAATTCAGCAGTTTCAGACACAAATGGACGTCATCGGCAATAACGTGGCCAATGTGAATACCACTGGCTATAAGTCTGCGCGGGCGGATTTGGCGGATGCATTCAGCGACACTTTGAGATATGCAAGCAGCGGTCGGTCAGGCATTCAGATTGGCGAGGGCGTGGCTGTGGCCTCTACCAAGTCTAAATACAGCCAAGGTGCTCTCTCGCAGACTGGCGTGCAGACCGACCTGGCTGTGTCGGGTGAGGGGTTTTTCATCGTCAAGGATTCCCTCAACAGTCAGATCTATGCCACGCGTGCCGGCGTTTTTAGTTTGGACTCCAGCGGTTACTTGGTCACCGACAGCGGTTTGCGCGTCGAAGGTTTCACCGACTCCGGTCTGACCACCATAGGCGACCTCCA
>JBAZIR010000266.1:0-8734 GCA_041651735.1 Verrucomicrobiia bacterium | reverse complement strand
CAACTCTCCGGAAACCGTACCGATGCCAATGGTGAATATTTTGATGCCAAGGTTTGCGGCGGTTTTTGCGGCGGAAACCGCGTCACCCTCGGTAGCCTCGCCATCGGTGATGATGATCAGCGCACGGTTGCGATCCGCGCTGCGACTGAACCCGCGTGTCGCCTCCTTGATGACACCTGCAATGTCCGTGCCGGCAACCGGAATGGCGTCGGGCGTCATATCCTCCAGCATCAGTTGCACGGCGGCGTGGTCGAGCGTCAACGGGCAGGAAATGAACGTGGTGCCTGCGAACGCGATCAGGCCGACACGGTCGCCGGCAGCCATCTTGAGCAGATCGCGCACGGCGAATTTCGCCTGCTCCAGCCGATTGGGCCGCACATCCTGTGCGAGCATGCTTCGGGACACATCCAGCGCAACGAAAATATCAATGCCTCGCCGCCGGACCTCCTGCCACTGGTAGCCCCAGCGCGGCGACGCCAGCGCCAGCACCAGCGAGACAATCGCCGCCGTGACCAGCACCGCGCGCACGAAGCCAAGCTGCTCGTTCAACGTCGGCGCGATCACCGGCAACAGGTGCGGCGCGGCAAACTGTTCCAGCGCCCGACGGCGTTGCCGCCGCACGAACCAGAAGAACGCCACCAGCGCCGGCAGAAGCCAGAGGGCGGTTAATGCAATCGGATTCCCAAATTTCATAATCCGTTCAATACGCGACGCGGATTGCGCATTCCATATTGCATAAGGTTCATCCTGTGATGCTCGTCGTGCTTCACGGCAACTTCCTCAACCGCGTCTGCCCCAGTCCGACCTCGACCAGCAACAGCGCCAGGCCCGGCCACGCGAACCACGGGAATAATTCGTTCATCTGCCGATAGGATGGCGCCTCAATCTTGCGTTTCTCCAGCTTGTCAATCGTCTCGTAAATCTGCTGAAGCTGCTGCGTGTCGGCAGCGCGGAAGAACTGGCCGTGGGTTTTCTCGGCAATGCGTTTGAGCAGAGACTCGTCAAGATCCGCCTGCATCGTCCGGTAGCCGAGCGTGCGGCCCGCGGAATCCATCACGGGCATGGGTGCCATGCCGCCGGCGCCGACGCCGATGGTATAAACCTTGATCCCGAGCGCCCGTGCAGCGTCGGCCGCCTGGTCGGGCGCGAGCCGGCCGGCATTGTTGCAGCCGTCAGTAAGCAGCACGACAATCCGGCTCTTGGCTTTGATGTCGCGCAGCCGGTTGACAGAGGAGCCAAGCGCCGAGCCGATGGCCGTGCCATCCTCGATCAAGCCGACCCGAACCCGGCCAAGGCCCTCGATCAGCCATTCATGGTCGAGCGTCAGCGGGCACACCGTATAGGGCCGGCCGCCAAACGCGATCATGGCGATGCGGTCGTTCGCGCGTTTGGCAATGAAGTCGCTCACCACTTCCTTGACGGCGGTCACGCGATTGCGGCGATGGCCGTCCTTCACAAAATCCTCCGCCAACATGCTGCCCGACACGTCGAGGCAGAGAACGATGTCAATGCCCTCTGTCACGGCTTTCTCCTCGGAAAGCGGTTTCTGCGGCCGCGCGAACGCAATCACCAGACATGCCAACGCCACGCCGCGCAACACGACCAGACCCCGCCGCAGTCGCAGCCACGGCGACGGCGCGAACTGCAACAGTGGCTCGACCGACGCGAACCGCAGCGACGCCGCCCAGCGACGCCGCTGCCGCCACCAGATCAGCGGCGGCACCAGCGCCAGCAGGAGCAATAACCACGGGTTGGCGAAGGTCCAATTCATGGGTTCAAGATGGCGGTGTGGCGGCCGACGCTTGACCGGCAGATTCCGTGCCCGGCGCGTTGGACTCGGCACCCAGAACAATTTCCTGCGGCACGGTTTCGTCCACGAACCGCGTCGCGGCCGCCAGCACGGTCTCCATCTCCTTCGGTCCCGGCCGGAACCGGGCGAACTTCACGAGGTCGCACTGCGTCAAGAAATCCGCGAGCAGTTCCTTGTGTGTCGGTCGCAGCCGTTGCGAGCGCGTCATGTCCTGCAAAAACTCCTCCGTCGTCTGCTCGGCCGCGCGAAGGCGGAATTGCCGCTCGATGTATTGCCGCACTGCGTCCGACACCGCGACGTAGTACGCCTCGACCTCGCCCGCCAGCATCAACCGCCGCGCCGCCTCCAGCCGCTCGCGCGCTTCCTCGACGGCGTTCTGACGCGGCACAAACTGCTCCTTCGCTTCCTGCCGGCGCTTGCGCAGCACCAGCCACACCACGAGCACCACCGCCACCACCACGAGCACAAGCGCCGCCCACACCCACCACGGCGGCAGGATGAGGACATCAGGCTTGATGTCGCGGATGTCGGCGTTTTGGATGTTGTTGGTCATCGTCCAATGAAACGCAAGCCAGGCAGCAACGTCTTACGTTCTACGTTTCATGTATTTGAGTTCAGTGTCTCGCCTCTCTCATCCTGAAGAACTTGATCAGCGGCTTCAAATACGGCTCGTCCGTGCGCAGTTCGACCAAGTCCACACCGCAGTGGCGCAACGTCTGCGCGCGCTCACGCTGGCGGCGAACGGCGGTCTCCCAGAAGCTTCGGCGCGTCGGTTCGTGCGAAGTGTCCAGGAGCACGCGGCTGCCGGTCTCGTTGTCCTCCAGTTCCACAATGCCAATACGCGGCATCTCGATCTCGCGCGGGTCGGTGATGGCCACGGCCACCATATCGTGCCGCTGGTTCGCCACGCGCAGCATCTTCTGGTAGTCGTCGGCGATGAAGTCCGACAACAGGAACGTTACGCTATGGTGCGCCGTGATCTGTTCGAGAAACCGCAGTGCAGCCGGAATGTCGGTGCGGCGGCCCTTCGGCGTAAAGTAGAGAATCTCGCGAATGACGCGCAGGACGTGCGTTTTGCCTTTCTTGGGCGGCACAAACAGCTCAATGGCGTCGCTGAACATGATCAGGCCCACCTTGTCGTTGTTGCGGATGGCCGAAAACGCCAGCACCGCGGCGACCTCGGCGGCCAGCTCATTCTTGAGCTGGCGCACGCTGCCGAAAACCTCCGAGCCACTCACGTCCACCAACAACATGACGGTCAACTCGCGCTCCTCGGTAAACTTCTTGATGAACGGATGGCCCATGCGCGCCGTGACGTTCCAGTCAATCGTGCGAATGTCGTCACCGGGCTGGTATTCGCGAACCTCGCTGAACTCCATGCCCCGGCCCTTGAAGACGCTGTGATACTGCCCGCCCAGCACGTCGTTGACGGCGCGGCTGGTGCTGATCTCGATCTGCCGGATCTTCTTGATGACGTCGCGAGGAAGCATTGGATCCTGGGTTTTAGATTCTGGATTTTGGATCGAGGACTGCCTTCTGCGGCAATCCAAAATCAGCAATCCAAAATCCAAAATTCATTTACGGCACTGGCACTTCGTCAAAGATGCGTTTCACGATGTCCTCGCTCGTCACATCCTCGGCCTCGGCTTCGTAGGTCGGGATGACACGGTGGCGCAACACATCCATGCCGATGCTTTTGATGTCCTGCGGCGTGACGTAGCCACGGCCGTGCAGGAAGGCGTGCGCCTTGCCGGCGAGCGTCAGGTAGATCGTCGCGCGCGGCGAGGCGCCGTATTCGATCAGGCCGGCGGCGTCTATCTTGTAGGCCTTCGGGTCGCGCGTGGCATGAATGATGTCCACGACATAGTCCTTGATCTTCTCGTCCATGTAAATCTGGTCCACCACCTTGCGCGCGCGAAGGATGTCATCGGGGCCGACGATGGGCTTGAGTTCCGCCGGCACCGTGGTATGCGCGCGGGCGTCGAGAATCTGCCGTTCCTCCTGTTTGCTCGGGTAACTGATCTCGATCTTGAGCATGAACCGATCCACTTGTGCTTCCGGCAACGGGTAGGTGCCTTCCTGCTCGATCGGATTTTGCGTCGCGAGCACCAGGAACGGCTCCTCCAGTTTGAACGTCTCGTCGCCGATGGTGACCTGTTTCTCCTGCATCGCCTCCAGCAGCGCGCTTTGGACCTTGGCCGGGGCGCGGTTGATTTCGTCGGCGAGGATGATGTTGGCAAAAACCGGGCCGCGTTTGACCGAGAAGGAGCCTTCGCGGGGGTTGTAAATGAGCGTGCCAACGAGGTCAGCCGGCAGCAGGTCTGGCGTGAACTGGATGCGCTGGAACTTGGTGTTGATGACCGACGCGAGCGATTTGACTGCGAGGGTCTTGGCCAGGCCGGGCACGCCTTCGAGGAGGACGTGGCCGTTGGCGAGCAGGCCGATGAGCAGCCGCTCGATCATGTAACGCTGGCCGATGATGACCTTGCTCAGTTCGCCCTGGATCGCCGAGACAAAGGCGCTTTCCTGGCGAATGAGTTCCGTGAGTTCGCTGATGCTTTTTTCCGTTGCCATGTCGGGTAACTATAGAGACAGGCCCAGCGCGTCGAAAGTTCAATTTTCATTACAGGTTCGTCATGAACACCCTGTCGAACCCACCCCTCTCGGAGCCTGTAATCCTGTGCGGCTGCGGAAATATTCGCGCTACTTGGTCCGCGTATCGCGCAACCCGCGGAAGCCTGTGATGCTGCTGCGCTTGAACGGCAACTGCGTCGCGCCGGTGACGGCATCGCAACCGGCGGGCGGATCCATGAACGAGCCGCCGCGAACCATGCGATAGCCGTCGAGGCCCGCGTGGAATGAAGTCGCATACCAATCGAGCGTCCACTCGGCCGCGTTGCCGACGATGTCGCACGCGCCATAGGGGCTGGCAAACTTCTCAAAGCTGCCCACCGGCGACAGCTCGGCAAACTTGTCTGCATCGCCGTCGCCATTACAGCGCCACGTGCCGCCCGCGTCTGGCGCTTCGTCACCCCACGGATATTTCCGCTCCGGCTTCGGGTTCGGCACTTTCTTCGTCTCGTCGCCGTCGAGGAACAGGCCGCCGCGCAACGTCTTCTCCCATTCCGCCTCTGTCGGCAACCGCAGGCCGCACCAGTCGAGAAACGCTGTCGTGTCATACCACGTGACATAGTTGATCGGGAACTTCTCGCGTCCCGGCGTAACAGTGTAGACATCGTTGTCGCCGCGTGTGATGCCGCAACGCTCCGGCTTGGCCATGTGCTTGTGCCAGCCGCGACCGTCCTTGCCGGTTTCGTTCAGGTAGTCGGCATACATGCCGATGGTGGTTTCGTATTTCGCCATCCAGAACATCGGCAGCGTGGCAGACTCCACCTGGGCCTTCGACTCATCGTAGCCGCCGCCGGGGACGATCTTCATCTTGAACGCGCCGCCCGGCACACGAACCATGCGGATACCGCGCACGCGAACCTCAAGCTGCGGCGCGTTGGTGAGGCCCAGCGAGCCAAGTCCCCACCAGAGAATCTTTTTCTTGCCGCCGGATTCCACGATGTCGTGGTCGCCGCGCAACGCCGTTTGCGGGATCAACTTCCAACTCGCGTTCGCGCTTTCACGGCAGCGGACGAACACATACGCCGGCGCGGCGGGCGAAAGATCCTTCACACCGAGTTCATACTCGATCTTGAAGAAGGGCCCGCCCATCTCGGAATTTTCGAGCTTGGCGGTGGCGTTGCTAATGGGAAGCCACTGGGCGGACGCCGGCAGACTGGCGAGCGCGACCAGGACGGAGGTGAAGAGGAAGCGTTTCATGATTCAGGATAGGCTTTAACGCGAAGGCGCAGCGTTGTGCCGCCACGCCTCCGCGTTTTCTACGACTGTTTCTATTAGACGTTGTCGGGGATCACCCATGGCGCGCGATACGTGCGCTTGAGGAACTTGTTGGCCTCCGGCGAGTCTTTGAACGTCTCCGTCTTCGCGTCGAAGGCGAGTTTCTTGTTGCCAACGCGGTAGGAAATGTTGCCAAGGTGGCAGAGCATCGCCGAGTAATGGCCCTGCTCGGCATTGGCCACCGGCTGCTGGCGGTTCTTGATGCACGCGATGAAGTTGTCGTGATGCTCCTTGTCCGCCTGGCGGCCGGGCGCGGCCACGATCGACTCACCCTTCTCGTTGAACACCTGCCAGCCGTCGCCGTGGCGGCCGTAATACATGAAGCCCTTCGTGCCGAGCACCTCGATGCGCGTGGCGTTGAGCGCCCAGTTCGGCGGCAACTGGCCCTTGTCGCGGCGGTCCATCGGCGTCTTGGTCATGTATGGTGTCCAGAGCGCCGACTCGAACAGCATCGTCAGCTTGCCGAACTCGAACGTGACCATTTGCGTGTCGGGAATCTCGCGACCGTCGGTGAGCGCGCAGACGCCGCCTGCGTGGCTGATGGTGTCGGGGAACGGTTTATCGCCAATCAACGCGCGCGCAAGGTCAATCTGGTGAACCGCGTCGCCGGCAATGGCTCCGCAACTGAACTCCCAGCGGTCGAGCCAGCGGCGGCTCGGATCGTAGGGCAACACCGGCGCAGGTCCGCACCAAGTCTCGTAGTCGAATCCGGACGGCACCGGCGCGCTTTCGGCCGCCGGCTTCTTGCGCATCGGGTGCTGCATCATGTTGAAAACGCGCACGAGGTAAACATCGCCAAGTTTGCCCGAACTGATGTATTCACGGGCATCCCGAAGATACTGGCAGCTGCGGCTCTGCATGCCGACCTGGATGACGCGCTTATACTTGGCAGCCGCCTCGATCATCTTGCGGCCTTCCCATGCGCTGTGGGTCATCGGCTTCTCGACGAACACGTCCTTGCCCGCCTGGCAGGCCATGATCGAACCAAGCGCGTGCCAGTGGTCGGGCGTGGCGTTGATGACGGCGTCCACGCGTTTGTCTTCGAGCATTTTGCGAAAATCCTGCACGGCCTTTGGCGGTTTGCCCTGGGCTTCCTCGATCGCATCGCGCACGCGGGAGAAACGGCGCGAGTCCACGTCGCAGATATAGGCGATCTCCGTGTCCGGCCGGTTGGCGAACATGGTGGCGACGTAGGTGCCGCGGCCGCCGCAGCCCATCAAGCCGATGACGACCTTTCCGTTGGCGCCGGCTGCGTGGGCTTTGTGTTGGGAGACGATGGCGAAGGTGCCGAGGACCGACGCCGAGGTGGATACGAACTGGCGACGACTGATCGAGTCAGATGGCTTCATGTCCGCAGTGTCCAAATATAGGGCCGTTGTGTCAAGTGTCCGTAACGGTCATGTCGATCATCGGCATCGGGCCGATACAACGGGGTCTTGGGTCACTTCAGTTTCTCAAAAGCCGGCGTCGGTTTTTCGACGAAACCGGATTCCGTGCGCAGAATGAACAGGCACGCCCAGCCGTGTTTCACCGCGTGCGCGTAGCCGGCATCCGGGCCGAGCACCATCAGACCCGTCGCCAGCGCATCGGCGCGTGCGCTTGTCTCTTGGATAATGGTGACTGAGGCGAGGTTGTGCGTGACGGGCCGGCCGGTGTGCGGATCAAGGACATGCGAGTAGCGGCGGCCGGCATCGGTAAAGAAGTTGCGGTAGTCGCCTGACGTGGAGATGGCACAGTCCTTCAACTCGATGATGCGCTGGAGGGCGCGGCCATCATCAAGCGGTTTGTCAACGCCGACGCGCCACGGGCGGCTGTGCTGACCGTGACCGCGCGCCTTGAGTTCGCCGCCAATCGCGACGAGATAATTTCTTACGCCAAGTTTTTCGAGACAGCCGGCGACCGCGTCGGCAGCGTATCCTTTTGCGATGGCGGAGAGGTCCACGGAAACATCCGGCGACGTTTTCCGCAACGCCGGCGGATCAAGGCGCGACTGTAGCCGGTGGTAATCCACCTTGCGGTGCGCCTCGGCAATGGCCTGCTCCGGCGGCGTCTCGCCGATCTCACGGCGCGGACCAAATCCCCACAGGCGCACCAGCGGGTCCGCCGTCACATCGAACGCGCCGCCGGTCAACTCGCTCACGCGCAGCGATTCCGCGACCACGCGAGCCGTATCCGCCGACACGGCAAACCAATCGCTGCCGCGATATGCGCCGAACCGGCAGACTTCCGAGTCCTCACGGTAGGTGGACATCGCCTGCTCCAGACGATCCAGCAGCACGCCGACCTCCCGCCGCGCCGTTTCGACTGCCACCGGCGCGGGCGGCTGGAGGAACTTCACCGAGTAAACCGTCCCCATCGTGCGGCCGGAAAACGTCACCAATTCGGCAGCGGGTCTCGGCTCTTCCGCTGGCGCAAACGCCGCGGCAAGCAGACAAGCCATTGTCAGAAACGCAACGATGCGGCTCATCGTTTCGGCCAGTTCAAGTGCTTGTGGAGAAAGTCGAACGTGCCGACACCGTGGATCTGGTGCGGGCCGTTGAAGTATTCGATCTCACAGCGGTCACCGATGCCGAGCATGTCGTAGCGGCGCTTGGTCTTGGCGTATTCGTAGGCGATCATCTCGTCCTCGCCACAGCCGTCGAAGTGACCGCGCTCGACCATGAACGGTCGCGGGCAGATCAGCCACGACATCTCGGCGTAGTTGAACGTGTTGCCAAGGTTCCACTCGAAGATCTCATACTCGCCAGTGAACATGTAGCTGTTCCTGTAGTTGATCGAGGCGTTCTTGACGACCCACTCATTGTAGTCGCCGGAGCAGATCGAGAGGCAATACTTCTCCAGCATCGCCGGCAGCCGCATCGCCGACTTGCCCCCGTAGCTCAGGCCGTAGAACGCAATGCGGTCGCCGTCCGCGAACGGCAGAGACGCGAGCCAGTCCAGCGTCCGCTCGTGCTGGCGCGCGATGACCGCGAAGAGCGTCTTGCCCAACGGGTTGAGCTTCCGCTGCAACACACGGAA
>JBAZIR010000265.1:0-8755 GCA_041651735.1 Verrucomicrobiia bacterium | reverse complement strand
GAGGGGGCTCGCGCGCGCCGCATCGCAAAACAGATCGAGCCGGACGGCCGGCAGCCGCGCGAACTCCGGCGCACACTGTCGTTCGGCTACACGCTCTTCAACCTCGACGGTCTGTTCCGTCTGGCGCGGCTCGGCGAGCACGTTGGCGTGGACCTGTGGCATTGCCGCACCGACGACGGCCGCAGCATCCGCGCGGCGCTGGATTGGGTGCTGCCCTACGCCACCGGCAGGAAGCAATGGGACCACAAGCAGATCGGCAAACAGAATTTCCGTCCGCTCGTGCGCTTGCTGCGCCAGGCGGCGAGGGTTTACAAGGAGCCGGCTTACGAGAAAGACATCGAACAGTTGCCCGACACCGGCGACGAACTACTCTGGGTGAATCTCTTTCACCCGCGATTGTGAGATTGGAGAATGAGATTATGAAGACACACAAAGGACTACAATGGGCGATGGCGGTCACCGTATGCTGTGCCGCATGGAGCACAGCGGCGGCAGGGCCACAGATCGACACGTCGCCGGACCGGGCGAAGACGGACCTGAATCCGGGACTCAAGCAGATTGGTACCATCAAGCCGCGCAGCGCCAATGAGATTCCGGGATCGAACTGGACTTTGGGATGCGAGACCCTCGACCGCGACTTCGCCGACTACCAACAATACAAGGAATACATCGTACCGCTGGGCATCAAGACCATCCGGATGCAAGGAGGCTGGGCCAAGACGGAGAAGGTGAAAGGAACCTATGATTTCACTTGGCTGGATACGGTCATTGACGACGCTCGCGGGCGCGGCCTGAACATCCTGCTGGAGACCGACTACGGCAATACGATTTACAAGGGCGGCGGTGGTGCAGATTTGGCCGGCGGTTTCCCCACTTCGGAAGAGGCTTTGGCGGCGTGGGACCGCTGGGTGGAGGCGATGGCAAAACACTACAAGGGCAAGGTTCGCGACTGGGCGATGTGGAACGAGCCGGACATCAACAAGAAACACAAGCCTGAGGACATTGCTGCGTTCAACATCCGCACGGCGGAAATCATCAAGCGCGTGATCCCCGACGCCCGAATTGCCGGGCTTTCGCTGGCGAGTTCCAACCCGAAGCTGCTGGAGAGTTGTCTGAAGGCTTTGGCTGAGAAGGGCAAGGTGGACCTCTTCCACTGGTTCATCTATCACGGCTATGAGTTCAACCCGGACAGTTCCTATCAGAAGGTCGAAGAGTTGAAGGCGACACTGACGAAGTACTCGACGAAGGCAAAGATGCGGCAGGGTGAGAACGGTTGCCCGTCGGAAACGGCGACGAAGTTTGCGCTCTCCAACCATCCGTGGACGGAATTCAGCCAGGCGAAGTGGGATTTGCGGCGGATGCTTGGTGATCTAGGACACGATGTGGAATCGGCGGTCTTCACGGTTTGCGATTTCAACCACACGGGGCGCGAGATTAATCGCAAGGGCCTCCTGCGAGCGACGGCAGACAAGAAGGTGGAAAAGATCAAACTCGCCTACTATGCGGTCCAAAACACCGTCGCGGTGTTCGACAATACGCTGGAGCGCGTGAAGCAGCCCGCCGTCGGTGTGATGTATGACAAAGGGACGGCGAGTTTCGCCTATCGCAACAAGAAAACGGGGCAGGCCCTCGTGGCAATCTGGGACAACTCGGGAGTGCCGGACGATGCGTTTGCGACGCGGCCGGCGCACGTCGTGGTGAAAAACCTCACCATCAAAGAACCGGTCTGGGTGGACTTGATCTCCGGGCGGGTTTACGAAATCCCAGCGGACCGTATCGTGAAGGCGGCCGGGTTCACCATCTTCAAAGACATTCCCCTCTACGACGCGCCGGTGCTGATTGCAGAGAAAGGACTGGTGCTGAGGTAAAGGAACATGCGGAAGCCATCACACAAACGGAGAGTCGTGGAAGTGTTCGAACAGGGCTGAAGGAGCGTTCATGGAACCTCGACCTTTGCGCTGGCTGAACGTGCAGTTGCTGTTTTCGGCGACGCTCGTGGGTGCGCTGGCGATGGTGAGCGGTTCCCAAGGGATGGCAGCGCAAGGGCAGGAGATCGGCTCGTTAAGCCATTTCCCGCGATACACCGCGCACAATCCTTCTGTGCCAGTTTACGTTATGCCCGGCAAGCGGATGTTGCATCGGTTCTTCGACACCTCGCCCATCAGCCCGTCAGGCCGGTTCCTGGCGCTGTTTCGCATGCCATATGAGAATCGCACGCCGGCTCCCGGTGACGCCGGCGATGTGGTGGTGATTGATTTGCGGTCGGGCCAGGAGCGAGTGGTCGCGCAATCGCGCGGCTGGGAGGTGCAAGTCGGGGCCAACGTCCAGTGGGGGCGTTCCGACGCGGAGCTTTACTTCAACGATGTCGATCCCGAAACGTGGAAGGCATTCGCCGTGCAATTCGATCCCATCTCCGGCAAGCGCCGCGTGCTGGACGGCACGGTTTTCATGGTCTCGCCGGATGGTGCTACGCTGCTGTCTCACAACCTCATCAAATCGTCACGGGCGCAGCCCGGCTACGGTGTGATCATTCCCGGGGACCGCGTCGGTCGGAACATCGGGCCTGTGGCAGACGATGGACTCTACGTGACCGATACGCGGACCGGCCGGTGCCGGATGCTGGTTTCACTGAAGACCCTCTATGAAAAAGCGCTGCTTTCCATCGGCATTGCCGATGCCGCGAGTTGCGAATACTACTGTTTTCAAGCCAAGTGGAACCCGCAGGGCACGCGATTGTTAACGACGATGCAATGGGCGCCATTGTCCGGCGGCAAGCGGCAACGCGTAGTGATTACCATGAACAGCGACGGCAGCGACATCCGCACCGCCGTCACCGCGGCGCAATGGGCGCGCGGTGGCCACCACATCAACTGGTGCCCCGACGGAGTTCACCTCAGTATGAACCTTAACAACGATGATGATCCCGATTTGGAAATCATCCGCGTGAAGTTCGACGGCAGCGAGATGCGCACCATTTTCAAGCCCGGCTCCGGCCATCCGTCGTTCCACCCCGACGGTCGCTTCATCGTTTCCGACGCCTATCCGTATGAGAGCGTGGCCTTCGGCGATGGCTCGGTCCCCATCCGGTTGATTGATACGGAGCGCGGTTCCTGCGTCAACATCGCCCGCATTTTTGTCTCAGCCACGCGTGGCGAGTTTCGCGTGGACCCGCACCCGGCGTGGCACGCCGGCCGATATGTTGTCTTCAATGGCTTTGCAGACGGCACACGCAAGGTTTACATCGCCGACTTGGGCGAGACGCTCAAGAAAATGGCACGACAACAGTAAATGAACGCTCTTCCCAGCCACCGCGCCGACCAACGTGGTTTCTTCGATCTGCTTCACAAAGCAACACAGAAGGACGCCTGACTATGAAACTTGCCCCTTTGTTTCTAACCCTCCTCTTGTCTTTCCAGAACATCGCCGCGTTTGAACCTGTTACTAAACAGCAAACCGCCACCGTGTTCGTGCCGCCGGGCGAGCCGGAGTGCGTGCGGCTGGCGGCGGAAGACCTTGTCAACGACGTGAAGAAGATCACCGGCAGAGCGCCAGTCATCGTACAGCGCGCAGACGCCGCCGGTATTGTGATGGTCTCCATGAACCAGCCTGAATCCGCCGCGCTGCTGGAGAAGCTAGCGCCGGGCTTTGCCGACGGGCTGAAGAGCAAGTGGGAAGCCTATCGTGTCGAGAACGTCGGCTCACGGCTCATCATCGCCGGCAGCGACGAACGCGGCACGATGTTCGGTCTCTATGCGTTCATCGAGAAGTATCTCGGCGTGGACCCGCTTTACTATTGGGCCTCGCGACCGCCGCAGAAGCGCGCGACGCTCGCTTGGGACAACGTCAAGATCAGTTCCGGCGAGCCGACGTTCAAGTTCCGCGGCTGGTTCATCAACGACGAGGATTTGCTGACCGAGTGGAAGGAGGGCGGCGGCAAGCGCCAGATTGATTATCCTTACTATGGGCAGGTCGTGCATCGCGACGTGATGCGCGACGTCGCGGAGGCGCTGGTGCGGAGCCGGTGTAACCTGATCATCCCCGCGAGCTTTGTGGACATCATGAACCCGCCGGAAGAGGCGCTGGTGCAGGAGTGCGCGCGCCGCGGCGTGTTCGTGTCGCAACATCACGTCGAACCGCTGGGCGTGAGCGCCTTCAGCTACTTCAACTACTGGAAGAAGCGCGGCAAGGACCTGAAGTATTCTTACTTCAGTCACCCGGTCGAGGTGCGCGAGGTGTGGCGTGCTTATGCGGAAAAATGGGCGGCGTATCCGAATGTGATCTGGCAACTCGGTCTGCGCGGCATTGCCGACCGGCCGATGTGGATGGCGGACCCGAACACGCCGCAGTCCGATGCCGACCGCGGGCGGTTGATCTCCGAGGCGATGGCGACGCAGGTGGAGATTCTCAATGAGGTCTGCCCGCGTCAGCCGCGCTACCTTTCCACTACGCTCTGGGCGGAAGGCTCGGCGCTGAATCAGAAAAGGCTGCTCACGATACCGGAGGGGACGATCATCGTCTTCGCGGACAATTCGCCGGGTTGGAAGTGGCAGCAGGATTTCTACTCAACGCCGCGCAATCCGAAGAACACCTACGGCGTCTATTATCATCACGGGTTGATCGGATCCGGTCCGCATCTGGCGCAGGTGCCGTCGCCGCATAAGACGTTCGAGTGCCTGAAGACCGCCGTCGAGAAGGGTGCTGGCACGTATGCGATTGTCAACGTTGGTAACCTTCGAGAGTTTGTGCTGGGCATTGATGCCACGGCGAAGATGACGTGGCAGATGGACTCATTCAACCCCGATGCCTGGCTGGCGGAGTGGGTGCGCGGAAGGTTTTCGAAACGGCAGAATGAGATTGCGAATGCCTATCAGGTCTATTTCAACGCGTGGCAGATTCACCCCGAGCAGCAAGTGCCGTTTCTGATGGACGGGCAGATGTTCGGCGCTGGCAACACGCAACTCGGGCAGATCGCAAAGAAACTGAAGAGCCGCCCGTCGAGAAACAACGCGGAGGCAAACAAGGCCGCAACACCGGTTGGCCGTGACGCATTCTGGACGGGGCTGAGCGACATGCACCCGCGCAGGTTGGACCGAGGTGAAACCCTCAAGTGGCTGGCGGCGCAGAAAGACGGACTTGCGTTGGCGCTGCGCCAGGCACAAGCCGCTGCCGCGTCGCTGCCGGAACACGAAGCGTCTTTCCTGCGCGACAACCTCATCTATCAAGGCTCCATCATGATTCAAGTTTGCGAGTGGCTGGAGCACGTCGAGTTCGCGAGCGATGCACTCGATCGTGGCGATCGGGCAGCGTGTGCGGCGTCGCTTGTGCAGGCCGAGGCTGCCTTCACGCGGATCCCGGCCTTGGCGGAGCGCTATTGTCGGGGTCAATGGGCGGACTGGTATCGGGGATGCAAGAAGCTGAACGTGTCGGCGACGTTGAAGAGGACCCGCGACGTTCTGGAGCAAGCAAGGCGATCGCAATGAGCAACCTCATTCACGACAGTTTCATGTTGAGAACCGGAATGGCGTTGGTCATCCAAACTGGGCGTTGAATGGGCAAACCGAAACATGTCCTGCTGGTGCTTGGCTGGTATGACTACCGGTTGCACAAGGGTATTGCCGAATACGCCCAGGAACACGGCTGGCATCTCTCGGCCAACCTTGCTCGTGAACGCGTGATCCCGTGGGGTTGGAAAGGCGACGGCGTGCTCGCCTGGCTTGGCGCGGGTGATGATCTGGTTGAGTTTGTCGAATCGGTGCGCCGGCCGACGGTGGACTTCAGCCTGCGCCGGCCGCATTTGCGGTTTGCGCGGGTGTTGCAGGATAACGCGCACGCCGCGCAGCTCGTGGCCGGGCATTTCCTGACGCGGGGGTTCAAACACTTCGCGTTCTTCAGCGATTCCGACAACTGGTCGTTCAATGAACGCGGCAACGGTTTCGTGGCAGCGCTGAAGAAAGCCGGCTTTGACTGCACGTGGATCAAATGGCACGAATCCACGGCGTTTCGCAGCGGTCGCGAGGAATGGTCCAAACGCCGCGCGTGGCTTGTCGGCCAGTTGAAGCAGTCGCCCAAACCGCTTGCCATGTTCGCCGCCAACGACCAGCTCGCGGTGGATGTCTTGGAGTCATGCGAGGCCGCCGGCTTGAACGTGCCGGAGCAAATCGCCATTGCGGGAGCTGGCGATTATCTGATGGCCGCCGATGCGATGCGCACACCGCTGTCCAGTGTGGACATCAATCTCGAAGAGCAGGGCTACGAAGGCGCGGCATTGCTGGATCGTCTTATGCGCGGTGGGCGCATGCCCCGCGAACCGCTGCGCATTCCTGCCGCGCGCATGATTGTGCGAAAGAGCAGCGACATTCTCGCGGTGAACGAACCGCGCTTGGCGAAGGCCCTGCGATTCATCTGGGAGCATTTCCGCGACCCGATCGGCGTGGACGACGTTGCCCGTGCCGCGGCCATGTCACGGCGTGCGTTGCATCAGGCTTTTCTCGACCACCTCAGCCGGACGCCTGGCGAGCAGATCCGCAACGTGCGGCTGGAGCACGCGAAGAAGCTGCTGGCTGAGAGCAGTCACAAAGTGGCGGCGATCGCCGGCATGAGCGGTTACCAGAGCGCCAACAGTTTCTGCGTCACGTTTACGAAAGCTGAGGGCCACTCACCGGCGGCGTTCCGGAGGTCCATGCGGCACCGCGCGTGATGGCACGGGTTTCAGTCCGATTTGTGTGGAGTGGTGATATGGCGTCCTGCATGATGGTTGAGACCGACAGCAATGTCGTCATGCGACGATGGGAAACATCAGACGTTGGAATGAACTTCAGTTCTACGTAAAAGCATCATGATCGCCACCGTGTTAAAGATCTTCCGTGCCATGTTCCGGTTTCTCAAGTGGAGTCTTATTGCCATCGTTGCCGTCGAGGCTGTCAGTTTTATTGTCGTTGTGTCAGCGAATTTTATCCTCTACGGGAGCCGTTTCGAGGGCAGTCGCGCGCGTTACGATGCGTATGCGCTCTTCCTGCACCGTGATGGCCCGCGCGCGACGGCCTTCAATCGCAGGTCGGGGGTTCCTTCGCGTGACCGCCTGCTGTGGATGCTGGGTGGTTCGACAACACGCGGCAGCACAGACGATGATGACAAGACCATTTCGAGCTTCTTGTCCCGCGATCTCAACTGTGACGCTGAAGGTCCTTGCTGGACGGTTCGCAACTTCGGTGTGAACTCGTTCAACAGTCTGATGCAGGCAAAGTATTTGCAGAAACTGCTGATCGAGGAGCCAGAGAAACCCGACCTGATCATTTTTCTGGATGGTGCCAACGACGCGACTTATTACGCGATGTTTCGGACGCCCGAGGCACACTTCGGGTACAGCAAGGTTCGTGGCATCATTGAGAGCTACCGCAACCGATGGTTCGGCATTCTCAAGTCCTTCTATGCGGCAGCCTATGCTTCTTACACCAAGGAGTTGTGGGAGAAAATCACCCAGACCATGACCCGTATTCCCCGCGACTCGCCCGAGTTGGCCGCGTTTGCCGATTCCGTGGTGAGACGATATGACTTTCTTGACCGGCTTTGCCGTTCGTTGGGTATCCGGTATGTTGTGATCTGGCAGCCGACGCGGTGGGTGGAAACTGCGCCGGTGACGCCAGCCATTCGCGACACCGAACGCCGTGGCATAATCAGCGCGGATCTTCTGCCAGCCTATGGCCACAACATGCGCGTCATTTCAGACGCCGTGGTCGCACGAGCCGGTTCGCTTGATTGCTTTGTGGATTCCCGAAACGTGCTGACTTCTCGCACCAATCTCGTCTATCGCGAAGATGGCGTGCACATGTTGGATGAAGGTCGCGAACTGATGGCGAGGATCCTGGCCGCAGTCATCCGCGAACGCAGGCTCTCCGACAAGGCAAAATGACAAACCGCAAATATGGCGGCAACGAAGTCGTGCCAGCCATGACAATCATGCGAGGGATCATTGTTGCGGCTGCGTTCGAGCGACACTCGCCCCGCCAGGCGTTCTGAGGACGGCATATTGACGGACTCGTAGTTCGTCACGTCTGTCACGAGCCGTTTGCGGATGGTGAAGACGTGACGGCGATTGACCTGTAGGATTGTCAGACCATTGGTGGAATTCCCCGGGACTTTGCGGACCACAGCACATTTTTCAACCCGCTCTGCACAAAACCATGATTCAGCGGCGGGGAGGGCGGATAGTATCGGTGGCGTCATGAACGAAAGGAGTTTGCATGTTGCGCATGAGATTTGCGGTTGCAGCGACGCTGCTGGCGGCAGTGGGCGCGTTCGCTGAAACCAAAACCACGCCCGCGACCTCGCCCATCGTCACAGTGCAGGCGCATCGTTTTACCGGTGGCAGCGAGCGGGAGGACAGCATGTGGAGCGCGCTCTATGGTGCCAAGAGTGGCAAGCTTTACATCGGGCTTTGCACACACGCCGAGGCGGCGCACTTCTTTGAATTCGATCCGGCCACGCAGACGATGCACCACATCGCCGATCTCACCGAGTTCAAGGGCGAGCGCGGACAGGGCGCGCGCGCCAGCTAGCATCGGAGGCCATGAACATGGACGCCATCTCGCGACGCCGATTCCTTGGAACTTGTCTGGCCGCCACCGCGAGCGGCTGGCTTGCGGACAGATCAACGGCGGCTCCGATGGTCAAGCTGCCTGTGCTTGGCAAGGTCGCGCCGCGCGACTCGCTCGCCATCGCCGCGTCACCGCTGTCGGTGGGGTTCGAGACGCTCGAC
>JBAZIR010000264.1:0-8766 GCA_041651735.1 Verrucomicrobiia bacterium | reverse complement strand
GCATCGGGCGCAAGATCGAGGACGTGAACGCGGTTCTGCTGACGCACGAGCACCACGATCACACGCAGGGCCTGCCGGTGCTTTGCAGGCGTTACGAGATCCCCGTCTATGCCAACCGCCTTACCGCCGAGGCTGTGCAGGAGGAGATGCCGGAGTTGAAACAGTGGCGCGTCTTCCAGACGGGCCACGCGTTCGAGATCGGCGACGTGTTGGTGGAGAGCTTCACCGTGCCGCACGACGCGCATGACCCGGTCGGCTTCCTGTTGCGGCACGAGTCCGGCAACATCGGCGTTCTGACCGATCTGGGCCATTGCACCCGGCTGGTGATCGAGCGCGTCAAACCCGCCAATGTCCTCATGCTGGAAACCAACCACGACCCACGCATGTTGCAGGACGCCAACCGCCCGTGGTCTTTGAAGCAGCGCATCCTCTCGCGCTTCGGCCATCTTTCCAACGAAGCCGCCGCCGAAGCCGTTGTGCAGATGGCACACGACGGGCTGCGGCACGTCTTCCTCGGCCATCTCAGCCGCGAGTGCAATCGTCCGGAACTGGCCCATCACGCCGTGACGACCGCCCTGCACAAAGCCGGTGTGCGCCACGTTTCCGTCCACACCACCTCGCAGCACACGCCCAACCCAACGTTACACATTGCCGTAACGCCCGCCGCACAACCGCAACCCGTCGCCGTAGCAGCGGTTGCCTCGTAGGAGCAGCGGCACAGAGAACATCAACCCACCATCTTCTTGATCGTTGCACATCGTAGCCGCAACACAGGAAGTGGACACACCCGGTCGTCCTGAGACAATAGAGGCGCTTGCCTGTTATTTTTTGCCTGCTCGCCAGTTTCCAACCGCTTCGCTGGTGCGCAAGGCGCGGCTGTAAATGCGCAGCGAGCGAACGGCGGGAGCGATCTTCAGCATTGCAGCGCCGGTGGGTGTGCGAAGGTTCGGGCTGAAACGGCCCCAGCCAAACTGGCGCTCGTTACCACCATCACAGAGGATGCCATTGACGACGAAGGTGATGATCTTGGGGCCGCCATCCACAGTGATGACGACGTGTTGCGGTTTGCCGGGCTTGACCACTCCTTTGTCGCAGTCCCAAGACGATTCGGTGCGGCCGTCATTGAGCGTGATCTGGATCGTGCCGGCGTCGGTGGTCGAGACAAGGACGCCCTTGCCGGATTCGTCGCGGCTGTCGAGGATGGCTTGGCCGGGCTTGAGCGAGTCGAGTTGGAGCCAGAGGTCGAGGCTGAAACCAGCGCGCGCGTCCTTGCCGCCGTGGTCGGCGCGTTTGGTGTCGCGGAGGTTCAACACCGGCAGCTTGGGCATCGGCGCTTCCTTCGGCATCGGTTTGTCCGCCGGCAGATTGAGTGACAGGCTGTTGGTCGCGATGGTCTTGTTGGCGAACTGATTGAACAGACCGTTGACCAGCACCGCCGGGATTTCGTGGACGCGGCCGACGTTCTTCTGCGTCTCGGTGACGTAGAACTTGCCGCCGTCCTCGACGAGGTCGGGATAGCTCATGCGGATATACGGGTCGTCGTCGTAGAGCAGGATTTCCGGCTGCGACCAGTGAATGACCTTGCCTTGCGGCGTATCGCGCTCGACGCCAGCCATGAGCCACGCTGGGTTGCGGTCGTCATAAGGACTGCCGGTGCGCCCACTGAAATCCGCCGCCATCCTGCCGATGGACGGCCCGCCGTGGTTGTGGAACCAGTAGAGGAACTTCCCGTTCGAGCAATTCCATGCGAAGTTCGCCGCACGCGGATGTTTCACGCGCCTGCCACCGGGTGTGTAAGTCTTGTAGGCGGGCTGGGTCCACGTGTGGCCGCCGTCACGGCTGTAGGCGCTGGTGGGCCAGCCATCCACGGTGCGATAGACGCAATAGAGCGCTCCGTCGCTAAGCTTGACGATGCTCTGTTCCTCTGCAACGCGGCCACCGCCGGGCGGCGTGCGCAAGCCGATGTCGCCATCGGGCAGTGTCTCGAACGTGATCTTCTCCGGGTCACGCTCGGTGAGGATGTTCTTGCTCTTGAAGAACGCGCCCTCTGACTGCGCGAAGAAACCCTGGCCCATGGCGCCGACCTTGTGCATCACCATGACTGCGGCGTCGCCGAGGATGAGTGGACGGCCGACGTTCCAGAAAAAGCGCAGCTTGCCGCCATAGACGTTATTGCGGTCGCACTCGAACTCGCGCAGCGGCACGTCGTATCGCTTGGCCGACCAAGAGCGGCCATGGTCGTCGCTATATTTGAACACGTAGTGGCCCAGTGAGTCCACGCGCTTGTAGACACCCTTGTCTTCGCGTTTCACCTCGCGAACCCTGTCGGTGTTATGGTTGTAGAAAGCGTAGACGCGGCCGTAAGGCACCTTCAACAAGACGGCGTAGCTCGCCTCCGGCCCGTCCGCCGGCTCGATGGACTCGATCTTCTCCCACGTGCGGCCCTGGTCGGTGCTGCGCATCGAGACAACGTGCTGGCCTCCCGCGCCCTCGACGCCCACACCGGTGGTCATGACGCACAACCACGCGCCGTCGTCCGTCGTCACGATGTAAGGCTGGTCGGCGTAACCTTCGCTGGGGATATTCCAGCCGTTGCTGATGTGGCGCGGGTCGGGAATGGCATTGGACGTTGTGCTCTTCTTGGGTGGCTCCGCGCCGATGGCAGCGGCTGCCGCAACCACAAGCGTGCTGATGAGTATGGGTGTGAGTTGTATCTTCATGTTGCAGTGTCCTTCAATGCGTTTGCTTTGCCGGCTTGCCTGAAAGTCGGCGACGATCACGCGGCTGGCGTGTAAAAACCCGGAGCGCGGTATCCGCGAGCTTGTTGCTGGCCGCAAGCCGGCGCAAAACGGCCTCCATGCCAAAGCGGACGTGTTCGCGCATCTTGCGGTCGGCGGCAGCGGGGTCGCCGCCGGCCAGCGCCGCCGCCAGGTCGCGGTGCCATCGCTTGGGTGACTGATGGAAATCCGCGGCGCTGTTGTAGAGCCAATTCAGGACGAGGATGTGGCTCTTCTCGATGGCACGCAGCAGTTCGGGGCAGCCGGCGCATTCGGCGATGCGGCGGTGCAACGCCAGATGCGCCTCGGACGCCGCCTGTGGATCGCGTTTGGGATCCGCGTTGAGCGCGTCCAACTCCGCGGCCATCGCCTGCACCTCCCCGCGTTCGGCAGTCGTCGCCTTCTCCGCAAACAGTCGCGCCGCCTGCGTCTCCAGCGCCTCGCGCACGACGTAGTGGCCGCGAATGTCCTGGCGGGTCGGCATCCGCACCATCGTGCCCGAACGCGGACGGCTCTCAACAAGTCCATCGCCCTCGAGTTGTTTCAACGCGTGGGCGACAGGCAACAGGCTCATGTTGAGCTGACCGGCAAGTTGGCGGCCGGAGATCGGCGCGCCCAGCGGCAGCTCTCCGCGAAGGATGGCGGAGCGGATGCGCTCGTAAGCCTGCGCGGTGAGGCTGCCCATGGCCGAACGCAGTCGCGTGTTGCGGGTGGACTTGACGGATTTGGAAATCATCGTTGACATGCTAGGAAACCGCAGGCATAAGTCAATGTCAAACTGACATATCAGTTATGCACAGTGCTTGAACTCGACCAAACAATCAACATGAGCCCACCAGTCGCATCTCTTCGTAACGCCTGCTGCCGTATCGCAATTTCAGGATGTTTGATCGCAGTCCCAGCCTTCGCTGGCGAGCCGCTACCGATCTACCAACCGAAGGTGAAGTGCGAGGACATCTACTTCCATCACCCCGGCGCGAAGCCGGCGCTGAAATACAATCACGACGTGGATATCGTGAAGTTCAAGGGGCGCTTCTTTGCGGCATGGAATGCGAATGCTGCCGGCGCGGAGGATGTGCCGGGCCAGTTCAATTTCCTCAGCGTCAGTGACGACTTTGAGCACTGGTCGGCGCCCGTGCGCATGTTCACCACTGAAGGCGGCGCTGAAAATCCGGTGGAAAGTGACAACCAGTGGCAGCCCGGCTTCATCAATTGGCGGGACAAGACGCTCTTCTGCGCTTGGAGTGATTTCATGGCCCGGCGTGTTTTTGTGGCGATTTCCAACGACGGACTTCGCTGGAAAAACGTTGAGGTCGCCAACGCTCCCGCTGCACTCAAGGGCAAGGCCAGTGGCTTTCCGACCAATCACGGGTTGTTGACCTCCAAAGGCACGATGCTGTTCCCGTGCAGCATCCCGTTCACCGACACGCCGCGCGCGCGCGTCGGCTACACGCGTTACGCGGGCGTCTTGCGCAGCGAAGACGGCGGTACATCCTGGACGTGGAGCGAGCCAATCGAGGCGGTGACCTGGACGCAGGCCGGCGAGAAACCGGCCGAGTTCGGCGGCGAGACCATTACCCTTTGGGAACCGATGGTTTTCGAGCAAGCCGACGGCAAACTGGGCTTACTCATCCGCAACTCGACCGCGCAGGACAACCCCGAGCGCGCCGAGAAACCGCACCGCATGTTGCTCTACTGCACCAGCAGCAATGACGGTCGCACATGGACCAAGGCCCGGCCCGTCGAGGTGGACACCATCTGCTCGCGCAACTACGCCGTCTCCGGCGTCGGCACGCGCGACAGCCTGTTGATGGTGATGAACGACAACAACGTCCGCATCCCCAAACGCATCAGCCACGACCGCTATTTTCTGTCGCTCTACTGCTCGCCCATTTGCGACCCGGACTTGCTGCTGCCCGGTCCGGTCATCCAGCCGCAGGGTGGCACGGCGTTTTACCCGAACGGTTTTGTGGACAATGGAAAACTCTACGTCGCCTACACATACCCCGCAGGCATCCACAGCAGCGTCATTGAGCCGCTGCCGGATTTCACACGCCCGTTCCTGCTGCCGCGCGAGGGTCGCTCCGGACTGAAGATCGAGAATGGCATTGCGCACTTCGGCCAGCGCCAATCGAGTCTCGGCCTCGTGTTGACGGAGAAGCTCACCCGCCAGCCCACACTCCGACTCGCATTTGACGTGAACATGAACCGTTACAACGGCGGTGACTGGCCCGTGCTGACGCTCGGCGGCAAGACGCGCAACGGCACCGTCATTCGCGCCGTTTACGACGAGCGGCGCAAAACCGATTTCTTTCAAGTCCGCAGCGTCGTTGGCAATGAGTGGACAGACCTCGCATCGTTCAAGATGAAGGAATGGAATCACATCGAAGTTGAGTTGACCGAGAGAGGTTTTTCGGTCGCCGTCAACAAAGCTCCCGCGGTCAACTTCGAGAAACCTATTCTGCGCAAGATATGCTTTGGCGGCCTCTACGTCGCGCCCGAGTGGCCGATGGGCATGTCGCGTTCCAGCGACATGCGGCTGAAACTCGGCTCCATCGTCGTGGAGTAAACTCGATGATCGTGCCAAGAAACAACCAACACGATGAACTCCCTTGAACATGTCCGGGCTGCCCTCGAGTTTGTCGTGGATGAAAAAGCAGCCCGCGCCGCCGTGCCGGGATTGCGTCTTTACGCGAAACCTTTTCGTGAAGATTCGTGGACAAACATGTTATTCATAACCGCCAACCACCATGACCTGTAAAAAATCATTCTCCATCGCGTTTCTCTGTCTCACCTTCAGCGCTTCCCACCTGTTCGCTGACGGTTTCTCCCTCAAGAACGCCCCCACCCTCACCCCATCCAAAGTCGCCAACATGGAGTGCCGGTATTTCACCGAGCTGCTCGGGATTGCCTCAGCCAAATCCCTCGCCTCCCAGTTTGATCCCATCGAAAACACCCAGGTCGACACCATCGTCTGCTGCCCCATGGGCTGGCGGTTCTACAACTATCCTTCGCAGGTGGATCTCACTTGGAAAGAGCCAAACAAGCATCCACGGGATCTGCAGCTATACGCCGGTTGGAAAAAGATGGTGGACAATCTCGCCGCCGGCGGCGACCCCTTGAAGGACGCCCTGAAGCTCGCCCGCAAGCAGAAGAAGCGTTTCATCGTGAGCTTCCGGATGAACGACAACCACTACGTTCACAAGGAACAGTTCCCCACCCACAACAACTTCTGGCGCGACCACCCCGAATACCGCCTCGGCAAGGACTCCGGAACACGCCACGTCCTGGGCTCCATGAGTGTCTTCAACTACAGCGTCCCCCAAGTGCGGGATTTCTATTTTGCCGTTCTGGAGGAAATCTGCACGAACTACGACGTCGACGGCGTCGAGCTCGACTTCCAGCGCGCCCCCCGTTTCTTCCACGACAACGAACTGGACGCCGGCAGGGCCATCATGACCGCTCACGTCAAGCGCATCCGTGAGATGCTGGACAAGGTCGGTCAGTCGCGCGGCCGGCGCCTTCAGCTCGGTGCCAGGGTCTTGCCCACCGTCCAAGCCAACTACGACGTCGGCCTCGATGTCCTGGCTTGGGACGCTGCCGGCCATCTCGACTGCATCACCGTCTCCTCCAGTTACGTTCAAACCGCCGACGTCGGCATCGAGGGCTTCGCCGCCCGGCGGAAGAACGCCAAAATCTTCGGTGAGCTGAACTACCTCCACGTCCAAATCGCCGGCACCGGCCACGATTCCAACGACCGCCGCTACGTCACCCCCGAGACCTACCGCGCCGCCACCCTCAGCTTCCTCGAGCGCGGCGCCGATGGTGTCAGCTTCTTCAACACCTACTGTGTCCCCCGCCCCGAGCTGAAGAAACTGATCTCGGATCTCCTCACCCATTTTAAAGACCTCGACGCCCTGAAACGCTCCGACAAGCTCTACACCTGCTATGCAACCCCCGCCACGATGTTCGGCAGGGTCTTCCCCGCGCGCAACGAGAAGTCCTTTGAGATGTTCATCGCCGACGAGCTCCCCGGCCGCTGCAAAAACGCCATTCTCCGCTTCGAAACCAAGGCATCCTGCAAGGGCGTTCATGTCGAGGCCTGGCTCAATGGAACCAAGCTCGATGCCCACACTCCCGACGCCGTGGAACTCATCCCCCCGGTGAGCGTCAACAAGGCCTCCCCCAACCCCGAGAACCTGAAATACTTCTCCGTTCCTCTCTCCGCCCTGAAGTTCGGCATCAACGCTGTGACGGTGAAAAAAACGGACAACACCCGCCAACCCTGCAACTTCACCGCCGCTGAACTGGCCCTCTATATGAACCGCGCCAATTGACTGACATGGAATCGTCCTTCTTTGAAACGCTCGTCAGCAACAATCCTATGAAACACACCCTCACACTCCTCACCGCCCTACTGCTCGCTCCGCTGACCGGAATGGTCAGCGCCCAGACGAAAGCGCCAGCCAAACCCGACCCGAACTTCATCGCCTCGCCCGCCGAGTTGAAGGCGCGCATCCCGAAGCAACTGCGCATCACCAAGCCCGACTTTGTCGTTTTCGTGCCGGAGGTTACCGATACGGGCGTGAACGACACGGGCAACGAGCACTTCCTCGTCTTCGACGGGCCGGACGGCTCGCTGATGGCGGTGTGGACGCAAAGCTCCGTCGAAAACTATTCGGCAACCATGCCCGCCGACCAGCACATCGCCTTCGCACGCAGCACCGACGAGGGCGTCACGTGGTCCAAACCGTGCATCATTGCCGGCCCGAAAAAAGCCGGCGACGGCTGCATGGCGAGCTGGGGCTATCCGCTCGTGAGCAAGAAAGGCCGCATCTACGTGCTCTACAGTCAGCACATCGGAAAATTCGATTCCTTCTTCCACCACACCGGCTGGTTGCATGGCACTTACAGCGACGACAACGGCGCGACGTGGTCGAAGCCGCAGAACGTTCCCGTCGCGCGCAGCATCAACGACAACCCCGACCCGACGATGCCGCCGAACATGCTTTGCTGGCAGAAACCGCTGCGCCTCGGCAAAGACGGGAAGTATTTCGCGGGCTTTACGCGCTGGACCAGCTTCGCGGTGCGCAAGAATCCGACCAAGTCGTGGATGTCCGCCGACGCGCGCGTAGAGTTCATGAGGTTCGAGAACGTAGACGACAACCCGGAGCCGCAAGACTTGAAGATTCACTGGTCCGCTGCGAACGAGAAAGCGCTCGCCGTTCCGTTCCCCGGCCATCCGGAGGCAAGCGCCTGCCAGGAACCGACGGTGGTTAAGCTGCCGGACGGGCGGCTGTTCTGCACGATGCGCACGGCGTCGGGCAGCCCGTTTTGGAGCGTGAGCAGCGACATCGGCGAAACGTGGACGCAACCGCGCCGGTTATTGCGCAAGGATGGCGGCGAACCGCTGCTGCATCCGCTCTCGCCCTGCCCGATGTATGACGTGGGCGGTAACACCGCCGGCAGCGGCCGCTACGCCCTCTTCATCCACAACCACGACGGCCACTATAAAGGCTATGGCCCCACCGACTCCGGTTATCATCGCCGCCCGATTTATCTCGTGCCCGGGTATTTCAAAGCGGGCGCTGACCAGCCGGTCTGGTTCGACGAACCGAAGTTCTTCATGGATCACGACGGCGTCAGTCTCGGCAAGCCCGGCACCAAAGGCCGGCTCGATCTCGCGCTCTATTCCAGCTTCACCGTCCGCAACGGCCAGCCGGTGCTCTGGTATCCGGAACGCAAGTTCTTCCTGCTCGGCCGCATCATCGGCAAGGAGTGGTTCGCGCCAGCTTCAAGATGACCCGCCAAAGTTCCGGCAACCCAGCAATGTCGAGGGCGCGGCTCGACAAGACACTGGCTTCGGCGCACGATCCAAGGCCGCGTCATGAAGACACTCCCTCTTTGGCTGCAAGGCGTCGACGAGATGGCACGGCAGCGGCGTGTGCGAGTCGGGCCGGTTGGCGGAAGTGAAGCCGCCGTGAACCTG
>JBAZIR010000263.1:0-8773 GCA_041651735.1 Verrucomicrobiia bacterium | reverse complement strand
TGGGAAAGCGGCAACTACGGCCTTGTGGCGGGTGACTTCTATCACTCCTACCTGCTCGGCCGCTCGCTGGTTGGCATGTGGACCGAGGACGCGCTGGTCTGCGCCCGGTTCCTCGCCGGCTATGAAGCGAAAGGCACGCCGCGCAAGGTTCACCTCGTTGGCGTCGGAGCGGCGGGCGTCCCCGCACTGCACGCGGCGGCGCTGGAGCCGGAGATATTCGCATCGTTGACGCTGCGTCGGACGCTGGCGTCGTGGGCGAGTGTCCTCCGCGAGCCGGCGGCCAAGGACCAACTCATCACGGCCGTCCACGGCGCGTTGAAGGTCTATGACCTGCCCGACCTCATCGCGTCGCTAGGAAAAGACAAAGTTTGCGTCGAAGAACCGACCGACGCCGCAGGGGCTGTCATCACCGGTGCAAAATGACGCCATGAAACCCATCGGCTTGCTGGTCGCGGGGCTGGTGCTCGGGGCGAGCCAGAGTTTTGCCGCCTCCGTCGACACGAACTGCATCTGGAAAGCCGGCGTGGCCTCCGCCATCATCACGCCGCAGACCAACATGTGGATGTCTGGTTACGCGGCGCGCAAGTCTCCCTCGCACGGCAAAGCGCAAGACCTCTTCGCCAAGGCGCTCGCGCTGGAGGATGAGAACGGCACGCGGCTGGTCATCGTGACGATGGACATCATCGGCGTGCGGCCTTGGCTGCGCCAGTTCATAGAGAAGCAAGTAGCCGAACGCCACAAGCTGCCCCCGCAATGCCTGTTGATGAACGCATCGCACACTCACTGCGGGCCGGAGTATCGGGAGATGAAGGAGGGCGAGCAAAACACCGGGCATTACACTGCGTTCCTTCAGGAACGGCTGCTGCGCATCATCGGTGAGGCGATTGCAAACCTCGCCCCAGCCCGGCTCAGTCAGGCCCATGCGCGGTGCGGCTTCGCGATGAACCGCCGGCTCAACTACGCGCTCCCAAAGAGCGATCCCAACGCCAGAAAAGCGCCGAACCCCGATGGACCCGTGGATCACAACGTGCCGGTGCTGATGGTGCACGTGAATACCAACCTGTGCGCCGCGCTTTTCAGTTACGCGTGCCACAACACCACGCTCAGTTCGGTGTCGATGACCAACAACGTGCCGCGCTACGAATTCACCGGTGACTATGCCGGTTACGCGCAGGAAACGCTGCAAGCCGGAAGGCCGGGATTGACCGCGATGTTCCTGCAAGGCTGCGGAGCCGACCAGAACCCCTACCCGCGCCATTACATGATACCCTACGTCAAGCCGCTGGAGTTCGCACAACAACACGGTCGCACGCTGGCCTACGCGGTCGAGGCCGCCATGGCCACCCACGTGCGGCCGGTGCGCGGCCCGCTTCGCAGCGCGTTCGAATACGTCACACTGGAGCGGGAGAAGAAAGACCCAAAGAAGGATTCCCCGAGCCGCCAGTATCCCGTGCAAGTCATCCGCTTCGGGGACGACCTGACGCTGGTGGCGCTCGGTAACGAAGTCGTGGTGGACTACTCGCTGCGGTTGAAACAGGACCTGGCCGGCAAGGCGGTCGTGTGGGTCGCGGGCTACTCGAACGACTACGGCGGCTACATTCCCAGCTTGCGCGTGTTGAAGGAAGGCGGCTATGAGGCGCCCAATTACACGCCTGACATCGAGGAGCGGATCGTTGGCAAGGTCCGCGAACTGCATGATCGCTTGAACCGTTGACGACATCATGAAACCGCGGCGTTGTGCTTCTCTCGCAAGCACGCTCATCATGGCGTGGCTGACAGCAGTAAGTTTGGCTGCGGAAACTGGCAGCGTGCAGTCGAGCCAGCCCGTGCGACTGGACCGCAGCAACCTCCTGACCTACCGCAACGCACGCGGCGAGGTTGTGCCGGTGAAAACCGCCGCCGACTGGCAAAAGCGACGCGCGGCAATTCTGGCCGCGATGCAGGAAGTCATGGGGCCGCTGCCGGGCAAGGCAAAGCACTGCCCGCTCGACATGAAGGTGGAAGAAGAAACCGACTGCGGCACTTACGTCCGACGGCTCATCACCTACGCTTCCGAACCTGGCGGGCGCGTCCCCGCATATCTGCTCATTCCGCACTCCGCGCTTCGCGCCCCGCGTTCCCAATGCGCCGCCGTTCTCTGTCTCCACCCAACCAGCGACACCATCGGCCACAAAGTCGTCGTCGGCCTCGGCGGCAAACCGCACCGCCAATACGCGCAGGAACTGGCCGAACGCGGCTTCGTGACGCTCGCGCCATCGTATCCGCTGCTGGCCAATTACCAGCCCGACCTCAAGGCGCTTGGCTGGCAGAGCGGCACGATGAAGGCCATCTGGGACAACATCCGCGGCCTTGACCTGCTGGAGTCGCTGCCGTTTGTGAAACGCGACAGCTTCGGCGTCATCGGCCACTCGCTCGGCGGTCACAACTCCGTCTATACGGCGGTCTTCGACCCGCGCATCAAGGTCATCGTGTCGAGCTGCGGCCTGGACTCTTATTGCGACTACTACGGTGGCAACCCGAAGGTGTGGCAGCCGGAGAAAGGTTGGTGCCAGACGCGCTACATGCCGAAGCTGGCGAATTACGCGGGCCGGCTCGCGGAAATTCCGTTCGATTTCCACGAAATGATCGGCGCGCTCGCGCCGCGCATCTGTTTCATCAACGCGCCGTTGAAGGACTCCAACTTCAAGTGGGAAAGTGTGGACCGCGTCGTCGCCGCAGCGGCGCAGGTCTACAGGCTTTACGGCAAGCCCGCCAACCTTCTCGTTGAGCATCCCGACAGTGACCACGATTTCCCTGACGCAATGCGCGAGAAGGCATATCGGTTGTTCGAGGAGAACCTGAAATGAAACGATTCACCCAAGTTGTCTTCGCCCTTTTCACTGCGGCCACCATCCATGTCGTGGCTGCCGAATCGGCCGACTTGATCGTCCACCACGGCAAGATCGCCACGGTGGACAAGAGCTTCTCCATCCACGAGGCGATGGCGATCCAGGGCGCGCGCATCGTCGCCGTCGGCCGCAACGACGATGTCCTCAAGTTCAAAGGCCCCAACACGAAGCTGGTGGATCTCGCCGGCAAGTTTGTGTTGCCCGGCCTGATCGATTCGCACGCGCATCCCAGCGGCGCCTGCGTCACGGAGTTCGACCATCCCATCCCGAATTTTGAAACGATCCAGGACGTGCTCAACTACATCAAGGCGCGCACGAAGGTGGTGAAGGAAGGCGAATGGATCGTGCTGAGCCAGGTGTTCATCACACGCCTCCGCGAAAAACGCTACCCGACGCGCGCCGAGCTGGACAGCATCGCGCCGAATCATCCTGTGCTCTACCGCACCGGCCCCGACGCCTCGGTCAACTCGCTCGCGTTGAAGCTGAGCGGCATCGGCCGGAACTTCAAGGTGAAGGAAGGCGACCCGGGCTTCGCCGAGAAAGACCCGCAAACCGGCGAGCCGACCGGCATCCTGCGCCGATGCTCCGGCTACCTGAAGGTCAAGACGACCGTAAAGTCGCCGACTGAGGCCGAAGTCCTGCAGCGGCACGTCGAGTTGTTCAAAGACTACAATTCCGGCGGTCTCACCACCATCGCCGACCGCGATTGCAGCGCCAAAGTTGTGGCGCGCTACACACAACTTCACGACGACGGCAAGCTGACTGTCCGCATCCCGCTCGTGCTGGACTTCAGTTCATCCGGCGACATTGAGAAGATCAAGGCGAACATACGCCTCGCCGCCAGCCATCCGTTGTTCAAGGACAAGAGCGGCCCCGTGCGCGTCATCGGCGTGAAGACCTATCTCGATGGCGGCATGCTCACCGGCAGCGCCTATATGCGCCAGCCCTGGGGCGTCAGCAAGATTTACTCGATCACCGACCCGGCTTATCGCGGAGTGCTGTTCATCCCGCACGACCGGCTCGTTCCGATGGTTCGCACGGCCGTGGAAAACGACCTCCAGTTCACCGCGCATACGGTCGGCGACGGCGCGGTCCACGCGTTGCTCGATGCCTACGAAGAAGTGAACAAGACCACGCCGATTCGCCACAGCCGGCCGTGCATCTCGCACAGCAACTTCATGAGCCGCGAGGCCGTCGAACAGGCGGCGCGGCTGGGCGTGTCGCTGGACATCCAACCGGCGTGGCTCTACCTCGACACCAGCACGCTCGTGGCGCATTTCGGCTACGACCGGCTGCGTTACTTTCAGCCTCTGCACACTTGCTTCGAGTTGGGTGCAATCGCCGGCGGCGGCTCCGACCATATGCAGAAGATCGGCTCGCTGCGGTCGAACAATCCTTACGATCCGTTCCTCGGCATCTGGACGACGATCACCCGCAAGGCCCGCTGGTATGACGGCCAGCTTCATCCCGAAGAGGCTCTCACGCGCGAGCAAGCCATCCGGTTCTACACGTGCAACAACGCCTTCCTGCTGCGCCTTGAGGACGAGATCGGCTCGTTGGAGCCGGGCAAGCGCGCCGACTTCATCGTGCTCGACCGCGACGTGCTCACCTGCCCCGTTGACGACATCCGCAGCGCAAAGGTGCTCCGCACCTATTTCGACGGGAAACTGGTTCACCGTCGCGGCGATTGAACGAGTCGTTGGAAATTTCAGAGACCCTTTTCGCGTCTTGACGCGCCCGCAGGAAATCGGAAGACTGCGCACACTCAACTATGCGCTACAAACCATCTCTCATTGTTCTCGCACTCTCGCTCGTCACCGTCCTTGCCGCGCCGCCGCTGGAAACCAAGCCGGCCGATCCTTATTTCGCCAAGTTCGAGCCAATCAAAGCGCCGGCGACCGCCGGGCTGCTGCTGAAATGCGGCGACCGCCTCGCCATTTGCGGGGACTCGATCACGGAGCAGAAGATGTATTCGCGGATCATGGAGACCTACCTGACCGTGTGCGTGCCGCAACTTGACGTCACCGTGCGCCAATATGGCTGGAGCGGCGAGCGAGCGCCCGGCTTCCTCGCGCGCATGACCAACGACTGTCTCCGATTCTCGCCAACCATCGCCACGACCTGCTACGGCATGAACGACCACGAGTATCGCCCCTACGAGGAGCGCATCGGCACGACCTACTGCGAAAAGACAACCGCCATCGTGCAGTCGTTCAAGCAGGCCGGTGCGCGCGTCGTGCTCGGCTCACCCGGTTGCGTCGGCAAGATGCCCCACTGGGTCAAGACCGCCACAGGCACGGTCGAGGACCTGAACCTGAGCCTCTGCAAACTCCGCAACATGGACATCGAGATTGCCGCGAAAGAGCGCGTCGCGTTCGCCGACGTCTTCTGGCCGATGTTTACCGCCGGCTTCGAGGCGCGGCAGAAATACGCGCCCGACTACGCCATCGCTGGCAAAGATGGCGTGCATCCCGGCTGGGCTGGCCAGCTCGTGATGGCCTACGCATATCTCAAAGCGATGGGCCTCGATGGCAACATCGGCACGTTCAGCGTGGACCTCGCCAGCGGCAAAGCCGCCGCCACCGTGGGACACAAGGTCGTTTCCAGCAAAGCAGGCGAGTTCACGATCGAAAGCCGCCGCTATCCGTTCTGCGCCGCGGGCGATGAGAAAAGCGACGGCAGCATGCGATCGGCAATGACGCTCATCCCATTCAACCAGGAACTGAATCGCCTGAAGCTCTTCGTGAAGAACGGCAACGCAAAGAGCTACAAAGTCACGTGGGGTACCGAGACGCGGACCTACTCTTCTGAGCAGCTCGCACGCGGCGTGAACCTCGCCGCCGATTTCGCGGTGAACCCGTTCTCCGAGGCGTTCAAGAAAGTAGAAGACGCGGTGCTGGCGAAGCAAAGCTACGAAACCAAACAGGTGAAGCAAATCTTCAATGACCTGATGAAGGGCAAGTTCAAGGCCGCCAAGGACATCAAAGACCCCGAGATCAAGGAACTGTTCGCGATGCGCGATGCCGCCGGCAAGCTCGACCGCGAAGCTATCGTGAAAGCCACCGAAGCCAAACGCGCCCCCCTCGCCGCCGCCATCAAAGCCGCGTTTGTGCCGGTGACGCACACGATCAAGATCGTCGCTGAGTGATAACGCCATCCCGCTGAATTACAAAAGGAAGCCATGAATACGTTAAACAAGTTGTCACGCAAGTTCGTCGCTTTGCTCGCGCTGAGTCTCGCGAGCGTGGCGACGGCTGGCGAAGTCCTCGTCGAGGCCGAGGGTTTCAAGGACTACGGCGGTTGGGTGCTCGACACGCAATTCGTGGACATCATGGGATCACCTTATCTGCTGGCACATGGCCTCGGCGAGCCGGTGAAGAACGCGACGACAACGGTGACGTTTCCCGCAACCGGCACTTACAAAGTTTTCGTCCGAACGAAGGACTGGGTCGCGCACTGGAAAGCGCCGGGCGCGCCGGGGAAGTTCCAGGTGCTCGTGAATGGCAAAGCACTCGCGGAGACGTTCGGCACGAAAGGCGCCGACTGGTTCTGGCACGACGGCGGCACCGTGGAGATCACGAAGCCGGAAACAACCATCGCGTTGCACGACCTCACGGGATTCGAGGGACGTTGCGACGCGCTTCTGTTCAGCACGGATGTGTCGGCCAAACCGCCGAAGGGCGCCAAGGCGATGGCGTCATGGCGCAAGAAACTGCTGGGTCTTTCAGAGAAACCCGCCGAGGCCGGCGCGTTCGATCTGGTCGTCATCGGCGGCGGTTACGGCGGCATGGGCGCGGCAGTCTCCGGCGCGCGGATGGGCTGCAAGGTCGCGTTCATCCAGGACCGTCCGGTGCTCGGCGGCAACGGCAGCGCTGAGATTCGCGTCTGGCCTCAAGGCCGCACCCGCACCGGTCTCTATCCGCACCTCGGCGAAATCATCGAGGAACTCTCCGACCGCCCGAAAGAATCGCCCGGCGAAACGCGGGAGTTTGACGACGCAAAGCGCGAGGCTGTCGTCCGCGCAGAGAAGAACATCTCGCTATTCCTCAATCATCGCGGCACGGCGGTGAAGATGGACGGCAAGCGCATCGCCGCCGTCGTGGCAACCGACACGCGCACCGGCCAGGAGCGGCGGTTCACGGCGAAGCTGGTGGTGGATTGCACGGGCCACGGCACCATCGGCGTGCTCGCCGGCGCCGATCACACCATCAAGGAGCAAGGCCACATGGGCATGAGCAATATGTGGCGGTTCAAGCAAGCCGACTCGCCGCAACCGTTCCCGGCGATCACCTGGGCGTTGCCGCTGGCGATGGAGGATTTTCCATACCCGAAGAAAGGCGTCGGCCCGTGGTTCTGGGAGACCGGTTTCGACAAGCATCCGATCCGCGACCTCGAATACATGCGCGACTGGAATTTCCGCGCGGTCTATGGCGCGTTCAACGCGATGAAGAACGGTGGCGGCAAGGCCGACCATCTCAACGCGAAGCTGGAGTGGCTCGCCTACATCGGCGGCCCGCGCGAATCGCAGCAGTTGCTTGGTGACGTGGTGCTCACGCGCGACGATGTCGCCAGCAAAAAGGAATTTCCTGATGGCTGCGTGCCAACGACATGGAGCATCGACCTTCACTACCCGAAAGAGGAATATGCCAAGAAGTTCCCCAACGACCCGTTCATCTCCTATGCCCAGTTCGACCGTTCCGTGGACTCCAAGAAAGGCTATCCGGTCCCCTACCGCTGCTTCTACTCGCGCAACGTCGAAAACCTCTTCATGGCTGGCCGCAACATCAGCGTCACGCACGAGGCCCTCGGCACCATCCGCGTGATGAAGACCGGCGGCATGATGGGCGAGGTCGTCGGCAAAGCCGCCTCCGTTTGTCTCCGTCACAACTGCTCGCCGCGCGACGTGTATCACTCCTATCTCGACGAGCTCAAGGGGTTGATGAATCAGCGCGGCTGGACCCGCCGCGACACCGTGGACGGCAAGTTCTACGATCCACCGGGCGCGCCAGATTTCCTGCCCTCTGACATGAAATACTACAATCCCGCCAAGCTGCCGGGGATCGTTGTTGACGATGATAAGGCTGAGTTGACCGGCACGTGGCAGGAGGGCACCGGTCTGATGAATTTCATCGGCACCTCGTACACCTATCACAGCCCGAAAGGCAAAGCCCTGGCCAGGTTCAAGTTCACCGTGCCCAAGACGGGCCGTTACGAAGTTCGCTTCGCCTACCAGCCGCACGAAAACCGCGCGTCCAACGCCGCGGTCACTGTCCGCAGCGCCGACGGCGAGAAACTCATCCGCGTCAATGAGCGCGAGACTCCGCCGATTGCGCCGACGTTTGTTTCGCTGGGCGTCTTCCAGTTTGACGCCGGCACGCCCGGTGTCGTCGAAGTCTCCAACGACCGCGCCAACGGCAATGTCGCGATAGACGCGATTCAGGTTTTGCCGGCGAAGTGACCGGAGGCAGTGCCGGCGATCAGATCGCGTTCATCCTTTGCGCCTGACATCGAGCGCCACTCATGGGGTGGACGTTTTCACCGTTTTGCCGGCGTCCTGTTTCAGAATGCCTGCGATCTTGAAGAAGTTCTGCAAAATCTTCTCGCCATCGGGATGCGCGGCATCGAAGTGCTCCGGGTGAAACTGCGTGCCGTAGAGCAGTCGCGTCTTGTGCTTGATTGTTTGCACGCGGCAGGCGTCATTGGAGGCCAGCACGTCGAACACCTCCGGCAACTGTTTGATTTCGTAGGCGTGAAACTCGCGCACGACCACCGTGTCGCCAAGGCCGTCGAAGAGCGGGTCGCGTTTGACGATTCTCACCGGCAGGAACGCCCACTCCTTGAACCAACCCGTGTAGCGCGCCGGGTTAGGGTCCTTCTCGCCCGGC
>JBAZIR010000262.1:0-8798 GCA_041651735.1 Verrucomicrobiia bacterium | reverse complement strand
GGGGACGAATGGAGTGGTGCAGGTGAAGGGGGTGGATGGCCAGCAACCTTCCGGGAAGAGATGAAGAGAACCGCGTGAATGGTGTCGTATCACGCACCGGTGCGAGGCTTGACGTGGGGCACAACTCGCGGGAGAATCGTGGCGCAATGAGCGTTGTTGGACACCGCTTCCGACCTTGTCTTTGGCCGGAGACTGTGTCCCATGGAGGATGGGCGGCACAGATATGAAAGCACTACAGATAACGCTGTTCCTGATTGCCAATGTAATCTTCCTCTCACAAGCCGGTCGGAACATTCACCACATGGTATTCGGTTCGCAGCCTTCCGTGCTGGACAAGTTTGAACCAGAAAAGCAGAAGGCACGGTCGGAGACCCAGCTTCGGGTCCTGCTGGCAGACTATCAGGCTGTTTTGGAAGAGATTCGAGCTCTGGAAAAAGGGAAGAAGTCTTCGGAGGTCGCGGACCTCCGGCACGCGCGTTCGGAGACCTACGACAGGAAGGATGCCTTGCGCTCGGAAATATCACAGCGGGAGGACAGGGCCCGGGAGATGCGCGACCTGTGGATATACTCTGGATATGGACTGTTGTTGATCATTGCCGGAGGCGTTCTTTACCGGCGAACCGTTGTATGGCCCGGATTTGCGATACTCGTCAGCGGCTTCTGCATTCTGGAGTATTGGGTCAGCCCGAGCTATTTCGAAGGTGGCGCGTATGCCGAGTATCATCAGCTACTCCTTGGCAAGACGATCCTCACGTTCGTGGCACTGGGTGCGCTCTACGTATTCTGGAGGCTCCGAGGAAACCCGAACCCAACGCTCCGGACAACCGCCACTGCGCCGGGCAAGTGACTGTTCGTAAGAACTCGATCATTATCATTGCAGGCCCCGCCCGCTTCCAGCCGTTGTGCCTGAACTCCTGTGAAAAATCGACCACCCGGCTTCTTCGTCCGTCCGTTCGCCTGCGCCCAGTGCTTCAGCCGAAGTGACCTTGACATCATACCAGTCGCTGGCGATTCTTATTGTTGATTCATCTTTGAAAGAACTGACAACCATGCGCTCTGACATCATCAAGAAAGGTTTTGAACGTGCACCGCACCGCAGCCTCCTCCGCGCCGCCGGCGTGATTGAGTCCGAGGCTGATTTCGACAAGCCGTTCATCGCCATCGCCAATTCCTACACCGATTGCATTCCCGGCCACGCCCACCTGAACGAGGTCGGCTTGCTGGTCAAGCGCCTCGTCCGCGAGGCTGGCGGTGTGCCCTTCATCTTCAATACCATCGGCGTGGACGACGGCATCGCCATGGGCCACAGCGGCATGCTCTACTCGCTGCCGTCGCGGGAGCTGATCGCCGACACGGTCGAAACCATGCTGAAGGCGCATTGCTTCGACGGCATGGTTTGCATCCCAAACTGCGACAAGATTGTCCCTGGCATGTTGATGGCCGCCATGCGCGTCAACCTCCCGACCGTCTTCGTCAGCGGCGGACCGATGGCTGCGGGCATCGCCGAGCAACACGCCGCGCATGAGGACCTTGCCTCGTATCTCCAGCCGGCATCCGCCAAGTCGGACCTGATCTCCGTCTTCAAAGGCGTGGCTGAACTCAAGGCCGGCAAGATCACGGAAGAGCAGTTGAGGAAGCTGGAACAAACCGCCTGCCCGACCTGCGGCTCCTGCTCCGGCATGTTCACGGCCAACTCGATGAACTGCCTCTGCGAAGCGCTCGGCATGGCGTTGCCCGGTAACGGCACCGTGCTGGCCGTCTCGAAGGAACGCGAGGCGCTCTACGAACGCGCGGCGCGCGCCATCATGAAACTGGTCGAGAGCGACCTCAAGCCGCGCGACATCGCCACAATCGAGGCGTTCGACAACGCCCTCATGCTCGACGTCGCCATGGGCGGCTCGACGAATACGGTGCTGCACACGCTTGCCGTTGCGCGCGAAGCGGGCATTGCCTACGACATCAAGCGCATTGACGACATCTCGCGCCGCATCCCCTGCATGTGCAAGGTCTCGCCGTCGTCGAACTACCATGTTCAGGACGTGCAACGCGCCGGCGGCATCCATACGATCCTTGGCGAACTCAAGCGCATGGGCGTGCTGAATACGTCCTGCAAGACCGTCACGGGCAAGACCCTCGGCGAGAATATTGACGACTGGGACGTGCGCTCGGAGAAATGCACCGCGTGGGCAAAGGCCTCGCGTATTGCCGGCGCGTCGGCGCTTGTCGTGGACCCGAACGACAAGATGGCCTCAGTCGGCCGCACGCCAAGCGGCAATCTCGTGCCGAAGCCGATGATGTTTTTCCCCGGCGACCTGCGCGCCATCACGCTCTGGCGTTTTGCCGCGGCGGGCAACGCGGGAGATGCCGCCACAGCTGCGCTGCTTCTCGCAGACGACGCGGTCCTGAAACTCGACGAGATGACCACATTGAACGGCCGAGCCACCATCGAGGCCGACCTGAAAACCAGGATCGCCGAGTCCAAGGGCATGATACGCGCGGAACTGGGCGAGCTTAGGGGCATGCCCGTCCTCGTGTTCTGGCGGTATGAAAAAGGCGGCGGAAAGACACGGATATCCGTGCTCCGCGCGTCGCGTTACCAAAAGAACTGGCTCATCAGCAAGGCGCACCTCGATGTCAGCCCCGCCACGTTGAAACAGGTCAAGCCCGCCGGCCTCATGCCTTACGACCCGGCGTTCATGTTCAACGCGCAGGATTGCATCCGCACCAAGGCCACCGCCTACACCGCCGACGGCGGCCTCGCCATCCTCTACGGCCAGCTTGCGCCTGAAGGCAGCGTGGTCAAGACCGCCGGCATCAGCGACGCGTTCAAGGCCAACTGCGGCCCCGGCTTTGTGTTCGAGGGACCGTGCGTGATTTTCGAGAGCCAGGACGACGCGTGCGCCGGCATTCTCGACGGCAAGGTCAAGGCCGGCGACGTCGTCATCATCCGCAACGAAGGCCCGCGCGGCGGTCCCGGCATGCAGGAGATGCTCTCGCCCACCAGCTACATCGTCGGCATGGGACTCGGCGACAAGGTCGCCCTCATCACCGATGGCCGTTTCAGTGGCGGCACGGCTGGAGCGTGCATCGGCCACGTCAGCCCCGAGGCTGCCGAAGGCGGCCCCATCGGCCTGTTGAAAGCCGGCGACCGCATCCGCATAGATTTCCCGAACCGGAAGATGGACATACTCGTTCCCGAAGCCGAGCTGGCCGAGCGCAAGAAGACATGGCAACCGGTCAAACGCGACCTCGGCGGCTGGCTTGCCCGATACCAAAAGCTCGTGACCAACGCGAGCCAAGGCGGAATTTTGGGCTGAGGCAAACAACGTCTTTGTCTTTTCACGGCCATGATTGGCAAGCGCTTTGACCAAATCGAGAAGTCGGACATTGAAGCGCTCGTCACTAACCAAGTGCCTGAAGGTCGTTCACTCGACTACAAGGAACAACTGTGTGGACAGAGTCCCGATGATAAGCGTGAGTTTCTCTACGATGTATCATCATTTGCTAATACTTCCGGCGGGGACTTGATTTACGGGGTTAGAGAAAAGCGCGACTCCGATGGCAAACCTACGGGCATCCCCGAAACTGCCTGCGGTCTTGTGAATCTCAATGCTGACATCGAGATCAGGCGCATGGAGAGTCTAGTGCGCGATGGAATTGATCCCCGAATAGCTGGCGTCGAGATACGCAGCGTGAATGGATTTCCAAATGGTCCAGTGCTTCTGATCCGCATTCCCAGAAGCTGGATGGCACCGCACATGGTGACGCTTGGAGGCGTCTCTCGATTTTACTCGCGCGATAACCGCAGCAAGTATCCGCTCGATGTTTCGCAGATTCGTTCAGCGTTTGCCCTTTCCGAAGAGTTACCAGAGAAGGTGCGGCGCTTCAGGGCGGATCGGCTCTCGAGGATTATTTCGAGCGAAGCCCCAGTGCCTTTGTCCGAGCAGCCTACTATCGTGTTGCATGTGGTCCCGATAGCCGCCTTCGATCCAGCCACGCGTTTGGACATCGGTTCCTTGGCGTCAAAGAATGTGCAACTTCGACCTATGGATCCTGTGTCAGGTTGGGCTCCCCGATTCAATTTGGATGGTTTTGTGAGCTATGACCAACCATCCAATTCTCCTACGTGTCACAGTTACTTGCAGGTGTTTCGTAACGGAGCGATTGAGGCGGTGCAATGTCGGTTGATTGATCTCGAAAGGGAGTATGTGCGAAGCATCCCACAATTCAGTAACCAGAACATTCCTAAGCGCATTCCAAGCACAAGACTTGAGAAGGAAGTAATCCTAGTGGTTGGTAGATGTTTGGCAGTGTTGAAGGATCTTAATCTTCAGCCGCCGGCGTTTATTATGCTGAGCCTCCTGCGTGTAAGGGATTACTCGCTTTGGGTCGATCAAGCTTCGGGTGGCGGGCCGATTGGCCGCACTGACCTCGTTTTGCCAGACGTGATAGCAGAAGATTTTGGGGCTGAACCGGGGAGATTGCTTCGACCAATCTTTGATGTTCTATATCAAGCGGCTGGCCATGAGAAATGTTATCATTACGACGACCAAGGCAACTGGTGCAATCCTAGGTAATGACCGAAAGTCGTTGGTTATCTCCCCATTTGCGGTTCGCCTAGTCGTACTATTGGCTCTTGTATTGGCTTGTTGAGAACCCGTTTGACATCTGCCTCACGCAGTCACCATTTCCGCTGGCTCGCTCCGTTTCGACTCGCCGGCTTCGTTGGTAGCGATGGTCTGCACAGCGGAGTCATGGAGTGGTGGAGTCTTGGAGCAGTCTTATCTCAGCGACTGGCAACGAGTGGCGGAACGTGCGCGACACGACGACACCGAAAATGCTTGTTTGAAGGCCGTTCGCTGGCCTAGCGTGCGCGTCGCCGAAACGTGGCGTGATTGATCTGAAACTTATGAAAACGCTTATCTCTCGTCGTCAGTTCATCTGGACAAGCTTTTCCGCTCCATTCATCGCTTCCTCTTTGCCGCAGTCTGTCTGGGCGGCTGCAGGCTCGGTGAAGCTCGCGGCATTCGCGGACGAAATCTCGCCGAAGCTGGACGAGCAAATCCGCGTCTGCAAGGAACTCGGCATCCGGTATTTCGAGTTGCGCGGCGTGGCGGGCAAGAACGTGATGAATTTCGACGAGCCGCTGCGAAATGAAATCCGCTCCAAGTTGAAGGACAACGGCATGGGCGTGGCCAGCATCGGCAGTCCCATCGGCAAGGTGAAGATCAACGATCCGTGGCCGGCGTATTTCGACAAGTTCAAGCAGGCGGTCGAGTTGGCGGAATTCTTTTCCGCGCCGCTGATCCGCATCTTCAGCTACTTCGCGCCCGCGAAGGGACAGGACATCAGCCAGCATCGCGACGAGGTAATGCGCCGGATGCAGGCGAAGGCCGACTACGTGAAAGGCCATCCGGTGACGCTCGTGCATGAGAACGAGAAGGACATCTACGGCGAGCACGGGCCGGCGTGCCTCGACATCCTCAAGACGGTGAACTCGCCGAAGCTGCGCTGCGCGTTCGACCCGGCCAACTTCGCCATCGCGGGCGATGACACGTTGAAGAACTGGGATATGCTCAAGCCGTACGTCGTGCACTTCCACATCAAGGACTACAAGCGCGAGACGAAGAAGATCGTTCCGGCGGGCCAGGGCGACGGGAACATTCAGGCCATTCTTGAAGACGCGAAGAAGTCCGGCTACCACGGCTTCCTGACACTGGAGCCGCATCTGCGCGTGGCCGGGAAGAACTCGGGCGAGACGGGCGCGGATTTGTTCAAAGTGGCCACCGATGCGATCCGCGGAATCTGCGCCAAGGCCGGCGTCCAGATCGAGTAGCCCGTTCAGCCGGCGGCATGGTTCCGGACATTCCCGCGTGGCATGGTTCGTCGTCCAGCTTTGGAACTTGACGCGGGTGCGTCGGGGACTAGCCTTGGCAGCATGAACTCAACGCCAGCGCGCCGCTCACTGAATTCACAGACTTCACGCAGAGACTTCATCGCAGCCACGACAGGCGCCATAGGCGTGGCTTCCCTGGGTTGGACCCGCGCAGCCGCGCAGGCTCCGGCTCGCCAAAGCGAAAAGAATGGCAAAGGCATTCGAGTCGGGATGCTGACGATGCCGGTAACCAAGCTGCCATTTGGAGAGGTGCTCGACATGGCCAAGCGATGCCATATCGCCGCGCTGGAGGTCGTGGCCCATCCAGCCAGCAAGCACGTTGACCCGATGACGTTCGGGCCGGCGGAGGCGGAGAACATCAGGAAAATGCTGGCGGCGCAGGAGCTGGAAATCAGCAGCCTGTCGAACTACATGAATCCGCTGGCGCCGGGGAAGGCCGAGGAGTTCCAGAACATTTTGAAGAAGACGATTGATGCCGCCGTGCTGTTGGGAGTCCCGACCGTCTGCACGAATACGGGTGTCCCGCAGGAGAAGGAGAAGGCGAACAAGATCGGGCTGATCAAGAAGGTGGTGTCGAAGATTTTCCGGCCAATTCTGGACCACGCGAAGGAGAAGGGAATCAAGATCGCGGTCGAGAACTGGTTTGCCACCTGCCTCCAGGGTCTGGACACGTTCGACTGTCTGTTTGAGACCATTCCCGACGAGCACTTCGGGCTGAATTACGATCCGTCGCACCTGGTCCATCAGCAGTGCGACTACAGGGTGCCGGTGACGAAGTTCAGCAAGCGCATCTTCCACACACACGCGAAGGATTGCCTGGTGGACGTCCAGAAGCGGAGCTATGTGGGCGTGCTTGGCAACGGCTGGTGGCGGTATGTGATTCCCGGCTACGGCGACATCCAGTGGGGCGAATACATCAGCCTGCTGCGCGATGTCGGCTACAAGGGCGTGCTCAGCATCGAGCACGAGGACCGGACCTTCGGTCCTGAGGAAGGTTTCCGTCACGGTGCGCGCTATCTGAACCAGTTCTGCTAAGTCGCCGCCGGACCCATCTCTGCGGTTCGCGCCGGGAGGATTCTGCGCTTGTGCCGGGTGAACGTATCACTATGCTGCCGCATAGTTCGATCCAACCCGAAAGTCATGAAAACCAAGCGCGCAATGTGGGTTATCCTGCCGGTGGCGATGTTACTCCTGCTTCAGGAGTCGGCCATCTCGGCATCACCAGAAATCCGAAGCCTGAACCGGCTGCCAGCGGGGCTGCCAGCGATGGAGCAGAGCGCGCGGGATATGCCCGTGATCGCGCAGGCCGATGTGGTGGTGGCCGGCGGCGGGCTTGCCGGCGTCAGCGCGGCGTTGCGCGCGGCGCGAGAGGGACGTTCGGTGATTCTGGTCGAGGAGCGGAACTGTCTGGCGCACGAGGCGACGGTGGCGTGGGATTGCGGGTTGGGCGAAACAGAGCCAGCGACTTCGGGCCTGCTCGACACTCTCAAGCAACGGGGCGTCATCAAGGGCGGCATGTTGAATCCGCAGAAACTCAAACCCGTGATTCACCAAGAAGTGGCTGCCCAGCCGCGGATTCGTGTCTTGTTCTTTTCGCTGCCGGCGGGCGTGGTCATGGAGGGCAATCGCGTCTGCGGATTGGTGATCGTCAACCATGCCGGCAGGCAGATCGTTTCCAGCCGCGCCGTGGTGGATGCCACGGAGCAGTCCCTCATCGCGGTGGCCGCGGGCGCGAAGTTCGACGGGAACAAGCGCAGCGAGCGGACCGTCAGGCGGCTCGCGACCATCTCTCCGAAACCGGAGTCGGAGATTGTGCGTTCGGTGGAGGCCGCTGGCGGTTTGAAAAACTGCTCGGTGACGGTTGGTCCGCAATATGTTGAGATTGGCTGGAAGATGCCCGCCACCGACGACATCGCGGCCGATTGGTCGCGAGGCCAGGCCGCCACATTGAGCATGTGTTTCGCGTTGCGCGACGCGATGACCAAGAGCGGGGTAGTCATCAAAGAGTTTGCAGTCAGCCCTGAAATAACGATGAACGACGAGCGACGCGTATGCTGCCGGGCTGCTGAGGGTGGGGCCGCTTGTCTGCCGGAAGGCATCGAGAGATTGGTGATGGCAGCACCTGCTCGGGCGCGCGCGGGTGCCACGGCGTTGCTCACCGTCGGCGAGACAGCCGGGAAGATTGCCGCCGAGAGCGCACAGAAGGAAAAGAGTCCGGGCCAGGCATCAGAAGCGGCCGCGTCATCGGCAGGTGATGCCACGCGGCCACAGGTCAAAGAGTTGTTGGCCGGACCGGAAACGGGCGTGCATTACCGCCGGCTGCGCCAGGACGCGCAACGGTTGCCGGTGGCGATGCAGTGCGACGTGATCGTGGTGGGCGGCGGCACGTCGGGCGCGTTTGCCGCCATCGCGGCGGCGCGGCAGAAGGCCAGGGTGGTCCTGGTGGAGGTGCTGCCAAATCTCGGTGGTACCAGCAGCAACCGCGTCAATACGTACTATTGGGGTGTGCCGTGGAAGAGCGCGTTATCGGAGGAAGTGGATGAAGGCATCTCCACGCGGCAGAACACAGGGCCTGGCGGTCTGGAGAAGGTCTCGTTTTCGGGCGAGGAAAAGAAGCGCGCGTTGCAGGAACTGGCCTTGAAGACCGGCGTGCAAATCTTCTATCGCAGCTTCGGCGCCGGTGTCGTTGTTGAAGGCAACCGCGTCATTGGGGTGGTGGTCGAGAACGCTTCCGGCCGGCAAGTGATCCTCGCGAAGAACGTCGTGGACGCCACGGGCCACGCCGACCTCGCAGCCGCCGCCGGCGCGGCGTTTGAGAAGGGCCGGCCAAAGGATGGTTTCCTCCACGAGGCCGAACACGGCCCGCTGCGGGATTCCACCGATGCCGAGGACCTCTCGAAGT
>JBAZIR010000261.1:0-8809 GCA_041651735.1 Verrucomicrobiia bacterium | reverse complement strand
CGCGTGGCGACGCCCAAGGGTGCCACCAGCAGGTTCGATTCCCCTGCCCTTCGGCCAGACATCAGGCGATCGAGCAGCGTCGCCGCTTCAAAACCGATGCGTTCGGCATCGGGGACGACGCTTGATAGCGGCGGATTGCACAGTTCGCAAAAGGTCACCGCATTGTCCACGCCGACAACCGCTATCTCATCCGGCACCGGTATGCCCACGTGCCGGCAGGCGTCCAGTACATGCTGCCCGCGAACGTCGTTGCACGCCATGACACCCACCGGGCGCGGCAATGTGCGCAGCCACTGCGCGATCCGGTTCCGTTCCTCCTGCCATGAATGCTCGCGCAGCCCTGCCCACGGCGACTCGTAAAGGCTCCCAGCCCTCACCAATTCCTTTGCCCCATCGAGAAAGCCATCGCGGCGCTGCTGCGACCAAGTCTCACCGCTGAAACCACAGAAAGCCAGATGGCGGAAACCCCGTTCACGCAAATGCTCCGCACCCAGCCGGCCGATTGCATACATGTCCGAGCCGACGCGAGGCAGCCCCAGATCGAGATACATATCGTTGAGGTCCACGACAGGCAGACCGCGTCGCTGGAAGATCCGGGCCCATTCCGGCGTGGTCGAACGGCAAATGACGCCATCGCCGCGCCATTGGGACAACCATTCCGGCGGGGGCATGCGCAATTCGCGCTCATCAAGGAACACCGACCACGCCGCATGCGTCTTGAGGTAGCGGGAGATGCCGCGCAGAATCTGGCGCCCATAAACCACGGAGGTCTCCACGATCAGAGCCACATTCGGCCGCCGCGTCTTCCAAGGCGATTGCACTAATGGTTTGGATCGCATTTTGCCGGCTTCGCTGTGCAGTCCATGGTTTGTTTTGACCAAGCCATGCTACCGGCATGTTCCCCGGTTGTCCATCCGGCACCCCTCGATCCCTACGGAGGAAGACTGGAGCTGTGATCGTCGAATAACACCGCAGACGGAAAAACGCCGACGCCACCTACGCCCTTACCGTGTCATCATCCGCATCACTGATATATGGCCGCCGCCTTATCTTCCGCCGTTTGAAGCTTCTTCATCTCGGCACACATCTCTTTGATGTGTCGTTCTATGAGTGCTCGCAAGTCTTTCTCGATGTGTTTGTCGTTTTCACTAAGTCTTAACAAGTAGCTCGCGTGTAATTCAATTTCATGCACCAAAAACCAGTCTGACATGTCCGAATGACGCCGCGGGGATGAACTGGCAAGAATGTTGTGAACCCATACTATTAGAACGCATCCGTCTTTATCTGGTTCCGCATACACACCGCTCGGCACTGCGACAGGGCGCGTGTTTTTTTGGAAGCTCAGTCCGCATAGCACCTTCTCAGCTTCCCTCGGACTTGATAGTTCAATCTGAGTTTGCCCGACTCCCGCAAGAGCTGGGTAACGCTTCCCAAGCGTAGCCAGTTCAGACTGAATTTGCTTCACGTAGTGTTCTGCAATTGCCTGCACTTGCTTGACGATTTGCGGATTCGCCAGTACTGCATCGCGGCAGACATCTCGGTGGATGCCTGCTGGCAGATATGCATAGTACTTCAAATCCATGCCGCCGCTACATGGCCCCATTGTCAGAAACACCACAAACACGATACCTAACATCAAATTTCTAGAGCAGCGCATGATGTCCATCTCTTTCACGACTCTTAACGAACAGACTCAGTCCCGCCTCTTTCTCCTTACGATGCCGTGCCTGTCATCGTTGCCGTTGCAGTCATTTTACCAGACGCAACGCGTGGCTGCCATCCCAATAACTCAAGTCACGCGCTACACGCCCCGCCCCATCTTTCCGATCCGTGAAAGAAGCTATGAATCGCAGGATCGAGTGTGATAAACAACAGATGAACACCATGCTCTGGTTCACGCCTCAAATCGAAAGATCGAAGCATATGAATCTCACTTCCCGCCGCAGTTTTCTCAAACAAACAGCATCGGCTTCGGCTGCCTTTGTGGGCGCCAGCTTCTGCTCTTCCCCCTGGTCGCGGGCGGCCGGCGCCAACGACGATATTCGCCTAGCCATCGTCGGCGTCGGCTCGCGAGTGAAGATCGGCGGAATGGGCAGGAACGAAATCCGCAGTTTTCGAAAGGTGCCCGGCGTTCGCATCGTTGCCCTCTGCGACGTTGACGAGGCCAATCTTCGCCCGGAAGTGGAGAGTTTCCAGAAACGCAATGAGAAGGTTGCCGCCTATTCCGACGTGCGCAAGCTTTTGGAGAACAAGGACATTGACGCCGTCGTGGTCACCACGCCGAATCACTGGCACGCGCTGGTGACGATCTGGGCCTGTCAGGCCGGCAAGGATGTGTATGTCCAGAAACCCGCTTCCTACAACATCTTCGAAGGCCGGAAGATGGTCGAGGCCGCCCGCAAGTATAACCGCATCGTGCAGTGCCCCAACGGATCGCGCGGTCAGAACGGTTACGCGGAAGCGCTGGACTACGTCCGGCAGGGAAAGCTCGGCAAGGTGCTGAAGGTCCGCCATGTGCACTTCGCGCCGCGATGCAGCATCGGCAAGGTCAGCGCACCCAAACCGATCCCCTCCACCCTCGACTACAATCTCTGGTCCGGCCCCGCCCCCATCCTTCCGGTCGTGCGCGAGAACCTGCACTACGATTGGCACTGGCAATGGCCTTACGGCAACGGCGAACTCGGGAACTGGGGCATTCACCACCTGGATGGCTGCCGGCTGTTTGTCGGCGGCGGCCTGCCACGGCACGTCATCAGCATCGGAGGACGTTTCGGTTACGAGGATGACGGCCAGACGGCCAATACGCTGATTGTCTATTACGACTACGAGCCGGCGCCGGTTCTCTCCGAGTTTCGCGCCCTGCCAAAGGACAAGTCCTTCCTGGCCAACGCCGTTGCCGGAAAAGACACGTGGGGTCCCAGCGCGATGGACTCGTATCAGGGAATCCCGGTCGGCAAGGTCATTCACTGCGAACACGGATACGTGATCAGCACCGTCAGCAGCCATGTTGCCTTCGACGCCAGTGGCAAGGAAATCGCGAAGTTCAAGGCGACCACGCCACCGCAGAACCAGAATTTCATCGAAGCCGTGCGCAGCCGCCGCGCGAACGATCTGGTGAGCGATGTGCTTCAAGGGCATCTCTCCGCCGTGTTGGTCCACCTCGGCAACATCTCTCATCGTCTCGGCAAGACCACGCCCGCCGCCGATATCCACCAGCGCATCGCGGGCAACAAGGAGATGTCCGCCGCCTACGAACGATTCCAAGCCCATCTGTCGGCCAACGGAATTGACCTCAGCAAGACGCCCGCCACCCTCGGGCCGATGCTCACTTTCGATCCGGACACGGAGCGTTTCACCGGCGAGTTCAGCCAGCCGGCCAATCAGCTCGTTTCCCGGGAATATCGTGCGCCGTTTATCGTGCCGGAAAAAGTGTAACCGCAAGATCGAGAAAACCATATGACTACCAACAACCCAGGAATCACTCGCAGACATTTTCTGAGCCGCAGTGTCGGAGCCGCTGTGGGCGTTTCCTCACTCGGCTCGTTTCAACCCTCGCCGCTGCTGGCGGCCGAGTCGGCCGCCAAATCAAAGTTGCGGTTCGGTCTGGCGACATACTCATGGGGAAAGGACTGGGACATCCCCACGCTGATCACCAACTGCAAGGCGGCCGGTGTGTATGGCGTGGAACCGCGAACGAGTTCCAAGTATGCCCATGGTATCGAGCTGACGCTCAGCGCATCCGAGCGCGCGGAAGTGAAGAAACGGTTTGCCGACAGTCCCGTGCATATTGTGAGCATCGCCAGTGGCGAGCGCATGGACTGGCCCGATCCGGAGAAGCTCAAGGCGGCCATCGAGGCGGCCAAGGCGCATTTGCAGTTGAGCCATGACGTGGGCTGCAACGTGGTGCGTGTGTTTCCCAACCAGTTTCACCGCGACGTCCCGCACGAGAAAACCATCGAACAGATTGCGCGGTCGTTGAATGAACTCGGCGCCTTCGCCGCCAACGTGGGCCAGGAAGTTTCCTTCGAAGCCCATGGCCCGGCCGGCGAACTGCCCACGATGCGCGCCATCATGGACCGCGTGACCCAGCGCAGCGTGCGCCTGCGCCTCAATTGCGATCCCCGCGACGCAAAGGGCGACGGGTTCGCTGCGAATTTCAACCTGGTCAAGAACCTCCTCTCCAAGGTCATCCACCTCCACGACGTGCGCTCTCCGAAGTATCCCTATCAGACCATGGTTGATCTGCTCGTGAAGGCGAACTGGGAAGGATGGGCGTTGGCGGAAATGGACGAAAAAGTTCCCGACCGGGTCAAAGCCCTGACCGAGCAACGTCAGGCTTGGGAGGCGATGATCGAGAAAGCGCAACGCGCCTGACCCGGTCTACTTCCACAGGTTGTCGATAATTTCCACGGTCCTGTCGACCAGCATTTGTCCGCCTTCCGGGCCGATGATGTTGCTCTGTGGGACGGCTGAATAATGCCCATGGGCCTGGGCGCGTTCGGTCGGCAGGTAGCTGCCAAAGCCGGACATCTGGACGATGAATGTCTGCTTTGCTTTCGACCGGGCCTTGATGCGAATGCCGTATTCGCAAAACAGCTCGAACGGATTTGAACAGACAACCAGGTCGCCAATCCGGACGACGTGAATCTCGACCGGATACGTCGCACCGGGGTTCTTCTGCAATTCCTCGTAGCGTTTCATGACGCCGTAATGCCAGTCTCTGGCCATGAAGGCCACCTTGGGCGCGCAGGACGGGTCCTTCTTGAGCTGCGCCATGACTTTGTCATACGCCTCCCGGGCTTCACGGTATTGGGCCTCGGAAATCCTGGACAGCGGCAGTTGAAGCGTGACCGCGGAATGTTTCAGCAGCGGTTCCGCAAATTTCTCCTTCTGCGCGGCGTCGAACGTCTGGCTGACGGAAATGCCGATGCGCCGCGCCACTTCCCGCAATTCGTCGATTCCACGCAAGGCGCGCATCCTTGCGTTGGCGGCCTTGTGCACAATCGGGCGCGGAGACATATCCCCCGCCGCAGACCCCCACCCCAGAACAACGACCTTCTCACCATATCGGGCCTTCAACTTGTCGCGAACCGGGAGCCAATAGTCCGCGTTAACGGCGGACTGGCTCTCAACAACCTGTGAGGGACAGGCGACGTTGACGATGATGGCTCGCAGTTTGTCCTGCTGGTCAAAAAAGAAAATGGAACCGATATCATCGTCGTCCATTCCTTCCAGATGAACGAAGTCCGGCTGATTCGTGTTTCCATACATTTTCGCAGTGCCGTTCGCGTAAACGGCCCGCCGACCAAAGCCGATGCTGTTCCGATCCAGCCCATACGCCATTCGTCCCGGAGCGAGGTTTCTCCATGCAGCCACAATCCCGTCGCTGATCTTGTCGGCGAGATAAGCCAGCGTCTCTACGATGGTCATCGTTTGCGGATTGACCGGTATGCCCGGCGCGCCCAGTTGCAGAACCGGCGCGGTATGTGTGTGCGTGGCTGTGAGGACAATGTTCTCAAGGTTGATGGACTTGTCCTTTTTCGCCACCGCGTCTCGGATCGCTTTGACGAAGATTTCCGGCAATTGCAGGAGGTCCAGCGAGACAAAGGTTGTCGAGACTTCGCCGGCGCGCAATGCGACGATGTTGGCCGTCAAAGGCGTCTCCGGCTGGGTCGAAAGCCGCAGGCCGAATTGTCCCCACAGAGCAACGGCTTTGTTCGGTGTGATGTCGACCGACGCGGTTCCGACCTGCAGTTCAGCACCGAACAACACGGCTGGGGCCAAGAGGCAAACAAGCACTCCGCCGCACACCGCTCTGAATGCGCCACTGAGCAAAGGCATTTTCATTGAAGGCTCCTTTCGGAATAGATGGCAGTTGTAATCGAACGAGACACGGAAGGATAGGAATTTTGATTTCAGCCGCGGAATCTATAGCCCGTATATTTCATCAGACTGATGGAAAAGTGGTTGTGGATGAAGAAGCGGTTCGGCATCGCCGTTGAAGATCAAAACCCTCACCGGCAAGCGCGCTTCACCGCACGGGGCGGATCACGTAGAGATGGGCCGACGGTTTGTTTGCGGTGCAAATCTCCCTAAAAAGTTCAGCGGACTTTCTTTCGAGATCCGCTTTTTCAGGAATGAGTCTGAAGTAGGATTCGATGACGCCGATGCGGTGTCGGTTCCAGACGTTGTCGGTCTTGCGCATCGCCGCGAGGCTTTCTTCCAAAAACTTGCGTTCGATTTCCGGGCTTCGCTCTTTGAGGTCGGAGAAGAACAGGTGTTTGACTTGGGCAAAGACTCTCAGCTTGCGTCCTTCAATAGGGGCTCGTTCCGTGATGAGCCGGCGAACGTTCAGGGCCTGCTGATACTGCGGGGTGTTCGCGACTGTCGCCAGATTGATTCCACTTTTCAATGCCGCTGCGTTGGTTTTAAGTACCGGCTTATCGTCAATCAAGACCTCGTAACCGCCATCGGGAAGACCGCAGATTTTGAGCGTCTCCTGGTTGAGTTCTTTCGTGAAGGGGACAAGTTCCAGAACCTTCTCGCTCGTGGGATCCACCGGAAACGGCAGCGCCTTCTCAAGACAGGAGAAAGAGATCGCGCCGCCTGTCACGCTGAGCTTGGAGATTTCGCAATTCCCCTGTTTGAGAACAGCGCTTCGGCTCGCGTCTATCTCCATGTCGGCAACGGTTGGTGACACTCCCTGCTCTTGGAGAAACAGGTAAGTCATGAAGAGATGCCCGACTGCGTCGGGATGCACGCGGTCGGCGCCGACGATTGTGAAGCCAGGGTCTTTTGCCTGCCCTGCCTTGTTGATGGCCTCCATTGGACCGTTGAAGTCAACCAGTCCGGCTTGGTATTGGGCAGCCAGTTTGCGGTCGGCTTCGGCGCAGGCTTTGAGGGCATCGTTGACGCCAAAGAGCTTCTCGCTTTTCTGATTGCCGGTTTGGTCATAGAGCGAGGGCGTGATGAAGATGATCCGGGTGCCGTCTTTGGCGAGAAAAGTGGCAAGCTTCTCCATATTGGCATTACGAGCGTCGATGGCCTTGCGCCGCTGCGCTTCGACTTGGGGACCCGTCTTGCCTTCGGCATAGAGATGCCGGCCCACGTCATTCATGCCCAACATGATCGTTGCGACGGTGGGCTTGAGAGGAGCGATGTCCCACGGGTAGCGTTTGACGCCGCCTCCGGCGCTGTCGCCGGCAAACCCGCGGTTCCATGTTTCCAAACGCATCTGGGGAAACCGCGTGGCATAGAACAGCAGGAGTTGGGTGTGGTAGCCGCCCTGATGCGTGATGCTGTCGCCGATGAAGCAGATGCGGTCGCCGTCTTTGAATTTCGGCGCCTCCGCAATAGCGCTCAACGCCAGCAGCGCGGTTAGTGCTGCACCGAAGACAACTTTGAAGAACGTGTTTGAATGCATGCTTTGTCTCCTTAAGAAATGACGCATCAAACCCTCTTGTTTCAAGTCTAGGTTTGCAATAGCGATTTTTCAGAAAGGGAGAACTGAAAACTTCTCGCCGACCATTCGGAGATGTATAAGAGGAAACGAATCGTCGTTCAGTAAAGAACCCTCGAACAAGAACCGCCAGCAGAGCAAAGGAAAGAAAGTGAAAGACACAATTCACACCACCGGTCCACAACTGAAGGCGTCCCGTTCGAACAAAGCCCTCTTCCAGCACGCAGCCTGCGTGCTGGCCGTCGCACTGGTGGCAACCTGCGTGTCGGCGGACGAATTGTGGGTCGGCGCAACAACGACGAGCATCACGCCCGATCGTCCGGTCGCCCTCGCCGGACAAATGGGTCTGCGGGTCGCAAAGACAGTCGAATCGCCGTGCATGGCAACCGCTGTGGTCTTGGAGACGAGGCGGGAAGGAAAACCTGTCGATCAGGCGATCATGGTGTCGTGCGATCTGGGGGTTATCCGCGGCGACGTGGAAGGGACCAGCACTTCGTTGGAGCAGTCCTGGAGGTGCAAGCTGCTGGAACAGTTCCGGCAGCGAGTGAAGTCGAGGCTTGTGGGCTTTGACGTTGGGAAGCTGTTCCTTAACGCAACCCATACTCACACCAGCATGGTGACGTACGACGGGTCCTACGATATTCCCAAAGATGTCATGCAGGCGAAAGAGTATCTGGAATTCTTCATGGACCGGTTGGGCGAGATGGTTGTGAAGGCTTGGGAAAGTCGGCGGCCGGGCGGAGTGAGTTGGGGAATGAGTCACGCGGTGGTCGCTCAGAATCGGCGCGCTGTATACGCCAACGGCACGGCCAAGATGTACGGCAAGACCGACGTGCCTGAGTTCCGCGGATTGGAAGGCTATGAAGACCACGCCGTGGAGGTGCTGTTCTTCTGGGACCAAGAAAAAAAGCTGATCGCCACGGCAGTGAACCTGGCCTGCACGGCCCAGGAAGTGGAGAACGGCAAGGCGGTCAACGCCGATTTCTGGCACGAAGTGCGCGAGGACCTGCGCAGTCGCTATGGAGAGAAGCTTTGCGTGCTGGGTTGGATTGGCGCGGCGGGAGACCAGTCGCCGCACCTAATGTACCGCAAGGCGGCGGAAGAGCGAATGCGAAAGTTGCGGGGCCTCACGCGGCTCCAGGAGATTTCGCGTCGCATCGTGAAGGCAGTTGACGAAGTGTACGCGGCAGTCAAGGACGACATTCACACGGACGTCCCGATGGTCCACAAGGTGAAGACCATCCCGCTGCCGATCCGAATGGTCACCGAGGAGGAGCTTGCGGAAGCGAAGAAGCAGGCGGCGGCCCTATTGGAGCAGGAAAAGCGAGGCGCCAACATCCATGGCTGGCG
>JBAZIR010000260.1:0-8851 GCA_041651735.1 Verrucomicrobiia bacterium | reverse complement strand
CATCATGCACATTATCGTCAAGGCGGCGCCGATCGGCGCGCTCGGAGCCATGGCGTTCACCGTCGGCAGCTACGGCCTCGGTGCGCTCAACAAGCTCCTGGCCTTGATGGTGAGCTTCTACGTGACGGCGGGCCTGTTCGTCCTCATCGTGCTGGGCCTGATCGCCTGGTATAACGGTTTTTCCATCATCCGATATCTCGGCTACATCAAGGAAGAGTTGATGCTGACCATCGGCACCAGTTCTTCCGAGACGGCTTTGCCCGGCATGATCGAGAAGATGCGCCGGCTCGGTTGCGCCGACGCCACCGTCGGCCTCGTGATCCCGACCGGCTACAGTTTCAACCTCGACGGCACCAACATCTACATGACGATGGCGGCCGTCTTTCTCGCGCAAGCGACCAACACGCCCCTCGACCTCAGCCACCAGATCACGTTGCTGATGGTAGCGATGATTTCCTCCAAGGGCGCCAGTGGCGTCACCGGTGCGGGATTCGTCACGCTCGCGGCGACGCTGGCGGTGGTGCCCAGCGTGCCAATCGAGTCGCTGGCATTGCTGGTGGGCATTGACCGTTTCATGAGCGAGTGCCGCGCCGTCACCAACCTCATCGGCAACGGCGTCGCCACCGTCGTCATCAGCCGGTGGGAGAAGGAAGTCACCAAGGAAACCCTCCGCGCCAATCTCGGCCATCCATCGGCCATCGCAGAAGCCCCGCCGCCCCCGGTCGCGAAACCGGTCGCAGTCGAAGACGACTAGCGTCTCTCCGCGCTACTTCGCTGCCGCGGGATGTTCCTTGAAGAACTTGACCACCAGCGCTGGCGCTTCGGTCGGAAAACCGTGGCCGCCGGGATGAATGAACGTAACAAACGGCGTGCCCGTCTTGGATGGATAGAGCGTACATTGGGTTGCCCACTGCTTTCCTTCCGCCTCGCAGCCGTTGAGTTTGCGCACCGCGTTCATCGTCAGCTTCTGCCACTCAAACTTCACGAGCGTGTCTTTCTCGCCGGCGAGGTGAAGGGCAGGCTTCGGTTTCAATCGGATCTGAAGTTGCGGCACCGCTACCGCCGCCGAGGGCGCGACGGCGGCAAACACGTCGCCACGAGCGGCCCACAGCAGGTAAGTGAACGCGCCACCGTTCGAGTGGCCTGTGCAATAGATGCGTTTCTCATCCACCTTGTAGTCCTGCTTGAGCCGCGCCAGCATCGCGTCGAAGAACTTCAGGTCGCGGTCCTCTTGGTCGCCGATGCGAGGCTGCCAACCGGGCAGCTTGCCTTCCGGATCTGTCAGCCGACCGGGCGTCTTCAGTCCCTGCGGGTAAATGGTGAGGGCTTCGGGCCACTGACGGTGCATGCCAAACGAACGAGATGCTTGGCGTGAGTTGCCACCGTGACCGTGAAACACGAATACCAGCGGCGCGTTTGTCGTCTTCGCAGCCGCTGGCGCGTAGACCAGCGCTTCCCGCGCGACGCCATCCACCTTGAACTCCACGCGCTGCAAGGCGGGTTCGCCGGCATCAACGGCGGCTCGTGCCCGCATGCCAAACGACAGCGCGAGAAAGCCGGCGCACAGAGTCAGAAAAACACGGTGACTGAAATATCTCCTGGTGTTCACGAGGCGGTTAAACACCTGTCTCGGAAACAAGTTTCCCGTTCCCGCGCGGGCGTCTTCTACCGGCCGATTCGGTCCAGTTCCTCCCACCGGGCGTAGAGGCGGGCCACTTCGGCCTTGGTTGCTTCCAGTTCAGCGATGAGGCCCGGCGCTTCCTTCGCGCGCGTGGTGTAGAAGTTGGGGTCGTTCAACGCCGCTTCGAGTTCCGCTGCGCGCGCTTCCGCCGTTTGGATCGCGGCCTCCATGCCGGCAAACTCGCGTTGCTCCTTGAAACTCAGCTTGCGCGAGCGGCTGGACTTGGCCGAAAGCTCCGGCTCAAGCGGCAAGGAGTTGGCGGCGGGTCCGGACGCCGGTTTGTCGCGCTGCTCGCGCTCCTTTCGCTTCTCCAGGTAATACGAGTAGTTGCCCGGCTGCACGAAAACGTCGCCGTCTTCAAAGGCCACGATCTGGTCGCAGATGCGGTCCAGGAAATAACGGTCGTGGCTGACCACCAGCACGCTGCCGTCAAAATCCGCCAGCGATTCCTCCAGCATCCGCAGGCTGGGCAGGTCGAGGTCATTGGTCGGCTCGTCCAGCACCAGCACGTTGCCGCCGCGCCGCAACACCTTCGCCAGCATCAGCCGCGCCCGCTCTCCGCCGGAGAGGTTGGACACCGGTTCGTTGACGCGCTCGTCGCTGAACAGGAACCGCCGCAGATAGGAGCGCGCGCTCAAGCTTTCCTCGCCGAAGGCGATCCGCTCGCAGCCGCCCGCGATTTCGTCCAGCACGGTGTTGGCGCTGTTGAGCTGCATGCGCGCTTGGTCAATGTAGTTGAACGTCACCTTTTTCCCGATGGTCACGACGCCCTCGTCGGGCGGGCGTTCACCCATGCAAAGGCGCAGGAGCGTGGTCTTGCCCGCGCCGTTGCGGCCCACCACGCCGGTGCACTCGCCCGGCTTCAGGGAAAAGTTCAGGCCGCGAAACAGCCAGCGTTCCGCGCCGCCTTCGCCGACTTTGGCGCTGGCGTCGGTGAGGTTCACGGCGATGTTGCCCATCTCCGGCGCGGGTGGAATCAAGAGGTCCATTTCCTGTTCCTCGGGCGGCGCTTCGAGTCCGGCGGTCTGGTAGAACGTGTCCAGACGGTGGCGCGCTTTCGACCGTTGCGCCCGCACGCCGGCGCGCACCCACTCGAGTTCCACGCGCAGAAACCGCTGCCGCCGACGCTCGGCTTGCTCGGCGACCTGCTGGCGGATGGCTTTCGATTCCAGATAGGCTGTGTAGTTGCCCGGATGCGAGAAGCACCGGCCGTCGGCCAACTCGACGATCCGCGTGGCGATGACATCGAGGAAATAGCGGTCGTGCGTGACGAAGATCACCGCGCCCGGGAATTTCTGGAGGAACTCCTCCAGCCAGCGGATGGATTCCGCGTCGAGATGGTTCGTCGGCTCATCGAGCAGCAGCAGGTCCGGCTGCGGCGCCAGCGCGCGGCAGAGGGCGACGCGCCGTTTCTCGCCGCCCGACAGCGGCCCCACCAACACATCCAGCGGCGGCGCGAACAACGCGGAGGCGCTCGCCTTGATCCGCGCCTGCAGGTTCCATCCGTCGGCGACCTCGATGGCGTGCAGCAACTCCGCCATCTCCGCCTCGCTGCGGTGGCCGGCCTCGTAGCGGCTCAGCCAGTCCATCAGGTCCGCCGCGCCGGCCTCGATGTTTTCGCGCACGGTCTTGCTGCCATCCAGCTCGAACTCCTGCGGCAGATAGCCGACGCGCAGGCCGCGACGCCGCGAGATTTCGCCCGCCTCGGCGTGGCCCGTGCCGGCGAGGATCTTCAAGAGACACGTCTTGCCGCAGCCGTTGCGCCCGACCAGTCCCACTTTTTCACCCGGTGCCACCGCCAGCGTCGCGCCACTGAGCACCTGCTGAATGCCAAAGGTCAGCGCCAGTTCATTGGCGGAAAGCAAAGCGGGAGTGGGAGAACTCATGAATGGGGCGTGTCAGCTCCGGGCGATGTTCGGGCGGCGCACCGATCAACCGATTTTCGGCGGCTTTGTCGGGGCGGTCTTGCGGCTCACACCTTTCAGCGGATTGGTCTGGCAGGCGGCCTCCCGTTGAAACACCGAGACGTGACGATGGAACAGCGTTTTCTTTCCTTTCTTTGCCATGGGACCAACATGCGCCGAATCCGCCGCATTTGCCAGCAGCAAGCGAGGTGTCTTTCCCGCGGTTTCGCAAGTTGGTATTTCGACGCCTGTCGGACCCGGGCGAAAGGGCGTGATCAGGATGGTAGGGCGAAGCGTCCCGCTGAGCCGCGGCCCGTGCATCTCACTGGCGAAACGGCTCGCCAGGGACGGCTCGCCCTACCCGTCGCTCGAATCCGCGATGGCGCGTGCTCGGGGGGCTTTAGCTCAACAGTTTCAAGACGCTGTTCGGCGTCGCGTTGGCTTGGGCGAGCATCGCGGTGCCGGATTGCACCAGGATGTTGTAACGGGCGAACTGCGTGCTCTCCTCCGCCACGTCCACATCCTTGATGCGGCTGTTGGCGGCGGCCAGATTCTCCTTGAGCGTGCCCAGGCTTTCGCTGGTCGAGTTCAAACGCGCGATGGTCGCGCCGACCGTCGCCCGATCCGTGGCCAGTTGGTTGATCGCCGACTTGACCGTGGTCAATGCCGCAGCCGCGCCGCTGGCGGTGCTGATGTCTGATACGCCAGGATCCACCACCGGCGTCGGGTCGGTCAACGTCGCAGTCAAAGTTTGGGGACCGTTGTATCTATCATATCCCCCTACAGTGGAATCAGGGGTCAGCCCCAGGTCCGTGAGCCAGTGTGCCCAGTCATCGAGCGGGTCTCCAGAAGCTACGGTTATTGAAAGCTCGCCGGTTGTTGAATCGTAGGAAGCGCTGGTGGAACCGCTGTTAAAGTAGTTCACCAAGTCGTTGATTGTGCTGCTGGCAGAGAACTTAACGGATCCCGAGTCCAAATAGAAATCATACGATCCAGTATTGTCAGTAAATTTGCTTGTGAGCTCTGACAACAGAGTGGTGCCGGCATAACCCACCGTCGTGTTTGCCGTGAGGTAGGTGCCGCTAATGCCCGCCATCTGGAGCGTGACGCCTTCGGTGTCTATGGTCACGTTCAGCGCGCTGCTGCTGAACAGGGTCACGCCGTTGAAATCCTTGGTCGCGATGCTGTTGACGTAGTTGTTCAGCGTTTGGAACTCCCGATTGTAGAGGCTCCGGTCCGAGTCGGTCTTGGTGACATCCTGCGCCAGCATGGCCAGTTCGCTCATGCGGTCGAGCGCCTTGCCGATCTTGTTCATGTAGCCGTCCTGGGTCTGGCAGAACGAGAGGGTGTTGCCGAGGTTGTTAATGGCAGCCCCGGTGCGGTTGATCTGCGCGTCAAACCGTGTCGAAACCGCCAGACCGGCGGCATCGTCGGCCGGCGAAACGATCTTGGAGCCGGAAGAGAGCCGGGCCAGGGATTGGGAGAGCCGGCTGGAGGAATCTCCCAGCAGCCGCGCGCTGGTCTGCGCCTGTATGTTTGTGTTGATGACCATGGGCGTTCATCCGTTAACGTCGTTTATGGTTTCGTCAACCAGCAGCGTCCATGCCGCCGGTGGCCGGCTCTATACAAGCGTGCCGAGGCATGTGCATCGGCAAACGGATGCGGGCACTTTAGTCAAAATCAGCGCCGCCGAGGCGGGGTTTGAGGGCGGTCAGGATGGCACGGCGAAGCGTCCCGCTGAGCCGCGGCCCGCGCATCTTGGAAGCGAAACGGCTCGCCAGGGACGGCTCGCCCTACCCGCGCATGTGCCTGCGCCGCCGGAGGATTCCAGCCTGTTTTTGCAAAACTTTCCCCAACTCTGACCTCTGACTTCTGATCTCTGACCTCTGGCCTCTCCGCCTCCTACTTCCCCTCGCACGCCTTGATGTTCTTCACGCGGACCTTCGCGCCGCCGACGGCGAACCACCAGCGGGCCTTGGGCACGGAGAGTTTCTCATTCTCGCCACGGATTTCCTTGCCAGCCACACGCGCCGCCATCTTGTCGCCCGTCCACTCCAGCCGCGCCGAATACCATTGGCCCGGTTTCAGGTCGAGCGCGGCCTCGGCGAGGGTCTTGGGGGGAGTCTTGCCTTTCACCGCCGAGGCGTCTTCCGTGATCCGCGCCAGCTTCGGCGTGATGGTCACCCGCCCGACGTGTTTCTTCTCCGAATCGCAGCCGATGATGAACACCTTGCCGCCATCGAACAGGAACTCGCATTCGATCACCGCGCTCTGCAATCCCACCAGATGCCACAGCACCGCGGAATGTTTGTCCGCCGGCACCTCCGCGCACACCAGCTCGCCGTCCTTCGGCTCCCAAGTTCCCTTCACCGCCTTCCACTCTTTCCCCAGCGGCAGCTTGAGGTCCGGCTGGGCGACAACCTTCCCCGGCTGGACGAGGAGAGGTTTGGCGTCATCGGCAAACGCCGCAGTTTGGGCGAGGACAATGGCGAGGAGAAGAAGAAATGATTTCATGGAATGGAAGTCGAACACAGAACCGAGAGGAGTTCAATCAAAGAGGGGCCAGCAGCACCCTGCCCACTTCCTCGCTAGCGCTCTCTCGAACGCGCAGAGAATTAACGAACTGGACATGATTGCCCCCTTTGGGCGAAAATAGATTCCTCGAATGGCATATCGCGAATACAAAGGAAACCTTTTCGCATCACAGGCTCAATGCTTGGTGAACACGGTGAATTGTGTTGGCGTAATGGGCAAAGGAGTTGCCCTTGAGTTTCGCCATCGTTTTCCGAAGATGTTTGAGGAATACCGGCACATATGCGAAACGGGCATGCTTCGTCCCGGCCAGATTTGGCCCTACCGAAAAGAGCAACCGTGGGTTCTAAATTTCGCAGTCAAAGATGACTGGAAGCATCCCTCGCGTATTGAGTGGGTCGAAAGCTGTCTCAGGAAATTCGTAGCGAATTATCGAAACCTTGGCATTCGCAGTGTAGCGATGCCTTGGCTTGGTGCGATGAATGGTCGTTTAGAATGGGGACAAGTTCACACACTCATACGCTCATGCTTGAGTAATCTTTCTGACGTTTCTGTTGAGTTGGTCGAGTTTGACCCGCATAAACCTGACCCGCTTTTTGAACGACTTTTCTCGGAAGCACAGCATAGCACCACCGAAGATTTTCGTCGCCAAGCCAATCTCACAGAACCAGCTGCGGTTCTAATTCTTTCTGCAGTAAGAGACCAACGCGTGAACAGCTTGTCGGAGGTTTGTTCTTTGGAAGGACTGGGCAAGAAGACGATAGATAACTTGTATTCATTCCTGGTCGGCGCTAACACCGCCTTTCAAGAACCAATGCTCAAACAGCCGGTTCTTTTGTAAGGCACTTCGATGAGCGCCAAACTTCTCGTTCAGACGCTAAGGGGATTCGAAAATGAGTTGGCCGGGTTGAGGGCAGTTCTTACACCTGCGGCAGATAGACTTTTTGTTTACTACATCTGCCCATTGACGAATTTGAAGCGAATGGTGGTGACCGGAATTCTGCCAAATGCCACCGCACCGCGAGAACGGACTGATCTGTCAGGCCAGAGTGTTCAGGCTAAACGGGACGTTCAGGTACTTCTTGATGGTGGGAAGCGCGTAGAAGCTCATCAATGCATTAATCTTTTCTGGAATCCACTCAACTGGACCATGCGAGCCTTTCAACACAATGGCTTGTTGCGTGAAGCTGCTTCCAAGAACCCGGATGACGCGATTGTATGCGTATTGGAAATTGACTTAGAAACGCTGCTCGGTGGTAGATGCCAATGGACGATTGCACCGCAGAATCTGGCTGGAACCGGGTTCGCGAGTTTTTCGAATGACTTTTTCACTGGGGTATTGGTTCGGGACGACGGAACGCCGGGATGCGATTGGAAAACAATTTTCTCTGTTGGACCGAATACTGAACGTCTGGTGAACAGGAAAAGATCTGCTGAACTTATTGTTCACTTGGGAGAAGATGCGGATGGGGAAAGTTCTTTGGCGCTACCGTTTGAAATGGTCACTCGGATAATTGTTCCGACAGATCAAATTCGCGCTTTGACTCATGACCAAACGGCCTTTTTGAATTCTACTGGCAAACCCATCTGTCGTTTATCAAGCGTCAACGGCACACCTGTCTTTTTTCCAAGAGACGAATTGCTCAAGGCTGAAAAGGGATTCTTGAGGAGTCTCACGGGCCGCGCCAAAAGCGACTCCGATGTCTTAGCAAAACTGAATGCAGCGCTGAGTGCCTTGGAGAAGTTCGAAATAGACCACCCAGAACTCTGTCCTGTCCGCGAAAGGTTTGTTAAACCCAAATTGGCAGATGATCATCACGGCTCAATTCACGCTACAAGGGTCATGTTCTGGAGTGCGTTCCTTGTCCAACACCTGAATGAGGCGCTCAAACAAGAACTGTTACCGATGGTTTTAACAGCAGCTTCATTACATGACACTTGTCGCGAAGACAGCCAAGAAGACGAAGCGCATGGACGATTGGCGGTTGAGGCACATCGGGGAATAATCGCGGCATTCCTAAAGGACGAGCGTTTGTTAACACCATGTTTAAACGCTATCCAATACCACTGTGTTCCAGACGAGAAATATCCTGCCGCCGATCTGACGCTGCAAATTCTAAAAGACGCTGACGCACTTGACCGGGGCAGGTTTGCCCCCTTAAATCAAGAAGGAGGTTGTGAAACGAAGTTTTTCAGAACTGAAGTGTTGAAGCGAGACACCTACAAAAACATTGCGTGGATGGCATACTGGGCGGCGCAAATCACCCGATACAGCCCGTTCGGTTCTAAGCCATGTGCTGACTTCGGAAGTTCGCTTTGCAGTGCGGTGAATAGTTTGTCGGAAAAACCTTCGGGTTGAAACTGAGGCCACAACGCCATTGCGTAAACCTGCACATCTTTTTCAACGAACTCTTTCACCTTTTCCTCCATGTTGGTCTTGAGCACGTTCCCCTTGCAGACGCGCAATTCGGCGGCGTATTTGCGAATGTTTCCGCTGGCGTTCACCTCTTCACCGGCTCCGCGTTCCAGGCCTTGATGTCGTCGAACCAGCCGTCTTTGCCAGCGACGCCCAACTCGATCTTACTCTTGGTGGCGTGGGCGATGCCGGGGGACTTGAGGCAGGCGACGGGTTTGCTGTTGAGAAGCAATCTCATATTGCGTTGTTGAGGCGCTGGCAGGCACGCTAGCGCTTTTTGGCCAGCGTGAGTCAAACGAATATGAAACCGAAAGCAGA